>DAOUDX010000270.1:0-21851 GCA_034430835.1 Anaerolineae bacterium
TCCAGGCTGCCCAGTTCGTCGTCGAGTGCGGGGCGCAGGCGGTGGTCACCGGTAATATGGGCCCCAACGCTTTCAACGTCTTCCAGTCCGCCGGTGTGCCCATCTACCTTTTCGGCGGCGGGACGGTGCGAGAGGCCGTCGAGGCATTCAAATCAGGCGAGCTTCAATCCATCGCTGACGCCAATGTCCAGGCGCACGCCGGAATGGGGATGGGCCGGGGAATGGGACGTGGCATGGGAATGGGCATGGGGATGGCGCGGCTCGACCGGCTGGAGAAGGGGGAATGAACCGATGCGCGTCGCGATTTCGGCAGACGATAGCAACGGATTGGACAGTGTGGTGAGTCCGCACTTTGGGCGCTGTCCCTATTACGTTCTGGTGGATCTCGACGGGCGAGAGGTAAGTCAGGTCAACACTGTGGAGAATCCCGCCTATGGCCAACACCGGCCAGGGCAGGTGCCGGGCTTTATCAAAAGCCATGGAGCCGACGTGATGCTCGCTGGCGGGATGGGCAGACGGGCCATCGGTTTCTTCCAGCAGTATGGCATCCAGGCGGCGACTGGTGCCACGGGCACGGTGCGCCATGCCCTGGAGCAGTACCTGGGCGGGGAGTTGCAGGGGGCCGAACCGTGCAGCACGAGCCTTGGACACGACCACGAGGAGTCCTCAGTCGAAGGCGAGTACGAGCAGGACGAGATAGGCCGGTTGCGGGAGGAAGCCGAGATGCTGCAGCAGCAGTTGACCGAGGCCATGGGCCGGCTGGACAGGTTGACGGCAGATTGAACCCGGCTCTCAGGGGTTGTGCGAACCTGTGGTTCGCCTGAAGCCTCGGAGGTCTTTGTGGAGGAGAAAGATGCTCAAAGTCGTGGGCGTTATCGGGTATAAGAACAGCGGCAAGACCACGCTGGCCCATGCCCTGGCCCGTGAATTGACTGACAGGGGCCATGAGGTGGCTGTGATCAAGCACTCATCCCATCACCTGGACCTCTCAGGGAAGGACACCGTCGCGCTGGGGGAAACTGTCAGCCAGGTGGGGTTTATCTCGCCGCAGGAGTCGGCAGTCTTCTGGAAGAAGTCGTTGAGCCTGGAGAACATCATACCCTATCTGGAGGCGGACACCGTTCTCGTCGAGGGCTTCAAGAAAGAGAAGACCTTTCCCAAAATCGTCTGTCTGCGAGGAGAGCCGGACGATGCCGACCATGATCGGTCGGAAGACCTATTCGACGGCCTGGCTATCTGCGCCGTCGGACCGGCCGACCAGATGGGAGGGGTTGCCGTCCCTCTCTTCGGTCGGGACGAGGTGGGCATGATCGCCAACCTGGTGGAGGAGAGAGCCTTCAAGTTGCCCAATCTCGACTGCGGCAGTTGCGGCCACGAAACCTGCTACGACCTGGCCCGCGAGATCGTCTCCGGAAGCGGCAGCGTGGAGGATTGCATCTCCTTGCAGCCGACTACGGAGGTCAAGATAGACGGGCGGTCGATGCCGATGAATCCCTTTATCTCCGGAATCGTGAGAAGCACGATCTTGGGGATGCTGTCGCCGCTCAAGGGATTCAGGAAGGGAAAGATCAAGTTCTGAGGGGTGGTAACAGTGATCTATGTTGACGAGGAGCGTTGCACAGGCTGCGGCCTGTGCGTCGAAGCCTGTCCGACCGGTGCCATACGGCTGGTGGATGGTGTGGCCCAAGTCGAGCAGGGTCTATGCCGGGAGTGCGAGGCTTGACTTTCGGCCTGCCCGAATGGGGCTATTCTGGCGCTGCAAGAACCGGCACCGGTACGTGCACCTGCACCGATCCCATCCAGCCGTGGGAACTATGGCCGGCGAGGTCGCGGTCGATGCGCACGCCGCCAGTGGGGACGTTGGTAGCTGGAGGGCACAGGAGAAAGGAGGGGCTGTCGGGTGACTGAGGATTCTATGCCAAGAGGGAGGGGCGCGCGGGCCGGCGACTTGGTCCACCAGGGCTACCACTGAGCAGAGGCCATATTGCTCGTCGTGGGCGAGCATGTGCTGGGGGACCTGAGTTCGGAGTGCACGCGGATGGCGACCGGCTTTGCAGGCGGCGTGGGCGATACTCAGCAGGAGATGTGCGGCGCGCTGAGCGGTGGGGTGCTGGTCATTGGTGGATTGCTCGGACGCAAGGGTTTGGGCGAGAGCGACCGGCCGGCCCTCACGCTCGCCACCCGCTACAGGCGGCGTTTCCTGGCCGAGTTCGGTGACACGCAGTGCGCCAGGCTGCGTGAGACGGTGGTCTACGTGCCGGGCGGCCTCGGCTCCTGCGCCGTGCTGGTCGAGCGGGCGGCGACGATTCTCCTGGAGCTGCTCGTGGAGGCTGAAAGAGTGAATTCAAGATGGTAGCAACTGGCTATCTCGCCCGCCTGTGGGAGCGCGTGGGGCGCGAACTGTTGGTGGACAACGATGTTACAGGGGATGTCGCTGGATGAAGCCAGCGAGGTCCGGTCGGAAGACCTGATCGAAGCCCTGGATGGCCTGCCCGACGAGAGCGTCCACTGTGCTGGATTGGCAGTGAGTACGTTGCGAGAGGCTATCGCAAATCGGGCTTGAGTCGACGGTAGGATACGCGATGACGCAGAGGACAGTCAGATATGCCATTATACGAGTATGAATGCCAGGTCTGTGGCGTGCGATTCGAACGCCAACAGCTTATCACGGACGATGCGATAAAGACCTGCCCGGAGTGTGGGGGCGAGGTGCGTCGCGTCATCCATCCCACGGGAATCATCTTTAAAGGCAAAGGTTTCTACGCCACCGATAATCGAAAGGCCAGGTCATCCACCGCGGGCCGAGGCCGGGGAAGAAAGCGGAGGCGGTGAGAGACGGATGAGTAGAGAACGGATCGAGGAGCTGAAAAGGCAGATAGCCGAACTGAAGCGTCGATGGCCTGCCCACTCGGTGTCGCCGAAGATGCTCCAGCAATTGGATGAACTGGAGGAGGAATTGGAGAGTGAGGTGAACAAAGCAGCCAAGGAGAAGCACAGTGCCAAAGCAGATGGTCGTGGTGGATTATAGAAAATGTCAACCCGAGAAATGCGACGGGGGTATCTGCCTCGCCGTGCTTGCGTGTCCCCAAAAGGTTCTCAAGCAAGAAGCTCCTTATGAAATGCCCGATCCCAATCCAGCCATGTGTGTTGGCTGTGGGTTATGTGCTCAGGCCTGTCCCGCAAAGGCAATCCAAATGATGTAAAGCGAGTACCCGAATGTGTGGAAACGCGAAGAGTTTCAGTCCGGACTGACGAGGGAGGAATATGAGGAAAATAAGGGTTGTTCTTGGCTCGAACGACGGCGAGAACATCATCTCCGATCATATGGGGACGGCAAGGGATTTTTACATTTTCGATCTCTTTGAGGACGGCAGGTCGGTTCTCGTGGAGAAGAGGAAGAACACCTCGCCCAAGGAGGACGAGAATGAGAGCAAGCATGGCGACGTCAGAAAGCTAAAGTCAGCTATGGGGATATTCGAGGACTGTGAAGTCGTCTTAGGCAGGAGGGGAAGCCCGAATTTCGTGAGGATGAGGGATAACACCGAGTTCCAGCCGGTGGTGACGAGGGTTGATGCCCTCTTTGACTCGATGCACGAGTTGGCCGAGTCCTTTGAAGAAATACACGATCTTGTGGAGCGCCGGAAGCGGGTTGAAAGGCCCAAGGCTATACCCATCATTGGGAGGACATCAGAACGGTGAGTGTGCGTCTGACGACCATTGAGCGGCGCAACTTTCAGCGCACTGTGGCACGGGGGTTTCTGGTCCCGTTTATCGGTATGGAGGCGCTGTTGACGCGACGGCTGCCAGGCCCAAAGGCCTCTCGAACCTTTAGGGTCTTGGAGAAAGCGAGGTATTAGTTTGAACCAGACGTACAGCCGTTCGGACTCCAAGGTTGAGGTCAAGGGTTTGGAGGCCCGTTACTACGACGCGCTGATGAACTTTATCACGGGCGGCACCTACCCCATCTTTATCCGCCAAGTTGTGCGGGATATGGCGATCCAACCGGAAGACGCCATTCTCGATCTGGGATCGGGTAGCGGGCGCAACGCCTGTTTGATGGCCCGCTATCTCTCTGGTGAAGGGCGGATTGTAGGGCTGGACATCGAGCCGGAGATGTTGGAGCAGTCCCGACGCCGCTGCCAGCATCTCTCCAACGTCACGATGGAGAAGCAGCGCATCGAGGAGCCCTTGTCCTACCGTGATGAGTTCGACAAGGCTTTTATTTCCTTCGTCCTGCATGGTTTTGTCCAGGAGGATCGACTGCGCATCGTGGATAACGTCTACCGGGCGCTCCGGCCTGGCGGGCAGTTTCTCATCCTGGACTATGGCGAGTTCGAGCCGGAGCAATCTTTCTGGCCCGTGCGGTTTGCCTTTCGCCATATCGAATGCCCTCTGGCGACCGACTTTGTGCGGCGGGACTGGCGGGCAGTCTTTTGGCGGCAAGGCTTTGGTGATTTTCAAGTTCATCGCTACTACTTTGGTTACGTACGGTTGTTGGGGGCGAAGAAGTTAGACGTAAAGAGGGAGACAAACTGCCATGAGAATTGATGCGTGGAAGGCACAGATCGAGAGAGAGCGTAGGGAGAAAGATGGGTTCTTCGGGCAGCACTGGCAATCACCGATCCCTCCCCAAGGCCGCGCTGAGTTCAAGGGATTCGACTACTACCCGCCCGACCCCGACTTGAGGTTCGAGATTGAGCTTCACGAGCACAAGGACACAAAGACGGTGAGGATGGCATACACAAAGGGCGAGGAACGGGACTTTGTCAGATGGGGCGAATTCCGATTCAAGATCGGTGGCGAGGAATGTGTGCTTCAGGCTTACAAAAGCGATGCTGAAGAGGAGCAACTGTTCGTTCCGTTCGGAGACGCGACGTCCGGTCAGGAAACGTACGGCGCAGGGCGGTATCTCGATCTCGACGCTGCCAAGAATTGCACCGCCGATGGCAAGTGGATTCTCGACTTCAACAGGGCGTATAACCCCTGGTGTGTATATAGCGAGCAGTACACATGCCCCTTTGTCCCTCAGGAGAATCGGCTCACAGTGCCAGTACGCGCTGGTGAGAAGGACTATTCGAAGAAGTAGCGAGTTCACGATTGCCTGGGCATGACATGCATATTGAGATTCTTGGAGCGGAGTCGGTGGGAGTACGCGGTCTCTCCTGTGTGGTGGAGGTCGAGAACCGCAAAATCGTCATTGATCCTGGACTGGCGCTGGGCTACCGGCGCCACGGGTTGCTTCCCCATCCAGCGCAGGTGGCGGTTGGGGAGCAGGTGCGCCGGAAAATACTGGCAGAACTGAAGGATGCCACCGATGTGGTAATGAGCCACTTCCACGGGGATCACGTCCCTTTGCCGGACGCGAATCCATATCAGCTTGAAGCTCAACAGGCAGCGCCCTTGTGCCGAACGGCTCAGCTCTGGACCAAAGGACCCAAAGGGCTTTCGGAAAACATGCTGCGCCGCAGGGAGTCTCTAGGCAAGGTGTTGGGCAGGAGTCTTCCGAATGTGGAGGGGCAAAGGGATGGGCTACTGGCTTTCTCCCTACCTGTGCCGCACGGGAGACCGAATACCAAACTTGGAACGGTGATGATGACCCGCATTGAGTGGGAGGATACTGTTTTCGTGCATGCTTCGGACATCCAACTTCTCGATGGTGAGGCTGTATCGTTGATACGGGACTGGCAGCCGGACATCGTGCTGGCCGGCGGGCCGCCCCTCTATCTTGCGTGGCTTTCATCGAAGCACCGGGAGATGGCCTGGAAGAACGCGCGGCGGCTGGCCCGCCACGTGGATACGCTGATTCTCGACCATCACCTGCTGCGCTGCGAGGAGGGGCTTTCCTGGCTAGATCGCCTGTCGTCCGAGACGGGCCAGCGGGTGACCTGTGCTGCGGATTTCATGGAGCGTCCTCGTCGCCTGCTTGAGGCTCGACGCGAGCAGTTGTACGAAGAGATGACCGTGCCCGAAGGCTGGCACGAGGCCTACGCTCGCGGCGACGCCGATACGCGCTGCTATCGGGATTATGTGTCTGTGGAGGGCGTGACGTAGCACAGCGCAACAATGGGAGGAATGGATGTTCCGGTTTGCAGGACTCGCAGGAGGATAAAGTGAACGTAGTCGGTAGAGTAGCTGGGAGGATTAGAGAGTTCATCTACAGGCAGAAACACAATTATCGGGTGGGCGCGGCGCGCCTCTCCGCGAATAGTTTTCTAGTTGGCCTCACCAGTCAATACGGCGCGATATATACCGTGGGGTTGGGAGCCGACTCTGTGCAACTGGGTTCTCTCAGCAGCGTGGGCGGTGCGATCAGTGCCCTCATTTCTGCGCCCGTAGGATGGCTGATGGATCGCCACGGCATCAAACGATTTTTCCTGCTGGCGATCGTCTTCGCAGCGGGAGGGAGCTTGCTCTATGCGCTAGCACCTGATTGGCGATTCCTCGTTGTGGCGGCTATCCTTGCTTCCATCGCCACGAGCCTGAGTAACACGGGGTGCAGGGTGATCTGCGCGGATTCGGTGCAAAGCAAAGATCGAGTGACTGCACAGAACGTTTGCAGCACCCTGGCCTCGACAGCCCGCATGATCTCACCCCTCATCGGCGCCTACCTGGTGACAGTTTTCGGAGGCATGACGGTTGAAGGCATTCGGCCCTTGTATGTTCTCCAGTTCGCGGGGTATGGCCTCATTTTTCTTCTCGTGGTTGCCCAACTGCGCGAACCTCAACGGGAACAACTTGCCGACGCAAAGACCAGGGCCAGCTTTGTCGCTGATTTTCGTCATCTTTTCGAAGGAAGGGAGAACCTTCGGAGATGGATAGCCATTTCCGCTCTCACCTCGTTGCCTATGGCCCTGTTTTGACCGTTTGTCCAGCTATACGCCCACGAGATCAAGGGAGCGGATCAATACCTTTTGGGCGTAATGGCGACCGCTACAGTTGTAGCGCAACTCGTTTTCGGCATTCCTGTGGGCCGACTGGCGGATAGAATTGGGAGAAAGCGCATCATCTATTTGCTCACACCGCTATGGTATGCTTCTAATCTTTTTCTTGCCTTTTCTCCCGGCCCGATCACGTTGGTGTTGTCGGCGGTTTTTCTGGCGTTTTATTCCATCTCGTCTGGCGCTACAAACGCCATGACCCTGGAACTCCTTCCGCTTGAGCAGCAAGGGAGGTGGGGAGGACTGCTCGGCCTCTTCACGGGATTGGTCACGATTCCTGCCCCCATCATTGGCGGGCTTATATGGAGGGAGCTTGGCCCTATGTACGTCTTTGTCATTCCCATAGTTTTCGACCTCTTCTTTAGAGTCCCTCTGTTGGCCACAGTACCAGAAACGCTGGGAACGAAACATCCTATTCAGAAGGAAGGTTAGCGTAGCGATGGCTTACAGACTGGTGTTGAGATGGAGAAAATCCGCTTAACGGCGCTGGCCAGCGGCACGGGCTGAGCGTCCAAGATGGGACCCGAGTCCCTGGCGCAGGTGCTGCGCCCGTTGAGCGGGATGTTTCCCGCCAAAGAATATCCCGATCTGCTCGTCGGCCTAGAGGTGAGCGACGACGCTGCCGTCTACTGCGTCAGCGGTGAACGGGCCATCATCCTGACCGTTGACTTTTTCGCGCCCGTCGTTGACGACCCCTACGACTATGGGGCCATCGCCGCCGCCAACGCGATGAGCGACGTGTACGCCATGGGTGGCGAGGTGGTGTTGGCTCTCAATATCTGCGGCTTTCCCATTGATCTCCCTTCGGAGATGGTGAGTGAGATCCTGCGCGGAGGGGCCGAGAAAATCGCCGAAGCAGGGGGTGCCCTGGCCGGGGGGCATACGGTGATAGACAAAGAGCCCAAGTATGGCCTGGCGGTGGTGGGCTTTGTCCATCCCGATCACGTCGCCACCAAAGCCGCAGCAAAGGCCGGCGATGTGCTGATTCTGACCAAGCCTCTGGGCGTAGGCATCATCGCCAGCGCACTCAAGAGGGAAATGGCCAAGCCGAATCACGTGAGGGCAGCGGTGGAGGTGATGAAGACGCTGAACCGAAAAGCCGCCCAATTGATGCAGCGAGTGGGCATAGATGCGGTTACCGACGTCACCGGTTTCGCTCTGCTTGGTCACGCCCAGGAGATGGCCGAAAAGAGCGGGGGGGGGATACATCTCAGTTTGGAGAGCCTGCCTTTCCTGGAGGGGGCGAGGGAATACGCCCGGGAGCAGATCTTTCCCGCTGGCGCTGACCGGAACCGGAAGTGTTATGCCCCGCACGTTCGCTTTGCGCCCTCTATCCGCGAGTGGATGCAGATGCTTCTCTACACGCCGGAGACCTCCGGCGGTCTGCTCATCGCCGTGCCGGAGAAGAAGCTGAAGCAGCTCACCGCGCTTTTCGACCGAGAGGGACAGTCCTGCTGGGTTGTCGGGCGCGTCGTGGAGGGCGAGGGTGTAGTGGTAAGTTGATCAATAGCTAGAAAGGGAATGTGGATGAAAAAGATCTCAATTTGTGGAAAGGGAGGCAGCGGGAAAAGCACCGTCGTCGCCCTCTTGGCACATGGCGCACGAGACAGAGGGCGCCAGGTATTAGTCGTTGACTCCGATGAATCAAACCCAGGGCTTTATCGAGTGCTCGGCTTTGATAAGCGGCCCGAACCCTTGCTCGGTCTGGTTGGGGGAAAGAAGGAGGTGTTCCCGACGTTCTCCGAGGAAACAGAGCATGAAGAGAACCTCCTGACGCGGAAGGAGTTTCGCGTCGCAGATCTCCCCGGCGACTATATCGTGGAGAGAGACGGTATCGGATTAGTCTGCATCGGCAAGATCCTCCAGTCGCTTGAGGGTTGCGCCTGTCCCATGGGGGTGTTGAGCCGCGAGTTCCTGAAAAGACTCTCACTGCAAAAGGATGAGATAGTCGTCGTTGACATGGAGGCCGGCATAGAGCACTTTGGCAGAGGCGTTGAGACGAGTATAGACAGCGTGCTCATCGTGACCGAGCCCTCTTTCGATTCGCTGGAACTCGCTGAAAAGATAAGCGCCCTCGCTGCCGAGGTTGGGGTGGAACGCGTGTGGACCGTCCTCAACAAAATCAGGTCCAAGGAGATCGCTTCGAGATTGCGGAAGGAGATGGAAAAAAGAAATGTCTCTGTCATTGGATCCATCGGCTATGAGCCGGAGATCTTCCAGTCTGGCCTGGAGGGACGTCCAGTTCGTCGCGACAAGTTGGAGACGGACATTGGGAGAATACTGGATCAGTTGTTATAGGGGGGATTATGTGCCTAGCTACGGTCTACATTGAGGATGACGGCCAACGGGAACAAGTGATGCAGGACGTGGCCTGGATCAAGCCTGCAAACGGCGGGCTTCAGTTGACCACCCTTTTGGGGGAAAGCAGGCTATTCCAGGCCCAGATCGAGAGCATCGATCTGATGAACAGCTTGATCGTTCTGAAAAGGGTGACCATCGACTCTCCCGAAGGGGTGCCCGGCGATCAAAAGGACAAACCGGTCTGAAGGAGAAGGCGTATGCCAATCTATGAATATCGGTGTGAAGAATGCGATGAGCCTTTTGAGGTGTTTGTGCGTTCATCCTCACAGAAAACCAATCCTACCTGCCCAAAGTGTGGAAGCCAGAAAGTAAAAAAGGCTGTATCGCTGTTCGGCGTTGGTGGGGCAGGCAGCAGCGGCAGCGTGCGCGGATCCTGCAGCTCTGGTCCCACCTGAACGCTGAGTGGCTAGGAGGCCGTGTGTCTCCAGAAAGGGCAACGCGATGGCTGAAGTGAACAAACCCACATTTGAGGACTGCTGCATCATCTCCTGTGGAATGCTGCACCCGGAGATGACCCACCTGGCGGAGAGCGGCTTTATAGATCCACGCCGGATCCTTTTCACGCCGCCGGGTCTGCACGCTCTGCCGGACAGGCTGGAGGAGCACCTTCTCAAGAGATTGGATCAAGCGAGAGAGGAGTGCCCCGACCGCAGAATCATCGTCGTGTATGGGAAAAAGTGCTACGTCAGCGTCGACGAGCCGCTCAAGCGGGTGGACTCGATCTTGCAGGAAGCAGGCCAGGGGATCGTCAGGGTGCAGGGGGAATACGGCTACGACATGCTGGCCGGCTTCGAGGACCGGCAGCGCATCAGCGAGGGGAGGCAGGACAAGATCTTGTGGTTCACGCCGGGCTGGCTCAAGAATTGGAAGACGGTCTATCAGAAGTATTTTGGATGGGATGAGGCGGATGCCAATGCGAACTTTCCCGGGTTCTACGACAAGATCATCGTCCTGGACGGTCTCGGCCTCGCCGAGGAATATATGACGCAGCGCGCCGAGGAGATTCTGGAGTTGTTCGACTGGACCGGCCTGGAGGTGGAGTTCTCTCCCATCACCCTCGACCGCTTCAAGGGATTGCTGGCAGATAGTCTGATGTCTCAAGACCAACGGGGTGTTTGAGATGGGCATGATAACAGCGCAAGTCAGCCTCTATCCGCTGCGGCGGAACTCCATTGGACCGGCCGTCCGCGAGGCGGTGCGCATCTTCCGCGAGCATAGCCTGGAGACCCGCGTGGGTGAGATGAGCACCCTGGTCTGGGGGGAGGAGCAGGTGATCTTCGACGCCCTGCAGGAGGCGTTCCACCAAGCTGCAGAGGGCGGGGACGCCGTGATGGTAGTCACGCTCTCCAACGCTTGCCCTGAGCCCGAGGAGGCGTGAGGTGACCTTCGACGAGCGTGTCGCCGCTCACTACGAGGCGTGGTACGAGACGCCGGATGGACGACGGGCCGACGAGTTGGAGAAGGCCGTAAGCTGAGTCGCCAGATTGGAGGGGGCAAAGCAAAAGGGGAAACCGGTGATTGGACAAGTGCAAAAGCCTTTTGAAGAGATCCTTGAATACCTCGAGGGCAGGGAAAAGATAGTGGTGGTTGGATGCGGCGGCTGTGCTACGATCTTTCACACTGGCGGGGAACCAGAGGTGAAAGAGATGGCAAACGTCTTGGCACAGCATGGCAAGCAGGTTCTGGCGGCCATCGCGCCGCCGCTTGGAGAGTTCACCTGTTACGCTCCTTGGATCACGGCGCGTTTGAGCCCGTATCGCCGCGAGATCACAGAGTGTGATGCTGTCCTGGTGCTGGCATGCGGTGATGGGCTGCAGGTCGTGCGAGAGTTTGTCCTGGAGAAGGCGTTTGGCCTTCAGAAGCCTGTCTGCCCGGGAACTAACTCCATGGGCCATATGGGAGGAGGCCCTACTCTGTTCAAGGAAAAGTGCATGCAGTGTGGAGAGTGTGAACTAGGCCGGCTCGCCAGCATCTGCCCACTGACCCAATGCCCCAAGGGGATACTAGATGGGCCGTGCGGGGGAACAACCAAGGATAGCAAGTGCGAGGTAGATCCTGAGCGTGACTGCGTTTGGGTATCGATCTATGAAAGGCTGAAGGCATTTGGCCTGCTCGACAGGTTGACAGAAATAAGGGAGCCCAAGGATTGGAGCGAGATGCAAAGACCTCGCCAGATCGAGTTATGCCCCTCGATCCCGGCCAGCGAGAGATCGGGTTATGAAAACTGAGAGCAATCTGGAAGGAGTTCTCACAGCGGGGCATTTTGCCGTCACCGCTGAGCTCGGTCCGCCCAAGTCGGCTGATGCGGAGGTGGTCCGAAGAAAGGCCAGGATTCTAAAGGGATACGCCGACGCCTTTAACGTGACCGACGGGCAGACAGCCGTGGTGCGTATGGCAAGCTGGGCAGCCTGTCTCATCCAGAAAGAGGAAGGGTTGGAGCCGATTGTGCAAATGACCTGTCGCGACCGAAACCGGATCGCCCTGCAAATGGACGTATTGGGCATTGCAGCACTCGGCGTCCATAATATCCTTTCCATCAGCGGTGATCATATGTCCTTTGGCAATCACCCACAGGCCAAAGGGGTCTATGATGTTGACTCTATCCAATTTGTCAAGATAGTGAAGGATATGCGGGATGAGAAAAAGTTCCAGTGCGGGGAAGAGATAGATGTAGAGCCCCGTCCATTTATCGGCGCTGCATGCAACCCCTTTGCTGCTCCCTTTGACTACCGCCCTTATCGTCTGGCCAAGAAGGTGAGAGCAGGGGCTGATTTCATCCAGACTCAGATCGTCTTTAATGTGCCCAGATTCGCCGAGTTCATGAAACGTGCCGGTGACATGGGCTTGCTAGACGACATCTACGTTCTGGCTGGGGTAGCGCCTATCAAGTCGCTAGGGGCAGCGCGCTACATGGCCACCAACGTGCCCGGGATGGATGTGCCCGACGAGTATGCGCAGCGCATGGCTGCTGCCATCAGTGGCATTCCCCGAGGGGAAAAGGAGGCCCGCCGCGCCGCCTGGAAGGAAGAGGGGGTCGATATCTGCGTCGAAATCATCCAGCAAGTACGCGAGATCCCCGGCGTGGCTGGCGTGCATATCATGGCCATTGAGTGGGAAAGTGCTGTGCCCATTATTGCTGAGAGGGCCGGTCTGCTGCCTCGCCCGGCTCTCTAGCCTGGATTGCGTAGTCAACTCGCGGTCTATTGTTTACGTGTGATAGCCCGCTTTTGGGAACATGAGCCTCAGGAGGCATGAGGTGACTTTTGACGAGAACGTGGCCGCACACTACGAAGCCTGGTACGAGACGCCGGAGGGACGCCGGGCCGACGAGCTGGAGAAGGCCGTTCTGGGCTGGCTGCTGCAAGCCTTTGCTCGACCGGGCAGCGTTTTGGAGATCGGGTGCGGCACCGGCCACTTTACCCGCTGGCTGAGCGACCAGGGGCTGGCAGCGGTGGGATTGGACCTCTCGGCGGCCATGCTGGCCCAGGCGCGGGCGCTGGACGGCATCCCTCTGGCACGCGGCGATGCTTACAGGCTTCCCTTTGCCGACGGCGCGTTCGACCTGGCGGCGCTGGTCACCACGCTAGAGTTCCTGGAGCGGCCGCAGGAAGCGCTGGCGGAGGCCCTGCGGGTGGCGCGGTGTGGCATGGTGCTGGGCGTGCTCAACCGCTGGAGCCTGCTCGGCCTGCAGCGGCGGCTGGTGGGCCTCTTTCGGTCGACGGTCTATGACGCCGCGCGCTTCTACGGCGTGGGCGAGTTGAAGCGCTTGGCTACCGGAGGTAGCACGCGGTCTATCGCCGGTGAGCGGGCGCGCGTCGTGTGGCGGTCCACGCTGTTCCCTCGCGGCTGGCCGTGGCCGCAGGCCCGCCTGCCGTGGGGAGGCTTCATCGGGATGGTGTTGATTGTGAGCGATAGGGCCTAACCTGGCGAGTCTGGCCTTTCCGGGTCCGGCTTGTCCGGGTTGGGTGTCAGGAGATAGGATGATGGAAAGACAAACGGTATGGGTAGATGTGTCCCATTGTACGGGCTGTGGCGCGTGCGTGGACGTGTGCCCCGTCGGGGCCATGGCCCTGGTAGACGGCAAGGCCCACGTTGACGAGGAGGCGTGTACCGGCTGTGAGGCCTGTGTGGATGCCTGCCCGGAGGGCGCCATCCAGCCCGTGGTGCGGGGCGAACTCGTCCCCGTCCCAGAGCGGCCGGCCCCTGCCATCCGGCAGCCCAGCCCGCTGGCAGAGACCGCCGGCGCCGTCGTCGTCGCTACCGGCGTGGGGCTGTTGGCGCAGGCTGGGAGAGCGCTGGCCCGGGCAGTGGGGCGCTGGCTGACGCGGCCGTCCGCCGGGGCGAGGCCGTCGTCGGCCACAGAGGCCCCGTCTGCGGTTGAAGGCGAAGGCGCTGCCGGTCGCGGACGCCGAACGCGTCATCGCCGGCGGGGGCGGTGAGGGAGGTGGTGCGATGAAGGTAAAGAGAGAGGTGTTGGTGGGCTTGGTGGGCCTGCTGGTCGCCGGATGTGCATCGTCGACGCCAACCGTCGTGCCAACGCACATGTCCGCGCCGGCGGTTACACCGACGCTTGTGCAGACTCAAGGCGCAGTGCTGCCGCCCACGTCTGCCACTGCCCCGACTTCGACTCCTCTTGTGCCCACCGCCATGCCCATGGAGGCCAGCGGCGTCACCATCACCATCCTCTACGATAACAACGAATACGACGAGCGTCTGGAGACGGCCTGGGGGTTCTCCTGCCTGGTGGAGGGGTTGGAGAAGACCATCCTCTTCGACACCGGCGGCGATAGCGCGATGCTGCTGCGCAATATGCGCACGCTGGGGATTGACCCCCGGGACGTAGATGTAATCGTTATCTCACACGTCCACTACGATCACGTCGGTGGGCTGACCGGCTTCCTGGAGGAGAACCACGCCGTCACCGTCTACCTGCCCGAATGTCTCCCCGAGAGCATCAAGGAGACCGTGAGGGAGGCCGGGGCGGAACTCATTGAGGTCCACGAGCCAGTGCAAATCTGCGAGCGTGTCTACTCGACAGGGGAAATCGGGGAGCTGATAGAGGAACAATCGTTGGTGATTGAGACGTCGCGGGGACTGGTGGTGATCACAGGCTGCGCCCATCCGGGGATCGTGAACGTGGTCAGGGAGGCCAAAGACCTGCTGGATGACGACATCTATCTGGTGCTGGGCGGTTTTCACCTCTGTTGGATGAATCCCTTGCAGGTAACGAATATCGTCAAGGGGGTCAGGAATGAAGGGGTGGAGCGGGTAGCCCCCTGTCACTGCTCCGGCGATTTGGCCCGCAGCACATTCGAAAGGGTCTATGGGGACGACTTCATTCTGGTAGGTGTCGGCAGGAGATTGGAGATTCGAGACTGAGGCATCCAGGCCGTCACCTAACGAGGCAGGGGCAACGGGGCCGTGGGAGGGGGGCCGAGAGGAGGAAAAAGAAAGTGGAGGCGCTTAAGTTGCTGACTGCGGGCATAGGCATGGGTTGGGGTCCTTGCTTGGCCTTCTGTGGCCCCGTCCTTCTGCCCTACATTGCCGCCACGAGAGGGGGGTGGCGGGAGGGCTTGAGGATGAGCGCGATGTTCTCACTCGGCCGGCTTCTCGGCCTCGCCATCCTGGGGGGACTGGCGAGCGTGGCCTTTGCTTCCATCAACCGCTTCTTCCCCCCTCATAGATCGGGCTATCTTTACCTGGCTATGGCCATTTTCATCGTGCTCGTGGGAGTGCTCGTTGTCCTGGGTAAGGGGTTTGAGTTACCACTCCACCGCACTTTCAGGAAGCATGTCGTGGATGGGGGTGGGGGCGCAGTAACCGCGCTCCTGGGCTTTCTCATCGGCGTCTCGCCCTGCGTGCCCCTGGTAGCCATCCTCACTTACATTGCCTGCACGGCGACGAACGTATTTCAGGGAGTGGCCTACGCCCTCTGCTTTGGAATAGGCACCATCGTTCCCGTGATGGTACTTGGCCCCCTGGTCGGTCTCCTTCCCGAAAAGGTGTTCAAATCCTCGAGGCATCTCAGGGTTTTCAGGATGGTGTGCGGCGGTATCCTCATCCTTTTTGGTCTTCAATTGCTCTATTGTACGTGGCAGGTGCTTTAGCAGCGTCAGGAGGTACAGAAAGTGAAAATCACCGTTGTTTACGATAACAAGACGCTGGACCCCAATCTGGCCTCTGCGTGGGGTTTCGCGTGCCTGGTGGGCGACGATCTCCTCTTTGACACTGGCGGGGACGCTGGCAGATTGCTCTCCAACATGGAGAGGATGGGAATCGACCCGGCGGGGATAGGAACGGTGGTCCTTTCCCACGCCCACGGCGACCATACCGGCGGGCTGGGGGGATTGCTGAACACGGGTGTCCGTCCGACGGTCTATGTGCCCCGCTCGTTCCCACGGCAGTTCAAGGCGGACGTGCGCTCGCTCACCACCCTGGTCGAAGTGGACGGGCCGGTGGAGATCCGGCCCGGCTTCTACACCACCGGCGAGGTAGGTTCGGGCATCGTCGAGCAGGCGTTGGCGGTGGAGACTGCGGACGGTGCGGATAAAATACATCCGGCGGATAAACGACATCCGTTGGTCGTCGTCACCGGCTGCGCCCATCCCGGCGTCGTGGAGATGGTGCGCTGGGCCAAAGAGAGCGTTGGCGGCGAGGTGGCGGCGGACGCGTCCGTCGTAATAGGTGGCTTCCACCTGGGCAGCGCGAGCAGGCGGCAGGTTGAGCGCATCATCGCCGATTTCCGCGACCTGGGCGTGCGGAAGGTGGCACCGTGTCACTGTACGGGCGACCGGGCGATGCAGATATTCGCCGAGGAATATGGGGGCGACTTTGTCAGAGTTGGCGTGGGGCGGGTGATCACTGTTGGATCGGAAGAACGATCAGAGTAAAGAGGAGGTGATTGAGATGGGTCAAGGTCGTGGAGGTGGAGGCGGACGTGGCAGCGGCGCTGGTCGCGGCGGCGGACGTGGGCCCGGTCGCATGGGTGGTCCCAAGGCTGCCGGGCCGGGCGGCGACTGCGTCTGTCCCAGTTGTGGGCACAGAGTGCCGCATACAGTGGGTCAGCCTTGCTATCAGAAGAAGTGTCCCAACTGCGGCACACAGATGACTCGCACATAGGGTACAGATGAACGGTGCCCAGCACCTCGCGCGTGCTGGGCACCTGGTCGCCTGTAATGAACGCGGCCCAGGTAACACACGTCCCGTCGTGGTCGCCGCGGCGGTTGATAATCGAGTTGGAGGCGGCTCAAAAAGGAGTAATAACGGCAAATGAGCGAGCAACTGATTGACGAGAGATCACGGAGAGAACTGAGAGAGAAGTTTCAACGAGAACTCCAGAACGAGGTAGGTCTGTCCGTCTTCGTAGGACCGGAGAATGAAGAATACTGTGATTTCACAGTCCAATTGTGTGAGGAATTGAGCGAGTTGGATAGCAGAATTGCACCCACAGTGTATCAAGACAGCGATGAGGAGGTGGCCAGGTTGGCCATCACTCGAACTCCGACCGTGCTCATCGGATGGAACCAAGGATATAAGGTGAAATACACCGGCGCTCCTGTCGGACAGGAAGCAGGAGGTTTTATCGAGACCATCTCCCTTGTCTCGCGCGGGGAGAGTGGGCTCCAGGGAGATTCCAGGGCCAAACTCCAGAACGTAGATCACGATGTTTCCATCCAGGTGTATGTCACGCCAAACTGTCCCTATTGTCCCCGTGCTGTCTTGCTGGCACACCAGATTGCCATTGAGTCCAAGGGGTGGGTGGAGTCCGAGTGCGTGGAGGCGTCACAGAACATGGATTTGGCCAGACAGTTCAACGTCAGCTCCGTTCCCCAACAGGTGCTCAATGGAGGTATGGACTCCGTCTCCATCGGCGTACAGCCCGAAGCCAAGTTTGTTGACGACGTGCTGCGCTACGGTTCGTCCCGCTATGCCGAGATCATGGAGGCGGAGGAAGCCAAGAGGGCGTTGGCCGAACGGCTGGTGGATGTCCCCACCGGGCCACTGATCCTGACGGAGCGCAATTTCGATCAGGCTGTTCAGAAGTACCCCACGTTGGTCGTGGACTGTTGGGCCGAGTGGTGCGCTCCTTGCAGGATGGTCGCTCCTGTAATTGAAGAATTGGCGCGCGACTATCAGGGCCAGATTGTCTTTGGAAAACTGGACGTGGACCATAATCGTGAGGTAGCGGGGCGGTATCAGATCATGTCCATTCCTACTCTCCTGATTTTCAGGGGGGGGCAGTTGGTAGGCACCAAGGTGGGCGCGTTGCCCAGACATGCGTTGGAAGGAGAATTGCTCAAGTACGTCAATTGATGGTTCGCTCGACTGTCCCGCCTCCAAAGCAGGAGTCGTGGGCGTTGAGGCCCGCTATCTCTCATCGCTCTGACGCTGACACTTGGCCCGTCCGTCGTGAGCGCCTGCCCGGCGGGGGCTGTCGTGGAGTTTTGAGTATGCCGAGACCGTTGTGGCGACTTTTATTAACAGATCCAGCGAAACTGACCTGTGACGAATGTTTTGCTGTGTTGGAGTACTACTCCGAGTTATTGGCTCATGGTGGCGCTGATCTCCTCCCCAAGGTTTTGGAACATCTGCAAGAGTGTCCAGAATGTCGGATCGAGCATCAGGAGGCGTTACACCGTCTGGAGGCCACCTACCGAGAAGAGTGGAATGGAGCAGGCAAATGATAATCACAGTAGCGAGCGGTAAAGGGGGCACGGGCAAGACCACCGTCGCCGTCAACCTGGCGCTGAGCTTGGCGGCCGGACAGGAATCCGTCGGTTCTGCCAATCCGCTGTTCCTAGATTGCGACGTGGAGGAACCGAACGCGGCCCTCTTCCTCAAACCCACCATCCGGGAGCACCGCGAGGTGGGCCAGATGATCCCGGAGGTGGATTTCGAAAAGTGCACCTACTGCGGGCGTTGCGCCGAGGTGTGCCAGTATCACGCCATCGCCGTAGTTGGAGAGAAGGTGCTCGTCTTCCCTGAACTGTGCCACGGTTGCGGTAGTTGCACCCTCAACTGCCCCACAGAAGCGATCCACGAAGTGCTGGACGTGATTGGCACCATCGGGCGAGGGCGGGTGGACGGGATCGAGTTTGCCCAGGGCACACTGAACGTGGGCGAACCGATGGCCGTGCCCATCATTCGCCAGTTGAAGCAGTGGGTCATCCCACCGCAGCCTGGCGACCGCCTCGTCATCCTAGACGCTTCTCCGGGCACCGCCTGTCCCGTCGTCGAGAGTATGCGGGGCGCGGATTTCGTACTGATGGTCACCGAGCCGACCCCGTTTGGATTGCACGACCTGCGGCTGGCGGTGGAGGTTGCCCGCGACGAGCTGGGCCTGCCCGTGGGCGTGGTGGTCAACCGGGATGGGGTGGGAGATCAGGGGGTGGACGAGTACTGCGAGGCCGAGGACATCCCCATCCTGATGCGCATCCCGCTGGACCGGCGCATCGCCGAGGCGTACTCGGAGGGGACGCCGCTGGTGGAGGTCCTGCCGGACTACCGGGAGCAGTTCCAGGCTCTGTACGCAGCTATCGCGCGGTTGGTGGTGGACAGGAAAGGAGCACGCGCATGATGAAGCAACTCGTCATTCTCAGCGGAAAGGGAGGCACCGGCAAGACGACCGTCGCGGCGGCGCTGGCCCACCTGGCTTCCCGGGAACTGCCCGTTGTCCTGGCCGACGCCGACGTGGACGCGGCCAACCTGGAACTGGTGCTCGACCCAGTCAAGCAGGAGGAGCACGGCTTCATGGGTGGCCAAGTGGCGGTGATTGATCCCGAAAAGTGCACCACCTGTGGCATCTGCGCCGAGGTATGCCGCTTCGACGCGGTGACTCCTGGCGACGAGGCGTACCGGGTAGACCCTTTGGCCTGCGAAGGGTGCGCTTCCTGCTACTACCAGTGTCCCGACGAGGCGATCGACCTGGAGGAACAGCATGCCGGGATGTGGTTCCGCTCAGACACACGCTTTGGCCCTCTCTTCCATGCCCATCTCTTCGCCGGCCAGGAAAACTCTGGCAAACTGGTCACGCTGGTCAAGCAGCAGGGACGCCTGCGGGCGGTGGACACCGGGGCGGAACTGCTGCTGGTGGACGGGCCGCCCGGCATCGGCTGCCCGGTCATCTCCGCCAGCGCGGGCGCGGATATGGCGCTCCACGTCGTAGAGCCCACGGTCTCCGGCATGCACGACCTGGAGCGCATTCTGGGCACCACCGATCACTTTGGCGTGCCGTCGCTGGTGGCGATCAACAAAGCGGACCTGAACCTGGCCCGGTGCGAGGGAATCGCGGCCTTTTGCGCAGAACGGGGCGTCAAAGTCGTGGGACGGATTCCCTACGACACCGTCGTGACCGAGGCCATGGTGCATGGTCAGCCGGTGACGGACTATGCAGACGGGACGGTAACGGAGGCGCTTGGAGAGATGTGGTCGCGGATCAGAGAGCGGCTTCTTTCTGGTAGGGAGGAACAGCGATGGTGAACCAGAATGCTCTGCGCGAGGCCATTCTTGCTCGTCTCTCCACCATCATTGACCCCGAGACGGGAGTGGACGTGATGCGCATGCGGTTGGTCGAGGGTCTGGGGGTAGACGAGGAAGGCGTCGTTCGCTACAAGTTTCGTCCTTCTTCCCCCCTATGCCCTCTGGCAGTGTCGCTGGCCCTTTCCATCCGCGCGGCGGTGGCCGAGGTGGAGGGAGTAACCAGGCAGGAGATTGAGGTGGCGGGCTACATGAAGGCCAGCGAGCTAAGCATGATGCTTGAGAATCTGGATAAAACGGAGAGCGAACGGCATGAATGAGGTCCCACGTTGTCAAGCGGATCTCGAGTTGTGTGCTGTTCGACAGAAACTGGAAGTGAGACTCGGCTCATGAATATCGTGTACATTTCAGGTAGTCCGAGAAAGAGAAGCAACACAGACTATCTACTGAATTTCATCTTGAATCATACTGAGGGTGAATTCATAAAACTAACCGATTACGTTGTTGAGCCCTGTAGCTCTTGTTGGGCGTGCCGGGAAAATGGCTCATGCGTTATCGACGATGACATGAAAACGCTAGTCATACCCAAGATTCTCAACGCGGACGCCATAGTTATCGGCACCCCTGTGTACTTCAATAATGTGACCGCACAGTTAAAGTCCTTTATCGACCGAACCTGGTCGATCAGAGGAAAGCTAAAGGATAAAATAGGCGCCGCGGTCGTTGTTGGGCGAAGATATGGCGCTGAAGGTGCCATTACGGCCCTCAATTCCTTTTTCCTGAAACATGACATGATTGTCGCTAACCGTGGTATCTCGGGCATAGCCTTCGAACCGGGAGAGATAAGGGATGATTTGGAGTCTATGGAAGCAGCCAAAAGACTGGGGGCTCGAATCTTGGACTTGTGTCGTACGCTCAAAGTAGATGGGCAATTCGTCAGGGGGGATTGACGGTATGATCGCTTTCGGCCCCGTTCCGTCCAGGCGCTTGGGACGCAGCCTGGGAATCAACAATATCCCGCCCAAGGTGTGTACCTATTCCTGCGTGTACTGCCAGCTAGGGCGCACCATCAAAATGCAGGTCGCGCGTCGTGCGTTCTACGAGCCAGAGAACGTCTTGCGGGATGTCCACGACAAGGTCGAAAAGGCAGGAGAGGCCGGGGAGGCGATTGACTATCTCGCTTTCGTGCCCGATGGAGAGCCCACCCTGGACATCAATCTCGGCCGCGAGATCGAGCTACTGCGGCCTTTGGGGATCAAAATCGCCGTGATCAGCAATGGTTCCCTGATCGGACGCGAGGATGTGAAAGAGGACCTGCTAGGGGCGGATTGGGTCTCTCTGAAAATGGATTCCACCCGGAGGGAGATCTGGCGCAAGATTGACCGGCCCTACGGCACTTTGCGACTGGCCTCGATTCTCGACGGAACACTCAAGTTTGCGCAGGCTTTCAGAGGTGAATTGGTGACGGAGACGATGCTGGTTGAAGGCGTCAACGATGACGACGACCAGATCAGAGATGTGGCCGGATTCTTGGCTCGCCTGGAGCCTGCCACAGCCTATTTGGCGATCCCGACCAGGCCGCCGGCGGAGGAGTGGGTACAACCCCCCGATGAGGAAGTCATCAATCGGGCCTATCAGGTCTTCAGCGAGAAAGTGGACCGCGTGGAGCATCTGGTCGGGTACGAAGGCAATGCTTTCGCCTTTACCGGCAACGTCGAGGAAGACTTGCTGAGCATCACGTCGGTACATCCTATGCGGGAGGATGCGGTGAGCGAGTTCCTGGCGCGGGCCAGGGCTGACTGGACCGCCGTTCGCAAGTTGATTGAACAAGGACGCCTCGTTGAGACTGAGTATGAGGGGCGCAAGTTCTACATGAGGAGGCTTCATAAGATGGCCTAACTATGGCCATATCTACATCAGTTCAGGAGCAAAGAGAAATGGTGAAACGACCGACGTTAGGCAAACTCGACTTGAGCCATTTGGGCGCCACATGCGGGTATCCCAAACTGGCATTGATGGCGCTGAAGCGCCTACTACGAACGGAGTCAGACGTAGACGGGGGGGGGGGGGGGGGGG
>DAOUDX010000271.1:0-58767 GCA_034430835.1 Anaerolineae bacterium
GGTTTACAGGATATTAACTCTTTCGTAACCGAGTTGGAATGCTTGTGCTGATCCCTGCCCTCGCTAGCGTGGTATGATTGAATAGGGAGCGGGCGATGAACTATCGTTACGTGGCATTCGACCAAGGGGGGCGGCGCGTCGAGGGGCAGATCGACGTGATCGACGAGGCAGCGGCGGAGGAAGTGCTATGGGGCCAGGGCCTCACCGTGGCCAAGCTGGCGCCGGCCCGCAAGCAACTCACGCTGTACACGGCGTTTCCCACCTTCTTTGGCGTCAAGCGCGCCGACCTGATCGTCTTTTCACAGCAACTGGCCACCCTCCTCGCCTCGGGCATTGCCATCCTGCCAGCGCTCCAGATGCTATCGAAGCAGACGTCCAAGCGGGCGCTGCGCGAAACGCTCCAGGAGATCGTCCTTAGCCTGGAGCAGGGGCAATCGCTTTCGGCGGCCATGGCAGCTCACCCTCTTGCCTTCCCCGATATCTACACCCGCACCATCACCATCGGCGAGCGCACCGGCAACCTGGAAGAGGTGCTGCGCCAGTTGGCGGTTTACCTGCAGCGGGAACAGACGCTAATGCGCAAGCTCCGCGACGCGCTCACCTATCCCGTCTTCGTCGTCATGGTGGCTATCGGCGTGGTCATCTTGATGCTGACGACGGCCCTGCCCCCTATGGTCTCGCTGTTCGAGTCCTTCGCAACAGAGTTGCCCCTGCCCACCCGCATCCTGATCGCCTCCAGCAACTTTGCAACGAGCTATGGAGTATACGTCCTGTTCGGCGGGCTGATCCTGGCCGGCGGATCGGCCCTGTGGCTCAGGCAGCCAGCCGGTCGCCGCGTGCGAGATGCGGTGCTGCTGCGTGTACCTCTCATGGGCCAAGTCGTTCTGCAAGGACAGCTTGCCCGCTTCGCCCGCACGGCCTCCGTGCTCGTCCGCGCCGGGCTGCCGCTTTCAGAAGTAATAGAGCTGGTGGTGCACACCACCGGGAACGTGATCGTGGCCGAGGCGCTAGATCGGGCGCGGGTGGCGCTGCTGAGCGGGCGGGGCCTTTCCGATCCGCTTTCGGCGGAGAAACTTTTCCCCTCACTGCTATCGCAAATGGTGCGGGTGGGGGAAGAGACCGGTACGTTGGAGGAGAACCTGGAGACGCTGGCCAATTTCTACGAGGAAGAGGTGGAAAGAAGATCGCAACTCCTGGTCTCGCTCGCAGAGCCGGCGCTGACGATTTTCATCGCTGGGATGGTTGGCTTCATCGCCGTCGCCATGGTGATGCCGATGTACTCGATCTTGTCGCAAATCAAGTAAAGCTATGAAGAGGCTGGATCATCTCAACCGTCCGGTCGGCTGTGGGGTTTGGGTGGTGGGATTGCTCGCGGCGCTTTTCGCCGCCGAGTGGCTGTTGCTCTGGTTGGTGGTGCAGATGCTGCCGCTGGAGCAATTGCCTTTGGCCGTGCTCGTCGTCGCCGTCTTGACGATCGTCGTGGGATCGGGCGTGGTGTACTTTCGCGTGCAGCGGAGGTTGCGGTGAGGCAGGCAAGCAGCAGGTGGCAGGTGGCAAGTGACAAGCAGCAGGTAAGTCCGCAATCGGCGGTGCGCAATGCGCAGTCGGGCGACAGCCTGGTCGAAGTGCTGGTGGCGGTGGCGATCATCAGTGCGGCACTGGTTATCCTCGTCGCGTCGCTTTCGACCGGCGCTTTCGGCGTGCGCGCGGCCAACCGTCTGACGACTGCTACGAATTTGGCTGCCGCGCAGTTGGAGACGATCAAGGGGGCTCCCTACAACCCAGCAGGGTATCCCAGCATAGATCCTTCCCGTGTCGTAGTCAATAGCCAGGTGATCACGACTGGGCTTCAAATAGTGACGGTGACTGTTTCCTACGAAGGTGGCGATCTGACGGTGAGTAACTACAAGGTAGACCGATGAGGCGGGAGGCAAGAGGCAAGGAGTGTTTGCGCGTCACCTTTCGCGCTGCACATTTTGCGCGCGGCTTCACGCTGGTAGAGCTTCTGGCCGTGATCGCTATCCTTGCCATCGTGCTCGGTGTCCTGGCGGCGATCCTGCTGCAGTTTATGGACGTCACCCGGGCGGGCAACGACCAGATGACGGTGGACGGCGATCTGCGCAACACAGGGCTGTGGCTGGCGCGGGACGGAAGCGAGGGCCAGACGTTTACCGGCGCGGCGGGCTGCGATACGTTCGTCTTCGATACCGGACCCGATCACGACACGGTGTACACCTACACGCTGAGCAGCGGTGAACTGTGGCGCAACGACGGCTCCTCGTCCATACGCGTGGCGCGGCACGTCAGCGATGTGGTGTGCCCGACGGGAACGGTCACGGGCACCGTCGCCATCACCGTCTTCTCCACCGTTGGCGATCTTTCGGCCAGCCAGACGTACACGGTGGCGCTGCGGGTGCGGTGACCCGGAAGAGGTGATAGGGGGTAGGGGGACCGAAGAATGGAAGCAAGGGGTAAGAAGTCAAAGGGAATCCTTCGGGATGAAAGCGGACAAGCAGTGGTGATCGCGCTGGTGGCGCTGGCGCTGGGGATCCTGTTGGTGTCCGGCTTTCTGTACTACGTCAGCACCAGTCAGCGGGCCAGCCGGGGCGCTCGCGAGCAGACCGTCGATCGCTATTCGGCCGACAGCGGGATAGAGCACGCCATCTGGCGGCTGACCTACGAACCCGGCTTCACCCAGACGCTCGAAAGCGGCGCGCCGGTCACCTACACCATCGACATCAACGGGCAGACGGTGGCGATCACGGTGACGCGGGTGCTTACCCCATGATTCTCCCGCGCGCCTGCGAGAAGGGTGGGGAGTGACGCAAGAATGTGCAAGAGATATTTGCTGACGATTGCGCTTTGTGTGGTTCTGATGGGCTTAAGCGTAAGCTCGTCTGCCGGAGGCTGGCCCGCGTCTGTTCGAGCTGCCCCGCTGTTGCAGGCCCCTGTCAACGACGATTTCAACAATGCCTTCAGCATCGCTACTACGCCGTACACCAACAGTCAGGACACGACGCAGGCGACGACGGCCGTAGACGATCCGGTGTTCCAGTCGTGCGGGACGGGGAGTGGCAGTCGCCACTCGCGCAGTGTGTGGTATCGCTTCATTGCTCCGAGCGACGGCAATCTGCACGTCGATACCAGCGGCAGCAACTACGACACCGTGTTGGCGGTGTGGACCGGCCCGCGAGGCTCGCTGTCCATCGTCGCCTGCCACGACGACGTCAGTTGGCCTGCCAATCCCACGTCCTCTGTGGACGTAAGCGCCACCGCCGGGACCGTTTACCACATTGAGATCGTCGCCTACGGCAGCGGCAGCGGCGGCAACCTGACGCTCAACGCCGACTTTGTCGCGGGGAATCCCGTGAAGACCCTTTACTTTCACAACCTAGCCGCACCAGTGACTATCGTGGACGGTACCAGCACGACCGAGATCTTGGACCGGCAACAGGTGTGGGGCGGTGAGGCGACGGTGACGTTCGATAACTCACCCACCTACTTCTCCTACCTCTATCCCGGCTTGCAGAGGGATTTGGGGTTGCAGGGAACGGTCAGGGGCTCCCTCTACATCGAAGCAGACAATAATCAAGACTCCAATGTCACCGTGAGCCTCATCGATCTGACCCCCGGCGGCTCTACGACCACCATCGGCTCCGACACGGTGGCCGTCCCTCGCAACAGCGATGGCTGGTACGCCTTTACCATTTCCTCTGTGTATTACACCGTGGCTCAGGGACACGCTGTCGTCGTGGGGATGAGGACAGCGGCCGGTAACCAGGACGTCACGCTACACTACGACTCGGCGACGTACAACTCCCGCGTCGAGCTGCCCGTCACGACCTACGTAGACGTGGAGAATGTGCAGACCGCCAGCACCTGCCATCCCGAAGGCTCCATCACGTTTAGCCAGGGACAGGGGATGACAGTCACAGCCCGCGTCTCCGATCCCTTCGGCAGCTACGACATCGACGGAGCCGCCGTCCAGATCACCGATCCGGGGGGAACGCCCGTCGCGCCGGAGACGGCCATGACGCCGGTGGTTACAGCCAGCGACGCCATCACCTACCGATACGTCTACGCGATCCCCTCCGGTGCCACCTTGGGACTCTACACCACCGTCGTCACCGGCACCGAGTCCAACGGCGTCGTGGATGCCGGCAGCCTCGTCTTTGCCGTCCAGAGCCCTGTCACCCTGACCGTCTCCCTCTCTGCAGCGCCGTTGGCGGCCGACATCGGGGACCCCATCACGGTGACGATGGTCGTCACCAACAGCGGCCAGGCGGCGGCGCAGAACGTGACGCCTTCCATCCTGACGTTGGGCGGCACGGGGTCGGCGGCGCCGGTCTCTGGCCCTGCCCCGGCCTTTGCGAACATTCCCGGCGGGGGGACGCTCTCCTTCACCTGGGTCTACACCGGCACGGCCATCGGCACAGTGAACTGGACGGGCAGCGCGTCAGGGAGCGACGCCAACTCCTGCGCGTCCGTTTCCTCGGCCTCGGCCACCTCCAACGACGTGCAGGTGATCCCCGACCTGCGGATGGAAGTGGGGACGGTGAGCGGCGTGGGCGAGAGCTGGGTCACGGTCAATCTCGGCAACACCTACAGCGATATGGTGGTCGTGTGCACGACAAACAACGACAGCAGCTCACCCCCACTGATCGTCCGGGTGCGCAATGCCTCCGGGTCCAGTTTCCAGGTGCGACTGCAGCGGCCCAGCGGTGGGACGCAGACCACCCGTTCGGTGCACTATCTGGTGATCGAGGCCGGCGCCTACACGCTGCCCGACGGGCGCCGGATCGAGGCACAGAAATACACCTCCACCGTGACGGACGGGTACAACGCTTCCTGGGTCGGGCAGCAGCAGACCTATTTGCAGACCTACGCCACCCCTGTTGTCGTGGGCCAGGTGATGAGCGCCGACGATCCGGCGGAGGACTGGTCGGTCTTCTGGGCGCGAGGTTCATCTCAGGGCAATCCTCCCGATGCCAGCAACCTGTGGACGGGCAAGCACGTGAGCAAAGATACGGACACCACGCGGGCGGACGAGACGGTGGGGTTCGTCGTCATCGAGCAGGGCTACGGTGACATCTACGGTGTGGAGTACGAGGCCTGGCTTGGCACGGACTCAGTGGAAGGGGTGGATAACTCACCGCCGTATCCCTACACCTTCCAGCGGGCCTTTGGTTCAACCCCTCAGTTGGCGCTGGTCTCGCAGGCGGCGGAGGACGGCGGGCATGGCGGTTTTGCCATCCTGTACGGCAGTAACCCGCTGCGGCCCACCGGCATCGACTTGGCCATCGACGAGGATCTGAGCGGGGGCACCGACCGCACCCACACGACCGAGCAAGTCGCCTACCTGGTGTTCGAGAGGCCATTTGTGCTCGGCGACAGACCCTTCTTGCACATCTTGAAGGAGGCGGAGGGATCGGGTGGTCTCGTCCTGCCCGGCGACACGCTGGTCTACACGGTGGATTACGCCAACTATGGCCTGATGCCTGCCACTGCTGTCGTCCTCACCGACACACTGCCTCCCGAAACCATCTTCGGGAGTGCGTCCACCGGCTGCATCCACGACGGCAGCCCGGCCGATGGCCTGGTCACGTGTCTCATCGGCACCCTGAACCCGGGCGACTCGGGCACCGTCTCCATCACCGTCACCGTGGATCCCGGCCTCATCGCCAACACGACTCTGACCAACACCGTCGTCATCGACAGCGCCGAGGGAGCGAGCAACACGGCCTTTGCCTACACGCCCGTCAC
The DNA here is from genome assembly GCA_034430835.1 of Anaerolineae bacterium. Classification (GTDB taxonomy): domain Bacteria; phylum Chloroflexota; class Anaerolineae; order B4-G1; family B4-G1; genus JAFGED01. Next base: position 5,764 of record DAOUDX010000271.1, read on the forward strand.
TGCCCTCAACCTGCTGAAGTTGGAGACGCTGACAACCACAGTGGGCAGCGCCTGGATCACCGTCACGCTCAGCAACACCTACAACGACATGGTGGTGGTCTGTGCCCCCAATTACAGCAGTGCCTCGCGCCCCATGATCACTTGCGTGCGTAACGCCTCCGGCTCCAGCTTCGAGCTGCAGCTCCAAAACCCCGGCGACGGGAGCCCCGTCACGGCGAGCCCGGTGCATTGTATCGTCATAGAGGCCGGGGCCTGGATCCTGCCCGATGGGCGTAAGATCGAGGCGCAGAAGTACACCTCGACGGTGACGGACAGCGACAGTTCCTGGGTCGGAGAGGCGCAGAGCTACTTGCAGAGCTATACCAACCCGGTCGTCGTGGGTCAGGTGATGAGTGCTAACGACCTCGACTGGTCGGTCTTCTGGGATCGCGGGTCGTCGTCAGGGAATCCACCTGACGCCACCCGCTTATGGACTGGTAAGCATGTGGGCGAAGACACGGACACCAACCGAGCCAACGAGACAGTGGGGTTTATCGTCATCGAGCAGGGCTACGGGAGCATCGGCTCCGTGGCCTATGAAGCCTGGCTGGGAGGGGACTCCGTGCAGGGGGTAGCCGATTCGCCGCCATATGCTTACACTTTCAATCAGCCCTTTGCCTCAACGCCCCAGGTGGCGCTGGCTTCGCTGGCGGCGATGGATGGCGGCAATGGCGGCTGGGCGATTTTGTACGGAGCGAATCCCCTCAGTGCCAACTGGATCGACCTGGCCATCGACGAGGATCAAATTGGCGATAGTGAGCGCAACCACACCGCTGAGCAGGTGGCTTACCTGGTGTTCGCCGAGCCGGTGGTGATACGGCCTACTCACGACCTCTACATCGTCAAGGTGGACAGCCCTGACCCGGTTGCCCCTTCCAGCAATCTCGTATATACTCTAACGTATACGAACACCAGCGTGATGACGACGACGAACGTGGTCATCACCGAGACATACGACGGAAACGCGAACTTTGTCTCGGCCAGCCCACTGCCCGACGTGGGGAACAACGTGTGGCGGGCCGGTACTCTGGGACCGGGCGAATCGGGCACCATCGTCATCACCGTCACGGTCGATAGCGGCCTTCCCGATGGAACGATCCTGTCCAACGCGGTGACGATCGATAGCGACCAGACGGAGCCGTTTACCTACGTCGCGCTGACGACCTTTACGGCCCCACCAATCTATCTTATTGAGGCTCGGGCGGGACCTGTAACCATTCGAGTGCTTGTCCGGCTGAACGGAAGTCGGTTGAAGATACTTTCCTGGGAGGTTCTGCGGCAGTGAATAAACGCACCCTTGCCATTGTCGGCGCTGCCGCTGGCGCAGCGCTGATCCTGCTCGCCTACGTGCTGATCGTGCGCGCCATCGCTGGCGAGCGGCAGAGGCAGGCCGCTCTCGAGACCCAGATCGAGCCGTTCGAGACCGCGCTGGCCGCGCAGCAGCAAGGGGCTGACGTGCTGCCAACGCGCGAGACGGAACTCAAGATCCTCCAGACGGAGCTGGCAGCGATCCAGTTCGCTTTCCCTAGCGAGGTGGATAGCACCGAGGTGCTGAACTATGTGATCACCTCTGCCAGGGAGAGCGGCGTCTCCCTGCAGCAACTGGAGGCCCAGGAGCCTATCACCGAGGCGATCGGCGAAGATGTCTACCGCCTCTACGCCTACGACGTGGAGGTCGAAGGAGGGCTGGAGGCCACGTCCGCGTTCATGGCTGCCCTGGAGCGCAAGGCCATTGAGACGATGGGGGTGGATCGGATTTACATGGAGGCCCCACCAACGCCCGGCGTCTATAGAACGGAACTGGTGGTCCTGGTCTACGTCCGCCCCGGCGTGGAGAAGGGGAGTTCGGAGTAGCGGCGGAGGTGTTCCCGCGCGCTTGCGGACCAGGAAACGAGCGGAGAGTGCTGCGTGACTTTGCCAGCCATCATCACCATCGGCAGCCAGAAGGGTGGAGTGGGCAAAACGACCACCTGCGTCTCGCTGGGGGTCGCGCTGACCGAGATGGGCAAGCGGGTGCTGCTGATCGACCTGGACCCTCAGGCCCATCTCACGCTTTCGTTGGGGCTGGAGCCTGCGGGATTGCAGCAGGCGATCCTGGAAGCCATCGTGGGCGACGTGCCTCTGGCGAGCGTCGTTCACAGAACCGATATACCGACACTCGACGTGGTACCCACCAGCGAGAGTCTGGCCCTGTTGGAAAGGCAGCTCTACGACCATCCCAAGTACGAGTGCCTGCTCAGGGATTGTATCGGCGCGATGGAGACCGGAAGCTACGACGCGATCCTGATCGACAGCCCACCGTCGGTTGGCACGCTGATGTTGAACGCCCTTACTGCTGCCGAGCTATTCATCATTCCAACCCAGTGCGAGTATTATGCCGTCCGCTCCCTGCGGCGCGTGCTGCAACTGGTGCGGCTGGTGCGAGAAAAGACCAATCCGCAGCTGGCCTACCGTGTGCTTATCACCATGCTCGATCGACAGAACCGGCTCTCCGCCGTCATTCGGGAGCAACTGGAGCAGTGGCTTTCCAACGGGTTGTTGAACACGGTCATTGAGATGGATCCCAAGCTGCGGGAGAGCGCTGCCCTCGGCCAGCCCATCACGCGCTACGCGCCACAGTCGCCTGGAGCCGCACAATATCGCGCGTTGGCCCAGGAATTGGTGAGCTATGAGTAACGACGATCTCAAGAACCAGGTTGGGGATCTGTTTTCCAGCGAAGATGCTCCCCCCGCGCTCGACGGTCTTTTCTCCGGCGTGGACGCCCCTCCCGTGAAGGTCAAGGGGGAGGCCGGACGACCCGCCAGCCCGGTTGGGGAGAAGGGCAAGCCAGTCAAAAAGGGGAAGCCACGTCGGAAGGGGCCCGGCCTGGGCCTGAAGTTATTCGGCCAGGAACGGCTGACGTTGGGCGTGGAGGCAGACGAGGTGCGCCTGCTGGTCTCGCGGGGGCAGCGTGTGCTGCGCTGGGACCGCATCGCGTTGCCGGCGGGGACCTTGCGCAGCGGGCAGGTGGTCCAGTTGGACGTTTTCGAGGAGACGGTCGCCGCCCTGCTCGAGCGGGCCGGCGCGCCGCGCAAGAAGGCCATCGCCAGCCTGGGAGGGCAGCGAGCGCTGGTGCGCGTCATCACCATGCCGGCAGTTTCCAGCCGCATGCTGGGCGAGGCCGTGCAGCGAGCCGCCCGCCGCGAGCTGCCGCTGCCGCTGGATGAGATCTATCTCTTCTGGCAGGTGCTCGGCGACCGCAGCGGCTCGCGCCTGCAGGTCTTTCTCCTCGGCGTCCCACGTGAGGCGGTGGATAGCTGCGTCGTCGGGTTGCGCGGTGCAGGCGTGCGGTTGCAGGCGATGGACCTCAAGCCGCTGGCTCTGGTGCGGGCGGTCAACCTGCCCGACGTGATCCTGGCCGATCTGGAGACGCAGGCGGAGAGCGTGGTGCTGGTGCGCGAATTCGTACCCATCATCGTTCGCTCCGTCGCGCTGCCCGGCGAGGGCGAGCGCGACCCGGCGGAGCGGGCGGAAAACTTGGTCGCCGAGATCCAGCGCACCCTCGACTTTTACAGCTCGACCCGGGCGTCGGAGCATGCCCCCTGGTCGCCCGTCGTCTGCCTGACCGGCGCGCTGGGGGTCGAGGAAGAGGTACGCGCGCGGATCGGGAGCCAGTGGCCGCTGGTCGATCCGGCCCCGCCGCTCTTGCTGCCCGAGGAGCTTCCCCTGTTGTCGTACCTGGCGAACGTCGGCTTGATGCTGAAACGCTCGCCATGAGGCAGACTTCCGGGGTCCAGAGGATAACAGAATGGCCCAACCACAGCCTATCGACGTCAACATCCTGCCGGATCGATACCGTCCGGCCCAGGTTCAATCGTCGGTGTCCATCGCCATCCTGGCGGGGGCGGCGTTGCTCTTCGGGTTGATGCCCGTCTACGCCATCCTCGTGAGGGAGCGGAACGAGACGGCAGCCGTCGAGGCCCGCCTCGATCAGGTGAAAGCGGCCCTGGCTCAGAGCAGCGCAGGGGCCGGAACGCTGGAGAGCATCACTCAGCAGATCGATCAGATCCGCGAGCAGATCGCGCAGCTCGAGACGCAGCTCGAGACCGTGGGGGAGGGAAGTCCCTCGCGCTCGGAGGCCATCGCGGCCATCGCTGGCTCGCTGGCAGGAGAGGTAGAGATCACCAGCATCCAGCAGCAGGAGAGCAATACGTTTGTCGTGACCGGCAGGGCCGGCGACGAGACACTGGTGCTGGACTATGCCGAGGCTTTGCAGATCCGCACCCTCGACCCCGAGACCGACACGAAATTCGCCAACGTGCGCATCCTCTCGATCATGGACGAGGACCCTCTGACGTCGGTCGTCATCTTTTCGATCGCAGTGGAGCAGTAGGACATGGCGGCGGGATTTCTGGCGATAGGATGGACGCTCCTGGGGGCAGTAGTAGGCAGCTTCCTCAACGTCGTGGCCGACCGACTGCCCGCGGGCGGCTCACTCCTCTCACCACCCTCCCACTGTGAAACGTGTGGTCGCCGATTGAGAGCGCTGGAGCTGGTGCCGGTCCTGAGCTACCTGGCGCTGCGCGGCCACTGCTCCACCTGCGGCGCGACCGTCAGTGTGCGCCTCCTGGCGGTAGAGCTGGGGTCCAGCCTCCTCTTTGCACTGGCGGCCTGGCGCGTCACCCCCGCCGACCTGGGCAGTTGGGCGGCGCTCCTCCTGACGAGCGTGTACCTGGCCGTGCTGCTGGTCGTCACCGTCACCGACCTGGAGCACGGGCTGATCCTGGATAAGGTGATCCTGCCGGCGGTGGTGCTGGGCGTGATTGGAAGTCTGTTGGCGGGGTGGCCGGGGCTGGGGCGCCACCTGGGGGGCGGGGTGCTGGGGGCAGCCGTCATCGCCCTCATCATCTGGATAGTACCCGGCGGGATGGGCTGGGGCGACGCCAAGCTGGCCGGGTTCGTCGGCCTGGTGACCGGGCTGCCTGGCGTGCTCTTCGCCCTCTTCGTCGCCTTCATCTCCGGCGGGGTCGTGGCGGGGTCGTTGATGGCGACAGGGCGTCGTAAGCGCGGCGAGACGATCCCGCTGGGGCCATTCCTGGCTTTCGGCGGCGCGACGGCCCTGCTCTTCGGCGCAGAATTGCTGAACGCTTTCTATGCGCTGGCAGCGCTCCTATCCTGAACCGCCAAGGCGCAAAGGACGCGAAGGGGATTGGGCCTAAAGACCTGACGAAAGGCATCGAGCGTATGGTCAATGGCCTGTAGCGATTGGACCACTGGAGCCTGGAACCAGAGAAACTTACGTTCTTGGCGTCTTTGCGGTAAGTCTACACTCTCGTGATGTCCACTATGACTGGGATTGAACGACTCCTCCACGAAATGCTCGAACGCAGCGCCTCCGACCTGCACCTCAAGGCCGACCATCCGCCGGTGCTGCGCGTCCACGGCCAGTTAGTGCCACAGCGCGACTGGCCCGTCCCCGACGAGGCGATGCTCCAGCAGATGCTGGACCAACTCGCGGACGAGGCGCAGCGAGAGGCCTTTGCCCGCGACCTGGATCTGGACTTTGCCTACGAGCTGGGCGCGGAGGCCCGCTTTCGCGTCAACGCCGCCCGTCAACAGGGTGGCATCTACCTCACGCTGCGGGCCATCCCGCGGGAGGTGCCCCTGCTGGCGGACCTGGGCCTGCCGGGGGTGTGCGCTCAACTGGCCACCCTACCACGTGGGCTGGTGCTGGCCACCGGCCCCGCCGCCTGCGGCAAATCCACCACCCTGGCGGCGATGATCGAGCACGTCAACCGCACCCTTGCCCGGCGCATCATCACCGTCGAGGACCCCGTCGAGTACGTGTTCGAGGACGAGCAGAGCGTGATCACCCAGCGGGAGGTAGGGCGGGACGCGCGCTCCTTTGCGGAGGCGCTCAAGCGCGCGCTACGGCAGGACCCAGACGTGGTTATGGTGGGCGAGATGCGCGACCTGGAGACGATATCGGCGGTACTGACGGCGGCAGAGACCGGTCACCTGGTGCTGGCGACGCTTCACACCTCCAGCGCGCCGGAGGCGGTGGACCGCATCGTGGATGTTTTCCCGGCGGGCCAGCAGGCGCAGGTGCGCACCCAGTTGGCGATGACGCTGGCCGGGGTGCTCGCTCAACGGCTGGCGCTGCGCGCCGATGGAACGGGCCGCTTCCCCGCCTGCGAGGTGATGGTCGGCACGCCCGCCATCCGCAACCTGATCCGCGAGGGCAAGACGCCCCAGATGACGAGCGCGATGCAGACCGGTAAGGAGCACGGCATGCAGACGCTCGATCAGGCGCTGCGCGACCTGTATCGCAATCACGTCATCTCTTTGGACGAGGCGCTGGTGCACACCGGGGACCCGGAGAATTTCCGGCGGCTGCTGGGCGGATAGCGGCGGGATGGAGCGGCGATGGGAGGTGGTGATGGGCGGAGAAATGTAACAAAAGTGTAACGCAAGCGTAATACGCTTCTTAAGGAAAGCGTACTACAATTGGAGACAGATCAATCCTTTAACATTCATATCAGTACCGTGCAGGGTATTAGCAGATCCCATAGTAGGAGGTAGGAAAAATGAAAAAGGAGCGCGGTTTTACGTTGATCGAGTTGTTGGTGGTCATCGCCATCCTGGCGGTCCTGTTCGGGGTGACGGCCCTGGCGCTGACCAACGTGGGCAGTAACGCGATGGCGGAGGTCAAGAAGGCGGAGACGGACGTCGTGCAGACGGCGGTCGATGTGTGCGACGCGATGAGCAGTTGCACACCCGGCACTGCTACAGACGAGCAGGTCGGTCCTGCTACCAGCGGCGTCGGCGCCTACCTGCGCCGCACCTCTGAGTATTGCTACACCTGGGGTGCCAACCTAGTGGTCGCCCTGGATGAAACAGGCACCTGCCCGTAGGCTCGACAATGTGTGAAAGCATTAGCTACCAGGCCAGTGTGAACTAGCCTGGTAGCTAAACTTACGTCTCAGCCTCCCCGAAGGCTTGAAGCTTTCGGGGAGGTTATTGTTTGCTGTTGTTGCCTTCAGAGGGGGGCGTGCTACAATTGTGTTGGCGGATCGATGGGTCGCAGGTTGGTGGAAAGGAGCGCGTGTAGAATGGGCGCTATGCAAGAACAGTACATCGTTGGCACTATGGAGTTGTTCAAAAACAACTTCGTAGTTTGACTATCAGTGAGAAATCATCCTGAGCCCGTCGAAGGATGATTCCGAGCAGTTTTGGGCTGCAGGGGCCGCGAAAGTCGCCCTTCGACGGCTCGACTGAGTTCGCCGAAGTCAGGCTCAGGGTGACTTTTGCTTGCGCTGAAAAGTGCGAAGTTAATTTTGAACGGGTACTATGGGCAAGAAAACGAGCGTCATCCTCTCGCTTGAGCAGTATCGACAACTGATGGAGGACCTGCACGATCTGGCCGTGGTAGCCGAGCGTCGCAGTGAGGACCCCATCAGTCTCGAGGAGATGAAACGACGACTGGAGGAAGATGGCATCCTATAAGATCGCCTTCAAGCCGTCCGTTGAAAAGGACTTGAGGTCATTGTCCAAATCACTCCTCTCGTGTGATGAAGCGCATTGGGAAACTGGAGACCGACCCTCTCCCTCGACAGGCAGTCAAGTTGTCCGGCACCGAGCAGTTGTACCGCGTTCGAGTGGGCGATTATCGCATCATATACGACGTTGACACACAGGATAAACTCGTGACGATACATTACGTGCGGCATCGCCGTGAGGGGTGCCGCGCGCTTTGAGGCGATTGAGCACGCGCGCGAGATTTGTGGCCGGCGTGGGGTTTGATTGAATCTCCCCGAAGGCTTGAAGCTTTCGGGGAGGTTGCTTGTTCGCTATCACGCGGGTGGTTTCTCTTGTGGGCGTGGTTGGTTTGGAGAAGCGAGCGGCGTTCCGCCTGGGATTTCAGGCCCGTTTATCCGGTAATCAGCGTTCGTATCTCCTCCACGAAATCCCTGGCAAAGGCCAGCGCCTGCTCCACCTCCTGGCGCGAGACCAGCCCCACGGTCTCGTAGACGAGGCGATTGCGCTTGCGCCGCATCTGGTCAAACAAGGCAACCTGCTGCGTGCGCGCAGGGCCGAGCATGTCCTCGCAGAAGCGCACGACCGTACAGTGTTGCTCCGGACCGCGAGGACGGAAGCCCTCGTGCAACATCAAGGCCCGCCCGGCCTGGAGGGCGGCGTTGTAGATGATGTTAAACGCCCAGTCCAAATCCTCGTCTATGACCTTCTCCGCTGTGATCAGATCGCGGGCGGCCACCTGCAGCAGCTTTTCTGTCTCCTGTCGTTTGGCCTGATAGGGCTTAATCCGACCCTGCCTGAGCAAACTCTCGTAAGGCATTTTCGTCTCCAATCAGCATCACCTTTGGACCGGTCAGTACGTTTTCGGTGAAAGGATCGCCATCCGCCAATCTCTGGGCCAGTTCCAATCTAGTGAGCGCCAGGTAATTGATCTGCCGTCCCAACTGATCCTCAAGGCGGGCGATCACTGCCGAGAACGGGAGTAGATTGATCTCTCCCACGAGCATCAGATCTATGTCGGAAAAGGCATCTTCTTCGCCAGCGGCCACAGAGCCGTAGATGAAAGCCCATTCCACCGTCCCCAAGCTCTCGGCCTCGAAAGCCGCCCGCAAGGCCTGGCCCATGCCGGAGGTTTTCATGACAATGCGCTCGAGCTCGTCAAAGATGGGGAAATCGCGATTGAGCCGGTAGTACTTGATGCCAGCATCATGCTCGCTAACGAGCAGGCCGATGCGTTCCAGGTTATTCAGTTCCTGCCAAACGGCGTTATAGTGCTCCGCGACTTGCCTGGCCAAACGCCGTGCGTAGAACTGCCCTTCGGGATGGGTAAATAAGTGGGTGAGCAGCTTTACCCGTACCCTTGACGAGAAGATAGCCTGCAGCATGACTTGTCTCCTGGCCCAACACGCAACCCAATCTGACCATAAAGCTTGGTCATTATATCACCTTTTTTGGTCACGAGCAAGCTGAGCGAGAGGTTGGGGGGAGGGTGAGGGTTGATATTGCCTTGACACGGCCTGGATGCCACCTATAATCTCCACCAGGCTTGCTATGGAAACAAAACGCGGGATCCTCGCTTTGCTCCGTTTCGACCGCGCTGCCCCGGCGCTGCTCGCAGTTCTCGTGCTGGGCGGTTGCGTGTGCTCTCCCGCGCCGTCTGATGGGGTCGGCGGCAGCCCCGGCCCCCGGCTGTTCTACCTGCACGACCTCGACCTGGGGAACTGGCAAGTGTTCATCCTCGTCCCCGGCGGGGGCCACGGCCCGGCGCAGTTGACCGACGCGCCGCACGGCGTGCTTGATTACGCCGTCAACGCCGACGGCACCGCCATCGTCTACGCCGCGCTGCGGGAGGACGGCGGCGCCGACCTGTGGGTAATGGACGCCGACGGGAGCGACGGGCGGCGGCTGCTGGCGTGCCCCGAGGCGCAGTGTGCCGCCCCGGCTTGGTCGCCCGATGGCCGCCGCATCGCCTACGAGCGGCGCGAGGCGGCAGGCGATGGCTTCGGCGCTCCCCGCATCTGGCTGCTCGATCCCGGAAGCGGCGAGACGACACCCTTGTTTGCGAACGAGGAGAGGACCGGCTTCGCCCCGCGCTGGTCGCCCGATGCCCAACGCCCGCGCTTGGCGTACGTCGATGAGGCAGAGTCCGCCGTCCGCATCTACGATTTCGGCGACGGAAGCTCGACGCTGGTCCCCACGGCTTCCGACCTGCCCCCCACCTGGGCGCCAACGGGCGACAGGGTACTCGTCGCTGACGCGCGGATATCGGATGTGGGGATAGTCTCCCAGCTCTGGCTGGCCGACGTGGATGGTGGCACGCTGGTCAACGTCAGCGGCGGCGACGAGGCGCTGGTGCAGGACGTGTGGCCCGCCTGCTCCCCTTCGGGCGAGTGGATCGCCTTCACGCGCCGGGTGCTGGCCGGCGAGGAGGCCACGCTAGGCCACCAGCTCTGGCTGATGCGTCCCGATGGCAGCGGTGCGCACCCATTGTTGGTCGATGCCACGGCCACGTTCAGCCGGGTTGCCTGGCGGCTCGACGGCGGCGCACTGGCCTACGTGCGGCGGCCGCTGGCTGCCCCTGGCGCCCGCCCCGAGCTGTGGCTGCTGGAGCTGCCGGACGGCGAGACGACGCTGCTGGCCGAGGTCAGCACCGCGCCCGCCTGGGTGCCGTAGTTGTTCTGTGATTTGACAGGGCAGCAGTGTTGCACTATAATCTCTAGCTGAAAGAATTTTTCATTAACGGACTTTGATGATAGAGTGGGAACAACGTCTTGCTGATGCAGGTCGCCGCATCACTATGTCTCGGCAGGCTGTGATGCAAGTGCTGCAAGAGGCGTGTGCTCCGCTCCTGCCGCAGGAGATTCTAGAGCAGGGGCAAAGGATACGCCAGCAGTTGGGGCTGGTCACCGTCTACCGCACGCTGGCGCTGTTGATGGAGTTTGACCTGGTGCGCCGCGTCCACCGTGATGATGGCTGCCACGGCTACGTGTTGGCTTCGCCAGGGCACCAGCACCACGTCATCTGCGAACGCTGCGGCAGCGCAGCCGAGTTCCCCGGCGGCGACGACATCCAGGCGCTGATCGAGCAGGTCGAAACAGGCACCGGCTACCAGGTGGATGATCACCTGCTTCAATTGTTTGGGTTGTGTCCTGACTGTCAAGGGCAGAGGACGTAGGCAGCAATGGTTTCTTTTTGCCTGGAATTGAAAAAGTTTTCCAATAAAGAGGAAAAGCAGTGAAAAGAGTCGCCTTCTCGCTACTTGAAGCTTTGGTCATCTTGTCGCTGCCGATGTTCGCCGCCAGTGGTTGTCAATGCGGAAAGTCGCAGGAACTCGAACATGCGCATCCCGCCGACGAGATGCCGTCCCTCTCACCGGTTGCCCTGGGCGAGGGGGAGAAGCTACGCATCGTCGCCACCACGAGCATCGTCGCCGATGTGGTGCAGAATGTCGGCGGCGACCGGATCGACCTGACGGCGCTGCTGCCGCTGGGGGCCGACCCGCACGCCTTCGAGCCGACACCGCAGGACGTGGCGGCGGTGGCCGGTGCCCACGTCGTGTTCGTCAACGGCGCAGGGCTGGAGGTGTTTCTGGACGATCTCCTGGAAAGCGCGGGGGAGAACGTCGCCGTTGTCCCCGTCTCCCATGGCGTCGAGTTGCTCGCGCTCGATGGGAAAGACGAGCACGGCGGAGGAGTAGACCCTCACGTCTGGTTCGACCCCAACAATGTGATGGTGTGGACGCGCAACGTCGAGCATGCTCTGGGTGAGCTGGATCCGGGCAATGCCGAAACGTACGAAGCCAACGCTGCAGCCTACGAAGCGGAGTTGGGGGCGTTGGATGCTTGGATCGTGCAGCAGGTCACTCAAGTACCTGAAGCGAATCGCAGGCTGGTCACCGACCATGCCTCGTTCGGTTACTTTGCCCGCCGGTACGGGTTCGAGCAGATCGGTGCAGTCTTTCCCGGCTACAGTACGCTGGCAGAGCCTTCGGCGCAGGAGCTGGCCGAGCTGGAGGAGGCCATTCGAGAGCACGGCGTCAAGGCCGTCTTTGTCGGCCTGACGGTCAACCCCACCCTGGCGGAGCGTGTCGCCGAGGACACGAACACACGGCTGGTGTTCCTCTATACCGGTTCGCTCAGCGAGCCGGACGGCCCGGCAAGTGACTATCTCGCGTTTGTGAAGTATAATGTGAGCGCGATGGTTGAGGCGTTGCGATAGCGCGGTTCGTTTCACGGGCGTGGCTCGACCGCGCACGGGACGAGTGACGAAACACCAAGGACGGAGACGCGACGGTGAAAGGAGTCCTTCGTCGTTCGTCCTTGATTTGTTGTGGGCAAGATGTCGCGGTTCAGAAAACCCATCTCACACGTTGAGGACGCTCCAATCCTAGAGGTCTCGCACGTGACGGTGCACTACGACGGCAACCCGGCGCTGGCGGACGTCTCGTTCCACCTGGCGAGCGGCGAGCGGGTCGCCGTGGTAGGGCCGAATGGGGCGGGAAAGAGCACGCTCTTCAAGGTGATCGCCGGAGTGCTGTCGCCGACGGCCGGAGAGGTCCGCGTGGCCGGCCACCGCCCTGGCGGCCACATCTGCATCGCCTACGTGCCGCAGCGCAGCGAGGTGGATTGGACGTTTCCCGTCACCGTGGCCGACGTGGTCATGATGGGCCGCGCCAGCAAGATCGGGCTGCTGCGCTGGCCGGGACGCAGGGATTGGGAACACGTACGCCAGTGCCTGGCAGTGGTCGATATGGCCGAACTGGCCGAGCGGCAGATCGGAGAACTCTCCGGCGGGCAGCAGCAGCGGATGTTCATCGCCCGCGCACTGGCACAGGAGGCAGAGTTGATGCTGATGGACGAGCCGCTGGCGGGACTGGACATTCCGGCCCAGGAGGACGTCTTCCGCGCCGTGAGCGAACTGCGCCAGCGCGGGGTGACGGTGATGGTGGCCACACACGACCTGAGCCTGGCCGCCGAGCGGTTCGACCGGGTGATGCTGCTGAACGGCCGCCTGCTGGGGATGGGCCAGCCCGGCGACGTCTTTACGCCGGAGCGGCTGCAGGCGGCCTACGGTGGCCACCTGCGCTTGGTCCAGACCGACGACGGGGTGATGGTGCTGAGCGACACGTGCTGTGGGAGGGGCGACTGATGCAGGGTCTGATCGACTTTGTCGTCGTGCCGATGAGTCACCCCTTCATGTTTCGTGGCCTGCTGGCGGTCGCGATGGTGGGGGTCGTGTGCGCCACGGTGGGCACGTACGTCGTCCTGCGCGGTATGGCCTTCCTCGGCGATGCCCTGGCCCACGCCATCCTGCCCGGCGTCGCGGTGGGCTACCTGGTCAGCGGCGGGGCGCGCGGGGCGATCTTCTGGTGGGGGCTGGTGACGGCGGTTCTGACGGCGCTGGGGATCGGCGCGGTGGGCAAAGGGACAAAGCTGAAAGAGGATACCGCCATCGGCATCATCTTTGCCGCGATGTTCGCGCTGGGGATCGCCCTGATCTCCACCATGCGCAGCTATGCGGTAGACTTGGCGCACTTTCTGTTCGGCAACGTGTTGGGAGTATCGCGCGGAGATCTATGGCTGACGGGAATTCTGGGTGGGGCCATCCTGCTCACCATTCTGGCATTCTACAAGGAATTCCTCGTTCTCTCCTTCGACCCCGTCCTCGCAGTGGCGTTGCGTATGCCATCCGCGCTGCTGCACCATGTGCTGCTGGTCCTGATCGCGCTGGCCGTCGTCGTCTCGCTGCAGACGGTGGGGGTGGCGCTGATGGTGGCGATGCTGGTGACGCCGGCGGCCACGGCCTATCTCCTCACACGCCGCCTGCCAACGATGATGGCGCTGGCGGCCGTCATCGGTGCATTCTCCGGCGTCGTGGGACTCTACCTCTCGTACTACCTCAGCGTGGCTTCAGGCGCAGTGATCGTGTTAGTATGCACGGCGTTCTTCCTGCTGGCGCTGCTCCTTGCCCCAGGCAGAGGGCTGGTGTGGGGATGGATACAGCAGGTGCGCAATGGCGGGACTATCATGCAACCGCTACCCTAATAGGAAAAGACGTGGTAGAATAGGCACTATCATCGAACTGGTGACGCCTGACAAAGGAGTTTCACAATGGAAGGAACCCCTCAACTCAGCGGCCTGCATTATCCAAATCGCTTCGGCCTGATCCTACTCAACGGTCTAGAAGAGATCATGGGACGCAACGGGCTTAACGCCATCCTGAACCTGGCCGGGCTGTCCCAGTTCATCGATTCCCCCCCCGCCGACAGTATGGAAAAAAAGTTCGATTTCGCCTACATCTCGGCCCTGAACCAGGCGTTGGAGGACATGTACGGCCCGCGCGGCGGGCGCGGTTTGCAGCGCCGCTTGGGCCGCGTGCTCTTCACCGAAGGTCTGGCGAGTTTTGGGGCGCTGGTTGGTGCCAGCGACCTGGCTTTCAGGGTGCTGCCGCTGCAGGCCAGGCTCAAGGCCGGTCTGCCTGCCATTGCCCAGGTCTTTGATTCACTGAGCGATCAGAAATCCCGCGTGGAAGACCCCGGCGGCGACCACTACGTTTACATCATAGAGCAGTGCTCGATGTGCTGGGGACGGGAGGTGGAACGGCCCGGTGGGCACGTTGCCTCCGGCATCATCGAGGAGGCATTGCGCTGGGTCAGCGGCGGCAATACGTTCCGCATCGATCAGGTGTCCTGCATGAGCATGGGCGACGAGAAATGCAAGTTCCTGGTATACAAGGAACCTGTCGGGTAGAAAGCGCCGATGGGCTTTCTCCTCAATCCTCCGAGTACCGCCACCATCCCTGTCTGCGCGATCACGATATGCCGAGATTCTTTCCCTGTCAGGCAAAGGATTCGGGGCAGGCGTGACGCCAAAATCCACACCCCACAATGCAAAATCTCAAATCTACCTGGTCAGCGCGTGCCTGCTTGGCGTGCCTTGCGCCTACGATGGCCGGGGGCGGTTCGTGGAACCATCGCTTACGCTGGCGGCCCGGGGAGAAGTGGTGCCGATCTGCCCGGAGGTTGCCGGTGGATTGCCTATCCCCCGCCCGCCCGCCGAGATCGCCGGAGGGGATGGGGCCGACGTGCTGGATGGCCGGGCGCGGGTGGTGACGGTGGCGGGAGAGGACGTGACGGCAGCCTACGTGCGCGGGGCGGAGCGGGCGCTGGCAGCGACGAAGCGGTATGGCATCACGGTGGCGATCCTCAAGCAGCGCAGCCCTTCCTGCGGCAGCACACATATCTACGATGGGACTCACAGCGAGACGCTGAAAGCGGGCCAGGGGGTGACCACGGCGCTCCTGCGGCGGCGCGGCGTGAACGTGTGGTCTGAAAGCGACCTTTCACGCGTCCTTGAGCGAGACAATGTGGTCGTAGAAGTCGGGGAGTAGTTCTTCGTAGTCGTACATTTCCCACGCACCGATGCTGCCGATGGTGAATATTGCGATGCCGATGACGTAATCGTCCTCGCGCAGCCGGTCGTCGTACCAGGCCATCTCCTGCACGAGCCGATCCTTCCACGTCGTCGGCATGCCTGGCTGCCACAGCACCGGCTCGAGGCCGCCCTCGGTGATCGCCAGGGGAACGACCTCGTCGCGCGGGATCAGAAAGTCGCGATAGAGGTGGCGATACCGCCCGCTCAAGACACCCCGATCCGCGTAGGCCGGTTTGCCGGGCAGAGGCTCCCCCCAGCGATAATCCATCGTCGGATAGTTGTACTCGTGAAGCGCCAAGACGTGGCCGGATTCTTTGGCTCGCGCAAAGACACCGGTCTCCACGATGGCTTCCCACTCCCCCCACTCAGGCACCCCGACGCTGTAGGAGAAAATGGCCAGTTTGTAGCCGTTGGCGTCGGCGACGTTCATCGCCTCGATGAAAAACTGCGCCAGCCAGACGTGACCCTCGACGGTGGACGGATCAACCTCGTTCAGCACTTCCCAATAATCCACCACGTCCTTCTCGTAAGCCCACCGCTGCATGTGATTCGCCATGAGCTGCGCCGCCTTCTCCGCCGGGTCGCCGCTGGCATCCACCGACTGCTGGCCGGACCAGCGTCCGATGGTGGTTGTATCGGGGGAGATGGTTTTCACGTCCCGCAGGAACCCGAACCAATCGACCGCCTTCACCAAGGCCACGCACGCACCGGCGTCGTGCACGTCCTGCACGAACCCGGTCGCGTTGTTGGGACGGATGGTGTGCAGGCCGAGTTTGGAGGGGCCGTGGGGCACGCCGGCCGGCTGGCGCACGACGAGGGGAACGTAGACGTGATGATCGAGAGCGTCGGCGGCTACCTCAACGCGGGGAATTGATGTTTCATGGGTATGCTCCACTTCGGCGGCCTGCGTCTGCGGGATCGTGCCTCCCAAGACATATTGTACCAGGCTGGCAGCGCTCGCCGCCGCTGCCCCTCGAAGAAAAGTGCGCCGGCTGACGGTCTTTCGGCGCTTGGGATGAATCTCGCACGTCATCTGGCGTCTTTCAGTCCTTGTCCAGAACCCGGTGGACGGCCTCCGCCAACACGTGCATCTCGACCGGCTTTGGAACGACCTCCGAGATTCCCGCTGCGTGCAACTCCATGTCCTTTGCCAACGTGTAGCCGGTAAGCGCGAGCGCTTTCAGGCCAGGGTCTTTCCTCTGCAGTTCCTGCACCAGCTCCACGCCCCCCATCTCTGGCATCACGACGTCCGTGAGAACGAGGTCTACCTTCGCCGCCGACTGGTATGCCTCTAGCGCCTCCAGCCCGTTTGCGGCGATCAGGACTTGGTAGCCCAGCATCTCCAGCATCTCGTGGATCGCCTCGCGCACCCGTTCCTCGTCCTCCACCAGCAGGATGGTTTCCCCTTCCCCCGCAGGCAGGGCCGGGGTCGCTTCAGCGACGGTCTTTGCCTCCACCTCGTGGGCCGGGAGATAGATGCAGAACGTGGTTCCTTCCCCTGTCCCGGTCTTGACCCCAATGTGTCCCTCGTGTTGCTTTACGATTCCGTGCACCTGCGCCAATCCCAGGCCCGTCCCCTGTGTTCCTTTGGTGGTGAAGAACGGCTCGAACAGATGGGACTGCACTTCCTCCGTCATACCCGTGCCCGTATCCGAGATGGTCATACAGACCCACTTCCCATCTGGTATGTCCGGCGGCAGCACCTCCACCGCCGGGGGTTTCTTGCCCGATCCGGTTCTTACTCTGGATAGCTTGATGTGCAGTTCGCCGCCCTCGGGCATGGCGTCCCGCGCGTTCAGCGCCAAGTTCATCACCACTTGCTGGATGCGGGTCGGATCGGCGTTCACCACGAGGTCATCTGCGCCGACCTCGATCAGAAGCCGGATGTTTTCCGGGAGCGTGCGGCGCAGGATGCTGGTTACCTCCTCGACGAAAGAAACGAGATCGACCGGCACAGCTTCCATCATCGAGCGGCGGCTAAAATCCAGGATCTGCTGTACCAGGCGCGCCGCCCCCCGCGATTCGTCCACAATAGTCTGAGCGTTGGACACCAGGTCTGGGGGAAGCTTTGGGGCGCTTAAGAGGATCTGGGCGTAGAGCATGATAGTCGTCAGGTAGTTGTTAAAGTCGTGGGCGATGCCCCCGGCCAACTGCCCCACGGCCGCCAGCCGCTCCTGCTGGTGCACCTGTGCCTCGAGGTGCACGCGCTCGGTGACGTCGACGGATATGCCCATAATGCCGGTGATCTCCCCGCGCTCGTCTCGAAGCGGTGTATACTGCCCCTCGAACAGCACGCCCCCGATGTTTATGAGCGGAGCAACCGCTTCCCCAGCCAGGGCACGGCGAACGTTTACCAGAACATCAGGGAGACAGCGGTATACATCAAAGACCGATTTCCCGACGAGATCGTCCGGCTTGAGCCCCAGAGACTCCAGGCCCTTGCCTTCTGCAAGCGTGATGACGCCATCGCGATCCGTCGCGAACAGGATAACGGGAGTGCTGGAGACGACGGTGTGCAACCGCGCCTCCAGTGCGACCTGCATTTGCTCGAAGAGGCGGGTGCGTTCGATGGCCACGGCCAACTGGTCAGCCATGATCTGTAGCGTGGCGACGTCGTCCTCACCGAAGGCAGCCTCCTGGGTGCTCTGTACGTCGAGGGCGCCGATCACGCGCCCGCCCACTTGGAGCGGCAGGGCCATTTCCGAGCGGGTGTCCGGCAGGAATGGGTTCTTGAAATGCACAGCGTCGGCACCCACGTCGAGGGCGATGTGCGGCTCGCCGCTGCCAGTGGCGTATCCCACGATGCCGACTTTGCCCACCTTCAGCTTGTGACCGCCTTCGAGCATCTGGCGACCGGCCTCGCCGGTGGCGGCTCTCAGGACAGCGTACTCGCCCTGCGCGTCTACCAGGAAGATGCCGGCGTGATAGAAGCCGAAGCGCTCACGAACCAGATTGACGGCGCGTTCCAACAGACTGCCGAGGTCGTGCGCGGTGGTCGCGTCGCGCGCCACCTCGGCTGCCGTCTGGAGCTGCATCGTCCGCCGCTCCAGTTCGGCAGTGCGCCCGGTCACGCGCTCCTCCAGCTCATCGGCGTGGCGCTGCACCTGGGCGTGCAGACGGGCCTGCTGGATGACGATCGCCACCTCGTTGGCTGCCTCCCGAACGATCTCGATCTGTTCCCGTCCAAAACATCCCGGCGTCTCTGCCGATAGGCTGAGCGCACCGATCAACTCATTCTGGGCGATGAGCGGCACGCAGGCAAAAGCGCGCACGCCTGCCTCCTGTTGAGCCTGCACGATTGGTGGAGGATGGGGGAAGGTGAGGAGATCGTCGAGCACGTAACCCTCGCCCTTTCGCAGCGATTCGACGATGTCCCCAAATGGTTCCAGTGAGATCTGGGCTCCCGGATCCAGCCCGACTTCGGTGATAGGATCAGTCGCCAGGATCGTGGCTGTGTGGGCTCCGGGATTGAACACTGCTACGCTGGCATGCTGACAGAGTACCAGCTTCTGCATGCGTTGCAGGACAGCCTGGGCGATGGCGTCCGGCGACCGGGCTTCCAGGATGGCCTGGTCGATCTCGTGCAACGTGCGCAATCGCTCGGCGTACTGCTCCAACGCCACCTCCGCCTTTTTGCGCTCCGTGATGTCTGTGACGATCCCGAAAATCGCGGCCTCGCCCTCGTAGTCGATCAACTTCGTGGTGATGATGACATCGACCGGCTCGCCCTCTTTGGTGAGGAGGCGGTATTCATACGGCTCAACCTCCTCTCCCTTCATATGCCTGGCGAAACCTGCGCTGATCAGCTCTCTATCCTTCGGGGCTACCAAGTCCATAAAGTCGAAATCCGGCGCATAGAACGCTTCCTGCTCGTAGCCTGTGACCTCCTCGCAGCGCTGGTTGGCATACACGAACCTGCCCTGCTTGTTGATAAAGATCATGTTCGGCGACTGGTCCGACAACGTCCTGAATTTGGCTTCCGACTCCCGTAACGCCTCCTCAGTCTGTGCCCGAATCGCTTCGATGCGGACGCGCTCGGTGATGTCTCGCATAACGGCCATCACGGCGGGTTGCCCGTGCCATACTGTCCTCGCAGCGGTCAACTCCACCGGCACACTCGCACCATCCTTTCTGACGATGACGGTCTCGTACCGGCTCGGGACATCCTCCCCTGCAAGCCTCTTCCGATGTCGTCTCACCGCCCGCTGGCGCTCGTCCGGGGACATTAGATCCTCGACGGTGACGTTGAGCAGCTCGGCGACGCTGTACCCCGTCATCTCGGCGGCCCGATTGTTGGCGTAGACGTGGGTGCCCTCCCCGACGCTGATGAAGATGCCATCGCCGGCATTGTCGGCCAAGGCTCGAAAGTTCTCGCCGCTTTCTCGCAGTATCCTGGTCTTGTCATCGACCAGATCCTTCAGCTTCTCGGAGTAAAGCCTGAGCTCGTCCTCCACCTGCTTGAGCCTGGCTTCCGAGGCTTCCAGCTCTCCCAGACGCTGAGTCGCCTCAGTGAGATGCTGGCGCAGTTCAGTCAGCTCGGCGACAAGTTGTTTCTTGGTCTTGCGTTCGTCCTTCATCCCCCGCACCTCCCTGAGAGAGGCTCCCGGTCCATGCACCGATCGGATACATCCGTTTCTGTGGGACATTCTCTACTGGCCTGCATCCAGGACCTCGCGAACGATTCTCCCCAACGTGTCTATGTCGAAGGGCTTCCGAACGATCTCTAGGATACCCGCGTCTTTCAGTTCTTGGATGTCGGTTTTTACTGCGTAGCCAGTGATCGCCAGTGCTCTCGCGTGAGGGTCTACTTCCCGCAGCAACTGGACGAGCTCCAGCCCTCCCATCTCTGGCATGACCAGGTCCGTCATCACCAAGTCCACACCCTCTGCCGATCGATAGGTCTCCAGTGCCTCCCTTCCATTCGTCGCCGTCAGCACCCGATAGCCCAGCGATTCCAGCATTTTATGCCCGACCTCCCGCAGCCGGTCCTCGTCCTCCACCAACAGGATGGTCTCCCCGCTCCCCATCGGAGGGGGCTCAGAGTCCCTCATATCTTCCCCTATCCCCATCGCCCCGTGAGCGGGTAGGTAGATGCGGAACGTCGTCCCTTTTCCTACTTCTGTTTCCATGTCGATGTATCCCTCGTGCTGCTTGACGATGCCGTACACCTGGGATAGCCCCAGACCCGTCCCCTCCCCGACGGGCTTGGTGGTGAAGAAAGGCTCATAGATGTGGGGCAGCGCGTCAGGCGCTATTCCGACGCCGGAGTCGGAAACAGCCAGGCATACCCACTTTCCCGCAGACATCTCGCTCACTGGCGGCTCCTCGTGCGCTCCCACCTCGATGCGCGAGAGCGCGATCCGTAACTCCCCACCCTCCGGCATTGCGTCTCGAGCGTTGACCGCCAGGTTCATCAACACCTGCTGGATGCGGGTCGGATCGGCGTTTACCACACACCCCTCGCTCTCCAACTCGATGAGTATGTGGATGTTCTCCGGAAACGTGCGCCGCAGGATGTCGATGGTCTCCTCGACGAAGGAGACGAGGTCAACCGGTCGGATCTCCATCATCGCGCGGCGGCCAAAGTCAAGGATCTGCTGCACCAGCCGCGCCGCCCGGCGCGACTCGTCGATGATGGTCTCGACGCTGGGCGCCAGGTCCGGCGGCAGGTGGGGCTTGCGCAACAGCATTTGCGCGTAGAGCAGGATGGTCATCAGGAGGTTGTTAAAGTCGTGGGCGATGCCCCCGGCCAGTTGTCCGACGGCTGCCAGCCGCTCCTGCTGCCGGTCCTTTCGCTCGGCCTCTCGCTCGCGGGTCACGTCCCAGATGAGAAGCACCCAGCCTGCCAACTGATCCTCTGCCTTCACGGGCTGGGCAGCCACGCCAAAGATACGCCCGGGTGGCCCGGCAACCTCCATCTCGCGCCACAGCCCCTCGGGGCCGGCCTGCGTCAGTTCCTCCGTCGGCCACCCGGCTAGGTTATCCAGGATATCGCCTGTTCGTGTTGCAGGCTCGCCAGTATCTGCAAGGGCCTGCAGGTAGCCGTCCGCCACTGGATTGGTCAGCAGGATACGCTGTTCGCCGTCGAGCAGGAGGACACCCTCGGGTAGATGTTCCACCAGGGTCTTTAGCCGCTTCTGCTCGGCCTCCAGAGCGGCGCGCAGCCGCGCCTGATCCAGGGCCAGGGCGACCTGACTGGCCACTTCGCTGACGGCATCCACGTATTCCTGCGTGGGCGGCACGGGGCCTTCGGGAGCTACTGTGAGGGCGCCGACCAGCCCGTCCCGCGAGATGAGCGGTGCGGCGATGTAGGAGCGCACGCCAGCGGCCAGCAGCGCCTGGATCGCCGCCGGTGGGTTGGGGTGCGTGCCGAGATCCTCTTCGACGAGAACCCGTCCTTGCCGCAGGGTCTCGACCTCGTGCAAGACGCCCTCGAGGGGAAGGCGAGTGCCTGCCGGAAACATGCTCTTATCTTCGGGATATGCAGCGAGCACGGTTGCCTCTTGGGACTCGAAGTCAAACAATGTGACATTGGCCCGTTCGCAGTGCATCAATCTATGGAGATGGCGCAGGGCAGCCAGGGCGATCTCCTCCGCCGACCAGGCGGACAAGACGGCCTCGTCGATGGTGTGCAGAACTCTCAGCCGTTCGGCGTATCGCTGGAGCGCTTCCTCCGCCCGCACTCGCTCGGCCAGCTCTTGCTGGGCCGCCTCGTACAGCCGCGCGTTCTCAATGGCGATAGCTATCTGATTGGCAAAGGTGGTCAACAGGGGCAGTTGATCGCGAAAAGCGCCTGGGCGCAGGCTGTGCAGGTAGAGCACTCCCAGCAAGCGCTCTTGAACCGCCAACGGCAGCCCGGCGAGCGACCTGACGCCGGCCTCCGCGATGGGCGGGTTGACAAGGCGTGGCGCCCCCTCACCCAGATGGGGGCTCATCGCACCAGTCTCGTCGATGTCGTCGATGATGGCGGCCCGGCGCGAACGGACGATCCATCGGGTGAGGCCTTCGTCACGGATGCGGTACTCTATGGCCGGTACGCCCGGCACGTTGTCGGCGCTCTCGCGGAGGCGACCTGCTTCATCCACCAGCACCACACTGGTATAGTCCGAAGCCACCACCTTGCTGGCCCGGGATACAATCTCGGCCAGCACCCAGTCGAGGTCGAGGGAGCTGGTTACGGCTTGGGACGCCTGGCTCAGGGCGGTCAATTGCTCAACCCTGAGCGCCAATGCCTCTTCTGCCCGCTTGCGATCGGTGATGTCCCAAAAGATACCCAGGATTCCGATGACATTTCCTTCACCATTGTAAACGGGTGTTTTGACGGTGTGAACTGAAAACTCTGTACCGTCCTTGAGGTATTGCTCGTCCAATTCTTCGACTGTTCCAGCCTGCATAATACGCTTATCATCGGCTCTGTATTTATCGGCCAGTTCCCGGGGAAAGAGGTCGTAGTCGGTCTTTCCTACGAAATCCTCCGGCGCAATATGGAGATCACGCGCGTAGCTAGGATTCACCGCAACGTAAACCGAGTTTCTGTCTTTGTAGAATATCTTCTGGGGAATACTGTCAAGAAGATGCCTGTACTTGGCTTCACTCTCGCGCAACACCTCCTCCATCCGCTTGCGTTCGGTGACGTCCCTCGTGGTGGCGATAAACGCCTTCGGCGCGCCGCCAGCATCCCTGATCAAAGCGGCGTTCAGTTCCCCTGTGAAGCGTGTCCCATCGTGTCTTATCAAGATGTATTCCGCGTTCCGGAGAGGCTCTCCTGCGAGTGTCTTCTGGAAGTTCGCCATCGCCAGTTCGCGATCCTCTGGAGCGATAAGCTCGAAAGCGCTCTTCCCAATCAACCCTCCGGCGTCCTCGATCCCGTGCATCTCGAGCGCTTGCCGGGACACGTGGGTGATGCGTCCTTCCACATCGGTTACGGTCACCGCATCCGGCGAAGTATCCACAAGCGTCCTGTACATCTCTTCGGACTCTCGCAGGGCCTGCTCTGCCCGCTTGCGCTCGGTGATCTCCCGTCGGAGTTGTTCGTTGGTCTGCATGAGCGCAGCGGTGCGCTCCTCCACCAACCCCTCTAGATGGTCGCGATACTTTGCCAACTCCTCCTCTGTTCGCCTGTGCTCAGCATACTCGCCAGCCAATTCCAGAGCGGTCGAAATGTGCCGGGCGAGGTTCTGCACTGACGGAACGAGGTGTTCGGCCAGGCCGGTGGAAGACATAGAGAGGACGCCCGCGATCTCCCCCCGCCGCTCCAACGGCGTTAGGATAGAGAGTTCTCCCTTGTACCTCAGGATCTTTGTGACCAGATTGAGGAGCCGTCGCGGGAGGAATTCGCCTATGAGGTCAACAACATCGGTCCGAACGGTTTCTCCCCCTTTCACGACCCTGCTGTAAAGACTGGACTTGCTCAGGTCGATCTGGAACCCCTTCAGCCGCAGCCCGGTTGCCTTCTCCGCTGCCTTCAGCATCCTGGCGGGTATGGACGATTCCGCGATCCTGAGCTTTGCCCCGTCATCCGTCAGCAGCAGGATGGTCGCCGTGTACCGCTTCGATCTCAAGAACTCATCCCTTATGGCCCCGTAGATCTCAGCCTCGTCCAATAGGCCGTGTATCCTCGTGGACACGTTCTCCGCGAAATGGATGAGCTCGATCAGATCGCGCAGCGGCTTTGTTTGCAACTCCTGATCGGTTTCGGAGGCCTCCAGCTCCGCGACCTGCTGGCGCAACGCTGCCAACTCATCTATCAGTTGCTTCTTGGTCTTGCGTTCGTCCTTCATCCCACCTCTCCCACCGACACGATGCACCTATCGGGCAGTATCCAGAATCCGGCGGACGGTCTCTCCTAGCGTGTCAGCATCGAAGGGCTTGTGGACAACGTCCAGCAATCCTGCTTCTTTTAGCTCCCGCTTGTCCGCCGTCAGCGCGTAGCCAGTGATGGCCAGTGCTTTCACGTGGGGGTCTATCCTCTTCAATTCCTGGATCAATTGCACCCCTCCCATCACCGGCATCACCAGATCCGTGATCACCAGGTCTATGTCTGCCGTCGAACGGTAGGTAGCCAAGGCCTCGTGGCCGTCCTTCGCTGTCAACACTCGATATCCGAGCGATTCCAGGATCTCCCGGCCCACCTCCCGCAGTCGTTCCTCATCCTCCACCAGCAGAATAGTCTCGCCCTTTCCCCTCAGAAGTGCTGTGGTCCCGCGCGCGGCTTCCTCTGTCGCTCCTCGATGGATCGGAAGATAGACCCGGAACGTCGTCCCGTGGCCAGCCTCCGTTTCCACGCCGATGTGTCCCTCATGCTGCTTGACGATGCCGTAAACCTGGGCCAAGCCCAGTCCTGTCCCTTCCCCTGGAGGCTTGGTTGTGAAGAAGGGCTCGAACAGGTGCTGCCGCACGTCCTCGGTCATGCCCGTCCCCGTGTCCGAGATGGCCAGGCACACCCACTCGCCGACCGGCATGCCCGCCAACGGCGCGTCTTTCTCCCTCTTCACCTGCGCGCGGGACAGGCCGATACGCAGTTCCCCGCCCTCTGGCATGGCGTCTCGCGCGTTGGTCGCCAGGTTCATCACCACTTGCTGGATGCGCGTCGGATCGGCCTGTACGTTGTGCTCCCCTGTCTCAATATTGAGGACGAGGCGGATGTTCTCCGGGAGCGCACGCCGCAGGATACCCACAGCCTTGTCAACGAAGGAGGCGAGATCGACAGAGCGAGTCTCGATCATCGAGCGTCGGCCAAAATCCAGGATCTGTTGCACCAGTTTCGCCGCGTGGCGCGACTCGTCCAGGATGGTCTCGACGTTTGGGGCCAGATCGGGAGGGAAGTGGGGTTTGCTCTTGAGAATCTGGGCGTAGAGCATGATAGACGTCAGCAGGTTGTTAAAGTCGTGGGCGATGCCGCCGGCCAGTTGACCGATGGCCGCCAGGCGTTCCTGCTGCCGCAACTGCTCCTCAAGCTGCTTGCGTTCTGTGATGTCACGCCATATGCCCTGAACAAAGCGCTTCCCACGAACAGAGATGGCCCTGGCGCTTATCAGGATTTCCCGCACCTCGCCGCTCTTTGTTCTTTGTTTCGTTTCAAATGTATCAATTCCCTCTTTGATGACTTTCTCAAGGTGCTTCGCGACTCCATCAACAGACTCTATGATCTCAAAGTCCGGTATCTTGAGCTTTTCAAACTCCTCGCGGGTATAGCCGAGGTTCTCGTGCGCTCTGTCGTTAAACTCTACCAGCGCTCCGGTCTCTGCGTCAATGAGTACAATCGAGTCCGCCGCTTGCTCGAAGATGGCGCGGTAGCGCTCCTCCGACTCCCGCAGCGCCTCCTCCGCCTGCCGCCGAACCGCTTCGGTTCGGACGCGCTCGGTGATGTCTACGAACGAGGCCATCATACAGGTAGGGTCGCCAGTCTCGTCGGTGACTATGCTTGCAGAAAGATGGACATTGAATAATACGCCGTCTTTTCTCTTGGCCACCAGTTCACCCGTCCAACTGTCGCCGGTGCGTAGTACCTTGATCACCTCCCGAGCCTTCTCTTTCGTCTGCCAGAATTCCACGGCAGGTCTTCCCAATGCCTCACTCTCGTCATCGTAGCCCCACATCCTGAGAAAGGCGGGATTGACATAGGTTAGGTTCCCTGCAAACTCGGCAATGGCCATAGCAGTGACGGACGATGCAATAGCGTTGTCCCTAATTCTCAGTGCCTCTTCCGCCCGCCTGCGCTCGGTGATGTCTTCAACAACTGCCAGAAAAGCTTTCACGC
Organism: Anaerolineae bacterium; assembly: GCA_034430835.1. Taxonomy (GTDB): domain Bacteria; phylum Chloroflexota; class Anaerolineae; order B4-G1; family B4-G1; genus JAFGED01. Next base: position 31,511 of record DAOUDX010000271.1, read on the forward strand.
CACCATGCTCGTCGAAATGCGGGACATAGGCCGCCTTGACGACCCGTGTTTGTCCATTTAGGTCGGGCGCGATATTCTCGAAGGACACCGCTTGCCCCCTGAGCACGGCCTTGATGTGTTTGGCGGCCCCTCGATACGACGCCTCGGGCAGAATGTCTTTCACGCGCCTCCCAATGATGTCTTCTTTGGAAAGCCCATACCAGTCAGCATATGGTTGATTGACGTACAGGTAACACTGCTCCGAATCGACGTAGGCGAGCAACACCGGCATCTTGTCGGTGATCAGCTCAAGCTGTTCGCGACTGCTTTTCAGCGCCTTCTCTGCCCGCCTGCGCTCGTCGATCTCCCGCTCGAGCTGGGCGTTCTTCTCCTCCAGTTGCCTCCGCATGGTGCGCAGCGCCAGGTGCGTCTCCACGCGCGCCAGCACCTCCTCCACCTGGAGAGGCTTGGTCATATAATCCACGCCGCCGGCGGCAAAGGCCTTGACCTTATCCTCGGTCTCGCCGACGACGCTGACAAAGATGATGGGGATGTCACGGGTTGACTCGTCTGCCTTCAGCCGCTCGCAGACTTTGTAGCCGCTCATGTCGGGCAGACGGACGTCCAGCAAGATCAGGTCGGGCAGAAGCTCCTGGGCCGCTTTGAGCGCCAGCCTGCCGTTGAGCGCCTGCTGCACCTCATAGCCCTGCTCGGCCAATATGGCGGCCAGGATCTGCAGGTTCTCTGGCTGATCGTCGACGATCAGGATGATGTCCTTGTCGGACCTCGACTTGGTCATCGTTTGGCTCCCTCGTCACTATCTGGAGTGCGCCGTTAAGGTACAGGAGAGTATAGCCCAGCCTTGCATAGAAGTCAAAGCGCCGTGTGTGCACCTTGTTCAATCTAACGAAAAGTTGATATTGCTCTTATCTTTTTCTGATGCAGGTGGGGTATAGTCAAACCGAGTTACTGATGATATTTGAAACCAAGCCACGAGGTATGGATTTGGAGGTGAAACATGGGTAAGATTATTGGTATCGACTTGGGGACGACCAACTCGGTGGTTGCCGTGATGGAGGGCGGCGAGCCCACCGTCATCCCCAGCGCCGAGGGAGGGCGACTGTTTCCGTCGGTAGTGGCGTTCGCCAAAAACGGGGAGCGTCTGGTGGGGCAGATGGCCCGGCGGCAGGCCGTGGTCAACCCGGAGAACACCGTGTTTTCCATCAAGCGGCTGATGGGCCGCCGCTACGACGACCCGATGGTGGAAAAGGCGCGGCAGATCCTGCCGTACAAGATCGTGGAGGGACCTGCGGGCGACGCGCGCGTTTACATCTCGCAGACGGGCAAGGAGTATTCCCCACAGGAGATCTCGGCCATGATCCTGGGCAAGATGAAGCAGGACGCCGAGGCCTACCTGGGCGAGCCGGTCAAGCAGGCAGTCATCACCGTCCCGGCTTACTTTAGCGACAGCCAGCGCCAGGCCACCAAGGATGCCGGCCAGGTCGCCGGCCTGGAGGTGCTGCGCATCATCAACGAGCCCACCGCTTCTTCGCTGGCCTATGGTCTGGATAAAAAGAAGGACGAGACAATCCTGGTCTTTGACTTGGGCGGCGGCACGTTCGACGTCTCCATCCTGGACGTAGGCGAGGGAGTGGTCGAGGTGCAGTCCACCAGCGGCGATACCTTTTTGGGAGGCGACGACTGGGATCAGCGCGTCACCGACTATATCGCCGACGAGTTCAAGAAGGACCAGGGTGTTGACCTGCGAGCCGACCGCCAGGCGCTGCAGCGACTGAAGGAGGCGGCGGAAAAGGCCAAGATCGAGCTCTCCACTGTGATGGAGACGGAGATCAACTTGCCCTTCGTCACCGCTGACGCCAGCGGCCCCAAGCACCTGCAAATGAAGCTGACGCGGGCCAAGCTGGAGCAACTGACCGAGGATCTGGTCGAGCGCTGCCGCGCGCCTTTCGAACAGGCTTTGCGCGACGCCAAGCTGAAGGCCAGCGATCTGGACGAGGTCGTGTTGGTCGGCGGCGCGACGCGCATGCCGATGATCCAGGAGTTGGTGCGCGAGCTGACCGGCGGCAAGGAGCCGCACAAGGGGGTCAATCCCGACGAGGTCGTCGGCGTCGGCGCGGCCATTCAGGCGGGCGTGCTGGGCGGCGAGGTTAAGGACGTGTTGCTGCTGGACGTGACGCCGCTGACGCTGGGCGTGGAGACGCTGGGCGGGGTGATGACGCCGCTCGTCGAGCGCAATACCACCATCCCGGTGCGCAAGAGCGAGACGTTCTCCACCGCCGCGGATGGCCAGACGGCGGTGACGATCCACGTGTTGCAGGGCGAGCGGTCCATGGCTGCCGACAACAAGAGCCTGGGCATGTTCAACCTGGAGGGCATCCCGCCTGCGCCGCGCGGCGTGCCGCAGATCGAGGTGGCCTTTGACATCGACGCCAACGGCATCCTGAACGTGTCGGCCAAGGACAAGGCCACCGGCAAGGAGCAGCAGATCGCGATCACGGCCAGCACGAATCTGAATAAGGATGACGTAGAGCGACTGGTGCGCGAGGCGAAGCGGTACGAGGCAGATGATCTGAAGCGCAAGGAACTGATCGACGCCCGCAACACAGCCGACGCGCTGGTCTACCAGATGGAAAAGATGCTGCGCGACCTGGGCGACAAAGTGCAGGCTTCCGACCGTGGGCGCATCGAGTCGATCGTTGAGGACCTAAAGCGCGCCAAGGAAGGAGATGACGCGGCACGCATCCGGCAACTGATCGAGCAGTTACAGCAGGCCAGCTATGCCATCGGGCAACAAATGTATGCCCAGCAGCAGACGGCAGGCGGTACGTATGCCGGCGGCAACGGCGGAACACAGCCCGGCCACGGCGCTGGAGCTCCGGCCGGCGAAGAGGAAGTCGTCGAGGGAGAGTTCAGCGAGGTGTAAAGCGAATCGGCGAATAGCAAATGGCGGGGAAGTGGAGAAACCGTCTCTGCTTCCCCGCTTTACGTTTCACCCGTATCGTGTATAATCCAGAGCGCTGACGAAGGAGCAGTCGATGGAACAAGGAAACAACGAGATCCCCACGACAGAACGTGATGCGGCGGCGCAGTTGATGACCATCGCGCAGTTGAAGCGGCAGCTTGCCGACGTGATGCGCGTCGATACGCACGAGGTGCTGCGGCCCCCTGACGAGGCGTTTGCGTTTCGCGGCCAGATCGAGGGTGACACGGAGGCTGCCTTTGGACAAATCTCGCAGCGCTTTGCCGATGCCGGTTACATAGCGTCGTTGCGCGATTCATCCGGAGGCGGCCACGAGATAGTGGCTGTCAAGGGAGCTTTCGAGCACAAGACTGGCCGGGTGTGGGTCAACGTCGTGCTATTCCTGGCGACGGTCTTGAGTGTGCTCTACATCGGCGCTCTAAACGCCTTGGAGCCTGCCATGGTGGAGGGCACTACAGGGCTCGGGATACTGATTGTGCCGCTGACCCATATCTACCTCGGGGTTCCCTTTGCGGCTACGTTGATGGGTATCCTGCTGGCCCACGAGTTGAGCCACTACTTTGTCGGTCGCTTGCACGGCTCACCGCAAAGTCTGCCTTACTTCATTCCATTCCCCAATCTGTTGTTTGGAACAATGGGGGCGCTGATCGTGCAGCGAAAGCCGATGCAGAATCGAAAGGCGTTGCTCGACATCGGCATAGCCGGCCCGCTGGGCGGTCTGATCGTGGCAATCCCTCTGTTGATCCTTGGGCTGGCGCTTTCCACCGTGGGACCACCTCCGCCTGGAGTAGAAGGTGCCTGGCAGGAGGGAAACTCGCTGCTCTATGCAGGAATAAAGTATCTGATGTTTGGCCGACTTCTCCCCGCTGGCGGGGAGGACGTGTGGCTGCACCCGGTCGCCTTCGCTGCCTGGGCAGGGCTGTTTGTCACCATGCTCAATCTGGTTCCGGTGGGGCAACTCGACGGCGGGCACGTCAGTTACGCGCTCTTGGGCCGCCGAGCCCATACCCTGGGTCACGTCGCCATCGGTGCGATGATAGCCTGGGGTGGGTGGCTTGCGTTGAGCGGCAGCGGGGCCAGTGGAATCTGGCTGATGTGGGGCTTCTTGAACTTGGTTCTGAATCGGCGTCACCCACTCCCGCTCGACGACGTCACAAAACTCGACTGGCCGCGCGTTGCCCTTGGCATGTTGCTGCTGGTCGTCTTCGCGCTCTTATTCATGCCTGCGCCTTTGCAGCAGGTCATCTTTTAGCCAGGCCAGAGGAGTATCTATGATCCACGGCATTGAGATCAAGGAACTCGTGACCCATATGGACGAGCGCGGCATGTTCCGCGAGATCATTCGGGGAAGCGATCCGATCTTTCCCGAGGGGTTTGGCCAGTGGAGCCACACAATGTCCTACACGGGCGTGGCCAAGGGTTGGCACATCCACCAGAAGCAGACCGACTGGTGGTACGTGGCCGTAGGCGCCATCAAGGCTGCGCTCTACGATACCCGTCCCGATTCGCCCACCCACGGCGAGTTGCAGGAGTTGCTGATGGGCGAGGGGCAAAAGCCCATTGTGCTCAAGATCCCGCCCGGCGTGGCTCACGGTTACCGAGTGCTGCAGGGGCCGGCTCACATCTTCTACGTCGTCTCCCACGAGTACGACGGCGCCGACGAGGGACGCATCCCCCACGACGACGCCGAGATCGGCTACGATTGGACGGCGTGGCCAGAAATCACGTAAAAGGAAGCCTCCCGCAGATCCTACCGACGCGCAGCATCGGCACCTGCGGGAGGCTTTGCTTTCCCTTTGCCGTCTACCCCTTCCCATTCACCTCCAGCGGGGCCTCCGGCGGCTGCTGGGCGCGCTCGCCCAGCAAGCGTGACTTCTGATAGGCCGCCCACACCGCCTTGGAGAGCACTGTGCGCATACCGCCTTTCTCCATCTGGTAGATCGCCTCGGCGCTGGTACCACCTGGCGAAGTGACCATGTTGCGCAACTCGGCCAGGTGCTTTTCCGACTGCTGGGCGAACCTGGCGGAGCCGATGACCGTCTGGATGACGAGCGGGCGGGCCTCGCGCCGTGAGAAACCCAGATGCACCGCCGCGTCCACCAGCGCCTCCATGAGCATGAAGACGTAGGTGGGACCGGTACCGCTGACGGCGGTCGCCATGTCAAGTGCATCCTCGTGGGTCACGTACATCTCCAGTCCCATCGTCTGCAAGATAGCCTGCGCCTGGGCGCGTTGCGCTTCGGTGACCGCGGGCGATGCTGTCCACACGGTCATTCCCTCCCCGATCTGGGCCGGTGTGTTGGGCATCGTGCGCACGATGGCTTTGTGGCCGAGTCCTTTGCCGATGGTGGCGATGGGCATCCCGGCGACGATGGAGAATACCAGTGCCTCAGGCCTGATCTTGCCATGCAACTCGGGCAGCACTTCGGGCAGCACCTGCGGCTTGACCGCAAGCACCACGACGTCGGCCTCGTTGGCGGTAGCGGCGTTATCGGCAGTGACGCGCACGCTGTAACGGGTCCGTAGCTCCTCCTGCCGCTCTGCCAGCGGATCGCTGGCGATGATTTGCTCCGCATTGACCTCGCCCGCCCTCAGCAACGAGTGGATCATCGCCCCTCCCATGGTCCCGCTGCCGATGAAGGCAATGGTCATTCCCTGCAATTTGCCGGTGGTCATCTTCTCCTCCTCTTGTCCACTGAGTGCTCAGCCTGCACATTCCTGACGATAGCGATGGATGGCCATCGCCAACAGGTCCATCGCCCGCGAGAGAACGTCTGTCTCCAAGACGTAGGCGATGCGGATTTCGTCGTGTCCCAGTCCTGGCGTGCTGTAGAATCCCGATCCCGGGGCAACCATCACCGTTTCGCCGCCATCCTCAAAGTCGGTCAACAGCCACCGGGCAAAGTCCTCCGTGTCCACCCCATCGATCCGGGCCATGGCGTAGAAAGCGCCCGCCGGCTTGGGGCAGAAGACACCCTCCATCTGATTCATCCGCTCGTAGACGATGTCCCGGCGGCGGGTGTACTCGGCCCGCATGTCTTCAAAGTAGGAGGGCGGCGTGTTTATCAGGCACGCGGCGGCGCCGATCTGCTCCAGTACTGGCGCCGAGAGGCGCGCCATCGCCAGCTTCATGATCGCTTCCATCACGGCTTCGTTGCGCGAGATAGCGCAGCCGATCCGCGCACCGCAGGCGGAGAACCGCTTGGAGACGCTGTCCAGCACGATGACGCTTTCCTCCATGCCGGGCAGGTGCAGCGCGCTGGTGGCGACCGGGCCATCATAGGTAAGCTCGCGGTATGGCTCGTCGGCCAAGAGGAACAGGCCGTGGAGTTTGGCAATGTCGGCCAACATCCTCACCTCGTCGGGCGTGTAGACGGCACCGGTGGGGTTACCGGGGCTGGAGTAGAGGATGGCACGCGTGCGCTCGCTCACCAGTCCTTCGATCACCTCGCGCGCGGGCAAGCGATAGCCATCCCTGGCATAGGTTCTGAAGGGCACCACGCGCAGGCCAGCCATCGTCGCCAGGCCGGCATAGTTGGAGTAAAATGGCTCGGGAAGGATGACCTCGTCGCCGGGATCGCAGCAGACCATGAGCGCGAACAGCAGCGACTCGGAGCCGGCGGTGGTGACGACGATCTGCTCTGACGACAGGGGGATATCGAAGCGGGCATAGTACTCGAGCATACCCTCGACGCACTCGGCGCGGCCCTCCGAGGGAGCGTAAGCCAGCGTGCGCTCGGGGAAAGTGCTCACCGCCTCCCAGAACTCGGGGGGGGTTTCGATGTCGGGCTGGCCGATGTTCAGGTGAATCACGCGCACGCCCCGCGCTGTGGTCGCATCGGCCAGAGGTGCCAGCTTGCGCATCGCCGACGCCGGCATCGCAGTGCCGCGTTTGGAAATAGATAAGTCTGTCATCTCGGTCTCCGTCAACGGATGATTCTATCTTCCAGTTCGCCCAGTCGCAAGTCGGCGGTGTCCACGGGAGGGAACCCCAGCTCACGATCGACCAGCCCACCGTGGCAATCAGAGCCGACGGTGACGATCAAATCGTGGCGGGCGCACCAGTCGAGGCAGAAGCGGGTCGTTGCCTCGTCGTTGAACCTGTGGTAGCATTCCACGCCGCCGATGCCGGCGTCGAGCAGAGGTGATAGCGCCTCCTCGCCTACGCCGCCGTTGTTGCGCCATGTGGCGCCGGGATGGGCGAGAACGGGTACGCCGCCGGCCTCTCGAATAGCGGCGATGGCCTCGGCAGGGTGCGGGAAGGTCCGGAAAACGGCAGACATTCCTATCTCCAGATTCTCGAAATAATCCCTCACACCGGTGCAAAGTCCGCGGTCGATCAGGAAGTTGAGCGCTTTCCACCCTCCGCGAGTGGGCTCGTACTCGTAAGCTTCGAAATCGTTGGGGTCGATCGGGTAGCCTTCGGCGATCAGCTTGTGGATGACCTCTCGGTTGGATTGGCCGATCTTGTTTCGGTTCTCGCGCAGCAGCTCAGAGAACGTCGGGTTGCCTGTCTCGAAGCCATAGGCCAGAATGTGTACGTAATGCTCCTTCAGCCAGGTGGAAACCTCGACGCCGCGCAGAAAGGCCAGCCCTGCCTTGTGGGCCAGCGCTTCGGTAGGCTCCACGTTGTCGATGGTATCGTGGTCGGTGACCGCAAAGAGGTCGATGGAGTGAGCCCTGATCTCGGCTATGAGCTGCTCCGGTGGCCAGCACCCGTCGGAGGCAGTGGTGTGAATGTGTAGATCGGCGCGCATGAAACTCCTAAAGTCCAGGGGATGATTGGGGGGGATTGTACCGCAGATGGGCAAAAGGGGCAAGCGGCTGCCCTTCGGGCAGCTTGGCGATTGCGGGCAGAGCCCGCAATCGCCCGTGATTGGACGCGCCCTTACAGCTCCACCGTACAGCCGAGGCCAGGCGTGTCGGTGGCGATGAGGTACCCCTGTTCCAGGAGAAAGCCGGGCACGGTGGGATCGTCGATCAGGTCGAGGTGACCATCCAGGTCGCCGTAGCGGACATTGGGACTGCTCAGCGCCAGGCTGAGACCGGCGGCCACGAGGAGCGCCGGCTCGGTGAGGCAGCCAACTATCGTCGCCAGCCCAGCGGCGCGGCCAATGGTATCGACTTGACGCGCGCAGCGCAGCCCGCCGCACCCGGCCACCTTGACATTGATCCCATCCGCGGCGTGGCGCGAGGCGACCTCCAGAGCCGACTCAGGACCCCGCACGCTCTGGGCGGCCAGGATGGGTACCGGGCTGTGCTTGGTGACCTGGCGCAGGACCTTCAGGTCATCGGGAGGCGTGGGCTGCTCCAGCATCTCCAGGCAGTCCTCCAGGGCGCGGGCCACGTCCAGTGCCTGCTCGACGGTATATCCCCCGTCGGCGTCCAATCGCAGCACAAAGTCGGGCAAGGCCCTGTGAACCGCCTGCACCCGGCGGACGTCCTCCTCGGCGTCGAGCCCGCCCTTGATCTTGAGCAAGCGGAACCCCTCGCTGGCGCGTTTGAGCGCCATCTCAACCGTCTCCTTCATCGGCGCGATGCCAATCGTCACCGACGTCTGGATGCGGCTGCGGTACCCGCCCAGCATGCGATAAAGGGGCATCCCGGCGGCCAGGCCCAGGAGATCGTGAAAAGCCAGGTCGAAGGCGCACAGAGCCGACGGTGTATCCTGAGTGAGCGGCTCCAGCTCGGCCAGGGAGTACTCCAGGTTCGTCGGGTGCAAGTCGGGCACGAGGTCGGCGCAGTCCTGGCAGGCTCGGACGACGTCGTCCGGCTGCTCGCCCGTCAGGTCAGGGTGGGCCACGGCGCAGCCCCAGGCGCTCTCACCCTGGCGCGTCTCGATGCGGACGAACACCGCCGTCACGCGGTCGATCTGTGGATGGTGGGCGGCCCGCACGGGGTGGTGCAGGGCCAACTCGACTGGGGTAACTTCTGCTCTTGTGATCTGCATCGCCGGCCTCCTCTCAACGGCCGATCAACACGTGACGTGGAACAGGCCGATCATGGCTCCCTCGGTCTCGTTCCAGAACCGGACGGCCTCAGACGTGGGCAGCAGGTCTACCTGGCAGTTCCTCTGCCCAAGGTAGTCCGCCGCCTCGCTCGATAGTCTCACCGAGTCGAAACGGCCTGTGCCGACGACGAGCCGCTCCGCACCCTCCTCGTAGACGTATTCGGCCTCGGCCAGCGAGATGACGTGCGACGTGCCGTAGATGGCTTTCGATAGCTTCTTCTTCCGCTTCTCGACCCGGCCATCCAGCCGGATGATGACGTCGTGCTTGAACGCTTTCCCCTCGATAACGATCGAGCCGAACTGTGTCTTGTCGATCTTGGGCTTCATACAAACCTTTGTCCTCCTGACCGACTGCATTTCGATTATATTGCGACGGCGACGCAAATTATCGTCATCGCTCCACCCACACACGCGCACCCTCGAACCGCACGGTCACGGCGCTGTCGTCAAGGCTGCGTACCCACAGCCCTGCATTGCCCGCCAGCCAGGTACCGTCTTTGACAGTGGCGGCGTACTCGTCGTTGATGAAGAAATCGCAGGTCGCGCCCGCGCAGGCCACGCGCAGGCGGTTCGTCTGCAGGCCCCGGTGGATGTGGGGGAACTGCTGCCACTCCACCAGCGGGGTTTCCTCGCTTCCCGCCACCCGCAGGACGGCATAGTAGCCATCGCTGCCGATGGCGAAGGCGTAATAGTGAGCACCGTCCTGCGCGCGGTAAACCAAGCCGTAGCCGTCGAGGCCTGAGGTAGAGAGGGGGACGGCCTCAACTTCAAGGGTGAAATCGTCGTAGGGTTGCCCCAACAGTTCCACGGAGGTTGCGCCCGGTGGAGCTTCCAGGGCGAGTGGGAGATCGGCGACCTCCCAATCGGGAGAGCGGAGAGGGCGCGGGCTGTTGAAGCCCAGGGCCAGGGCGACGACGAGCGCTGTTCCCACGATGGCGACCAGCGCCAGTAGCGCCACCCCACCGCGCCAGAGCCAGCGATCCATTGACTGCCCTGCGCGCATGTTGACCAACTGACGGAAAGGCTCAGGCGCGCCGCGGCTTACGCGCCGTATCCAGTGCCAGGTTTGCCAGCTCTTTCAAAGTGCACCTCCGATGTGCCGGATGGAGAATTGGCGGCAGTGCTCTGATTATGCCACCAAGGAGCAAGTTTGTCCAATCCGGCCAAGCTCTGCCGCCCGCTTTACTACGAGAGCACTTTGACTTATAATAGCGGTCGGTGTGCAGGAACAGCCCCTGCGCCGGACCTTGCTAAGGAGGCTTCATATCATGGATATATTCGAAAAGTGCCAGACCGATACCCGCACCACGCGGGCCAAGGAGGCTAAGGAGGCTGGCATCTATCCGTACTTTATCCCCCTCTCCGACACTGAGGCCACTGAGGTTACCATTGGCGACCATCGTTTGATCATGATCGGCTCGAACAACTACCTTGGGCTCACGATGCACCCCAAGGTTCGCCGGGCTGCCATCGAAGCGACGGAACACTATGGCCCCAGTTGCACCGGCTCTCGCTTCCTCAATGGTACGCTGGAGATTCATCTTGAATTAGAGCGGCGACTGGCTGAGTTCGTCGGCAAGGATGCGGCGTTGATCTTCTCTACCGGTATGCAGACCAACCTGGGCACCATCTCGGCGGTGGTGGGCCGAGGCGACTTTGTCATCACGGACAAAGACGATCACGCCAGTATCGTGGACGGCTGCCGCCTATCCTTTGGAGAGACGCGCCGCTTCAATCACAATGACATGGATCACCTGGAGCGTGTTTTGGCCGGCTTGCCGAAGGATGCCGGCAAACTGGTCGTCGTCGATGGCGTCTACAGCATGGGAGGTGACATTGCCCCGCTGCCGGAGATCGTGGAGCTGTGCAAGAAATACGAAGCACGCCTGATGGTAGACGATGCCCACTCGGTCGGCGTGCTGGGGGGAGGGCGCGGCACGGCAGCCCATTTCGGCGTTACTGAAGACGTCGATCTGATCATGGGCACCTTCAGCAAGTCCTTCGCCAGCCTGGGCGGGTTCATCGCCGGTAGTGCGGACGTAATCGACTACATCCAGCACAACGCCCGTACGCTGATCTTTAGCGCCAGCATCACGCCGGCCAGCACGGCAGCGGCGATGGCCGCGCTGGAGGTGATACAGGAGGAGCCGGAGCGCATCGCGCGAGTCAACGCGATCGGCGAGCGCATGCGGGGCGAATATCGCAAGCTGGGCTTCAACGTGTGCAACAGCCAGACCCCCATCATTCCGATCCTCATCGGCGACGACATCCCCACCGTGTTGGCCTGGAAAACGCTCTTCGACGCAGGGGTCTACACCAACCCGGTCCTGCCGCCGGCTGTGTCGCCAGAGTCGTCGCTCCTGCGCACCAGCTACATGGCCACTCACACCGACGAGCAACTCGACCGCGTGGTGGAGGCCTTTGCCGGTCTGGCGCAAATGTTGGGGATCGGGGGAAAGGCGGGATAATCTGTGCCTCTGTACGAGTACAAGTGCCTCGATTGTGAGACGTGCTTCGACGCCCTGCGGTCGATGACGGACGCCGATGCCCCCATCGCCTGCCCCAAGTGCGGGGGCGACGATACGCGCCGCCAAATCTCGCTTTTTTCGGCCATCGGGAGCGAGGGGGTGATCGCGGGAGCAGGTCCGTCGTGTGGCTCCTGCACGCCGTCGAGTTCGTGCGCTACCTGCGGACGGGGCTCATCCCATTGAGTTCGCCAAATAGAAAGCAACAGGCCGCAGCCGAGAGAGGCTGCGGCCTTTGTGCATCCATCGTTCGCGCTAGCTCCCCTCCCATTCGCGGATGACTTGCTGAATGAGCGTCCGCACCTCGGAGTCGGTGATGTCGTTGATGGACTCAAAGACCTGCTGATCGATGTAGATACGCAGACCGCCACCCCGGCCGGTCGCCAGACGAATGAATCGGCCGGCCATGTCGGGACGCTCCCGCACCCTTTGCTGCAACAACCCGTCGATGCCTTCGACGAGGAACAGAGGGTCGAGCATGCTGCCGGGTTTGTGCAGCGTAGAGGCAGCCGTCGGCTCGGGCGGCTTGTCCGTGATGCGGGAAGATGGCTTGGGGGAAGGTTGCTGAGCCCGGGGTGCCGCCTGCGGCGTCGAGGGAAGCATCCCTTCGGAAAACGCCATCACGGCTTTGAGGGCTTCCATTGCTTCCCGTCCCACCTGCTGATCGGCGATCTGTCGCAGGTGGCGGTAAGGACGGCCCTGCACGGAGATGACTAACTCACCCTCGTCTGTGCGCGAGACGCGCAGCAATTCCTGCTCTCCCTCAGAGGGGGACGCCGGTGCAGCCGTCGGCATCGGCACAGGAGCCTCCGCCGCTATGGGATCGCGTCGCCTCTTGCGCTTCTCTCTTCCACTGACGTAGCGGATGAGCCACACGGTCAGGCCGCCGGCAAGGGCGATAACGATCAGGGTGGCGAGAAAAAGGAATTCGGGTGGCAGGCTCTCCATAAGCACCCTAATGATACCATGGGTAGCGCGGCCTGTCCATGGGAAAAAAGTATCGACGCGGGGCGATGCTTTCGTTTTTGCTGGACTGCGGTATAATGCGGCGGGAGCAAATGCCATGCTGATCTTCCCGTTCACTGCCGTCGTCGGCCAGGAGCGCATGAGGCGCGCGCTGGTGCTCAACGCGATCTATCCCCAGATCGGTGGGGTGCTCATCCGGGGGGAGCGCGGCACGGCCAAATCCACTGCAGCCCGCGCGCTGGCCGCGCTGCTGCCAGAGATCGAGGTGGTCGCCGACTGCCACTTTAACTGCGATCCCGATCAGCCGGCGACGTGGTGCACCGAATGCCGTGAGCGGGCTGAGGCAGGGGAGGAGCTGCCCAGCGTCCGCCACCGCACACAGTTCGTAGATCTCCCCGTCAGCGCGACAGAGGACCGCGTGGTGGGGACGCTGGACATCGAGCGCGCGATTCAGAAAGGGGAGCGGCGCTTCGAGCCAGGGGTGCTCGCCGCCGCCAACCGGGGCGTGCTCTACGTGGACGAGGTCAACCTGCTGGACGACCACGTCGTCGATCTGCTGCTCGACGCGGCGGCGATGGGCGTCAACGTGGTGGAGCGGGAGGGCATCTCCTTCAGCCACCCGGCGCGCTTCATCCTCATCGGCACGATGAACCCCGAGGAAGGGGATCTACGCCCGCAGCTCCTTGACCGCTTCGCGCTGTGCGTCGATATGCAGGGCATCCGCGATCCTGCCGCCCGGATGGCGATCATGGAGCGAAATCTGGCCTGCGAGGCCGACCCCGATGGATTCAGCGAGGAGTGGGCGGCCAAGGAGAAGGCCCTCTCCGGCGAAATCGTCCGCGCCCGCCGCCTCCTGCCCGAGGTCAAGTACTCCCAGCAGGATTTGGCGACTATCGCGACGATGATGAGCCAGTTGGGCGTAGATGGCCACCGCGCCGACCTGGTCGTGCTTAAGGCGGCCCGTGCCCACGCCGCTTTCGAAGGCCGCACCCGCCTGAACGACCGCGACATCGTGCTGGCCGCCGAGTTGGCGCTGCCCCATCGCCTGAAGCGACACCCCATGCAAGAGAGGGAGACCGCTCTGGGGGATCTTTCGGAGCGGGTGGCCGAGGCACGCGCCCAGGCTGCGCCCTCGCCCGCGGAGCAGGAAGAGAGCGACGAAGACGCCGAGGCCTCGGGTAAAAAAAAAGCGTAGCCAGGGAGACTGGCGACGAGGAATCTTCCGAACAGCAGGGTAGCCCGGCACGGGATCCGGCGCTCCAGAGTGTCCCCCAGTGGCCCTCGGAGGGGCGCTGGTGGGATGGCGGGGAGAAAGTCGCCCCAGGTGACGACTTTGCGCCACGCACGCTCGACACGCCCCTGGACCGGCTGACCCGCTCCACCGGAGGCCGCCGCAGCCAGACGCGCACCGACCGCAAGCGCGGTCGCTACATCCAAGCCCGGCCTTCCCCCGGCGATCCCACCGACTTGGCCTTCGACGCCACACTCCGCGCGGCTGCGCCCTACCAGAAAGAGCGCCGGCGCGAGGGCGGCCCGGCATTGGCGCTGCGCCCCGACGACTATCAACGCAAGGTGCGGGTAAGACGCGCTGCCAATCTCGTGCTGTTCGTCGTGGACGCCTCCTGGTCGATGGCGGTGGCCGAGCGTATGGAGGCGACGAAAGGGGCCGTCTTGTCGCTGCTGACGGACGCCTACCAGCAGCGCGACCGGGTGGGACTGGTCGCCTTCCAGAAGAACGACGCCCGCGTCGTGCTCCCGCCGACCAACAGCGTCGAGCTGGCGCGGCACGCACTGACCAACATACCCGTCGGCGGCAAGACCCCTCTTTCGGCGGGCCTGCAGAGGGCCTACGAGGTCACCCTCCGTGAGCTGCGCCAGCACCCCGACCTGATGCCACTGATGGTGCTGCTCACCGACGGCGCAGGCAACGTCTCGATGACAGGCGTGCCGCCTCAGGAGGAGGCATATCGCGTTGCCGAGATGTTCCCCAAGGCTCACATCCGATCGGTGGTGATCAACATGGAGCACGAGGCCTTCGACCAGGGGCTGGCGCAGGCGCTGGCCGAGCGGCTCGAATCCCCCTGCTATACGCTGGCCGAACTGAAGGCGGAATCGCTGCTGCGGGCCGTGCGCGAGGAACTGGCCGAGCAGTCGCCGTAACGCGTGACCCAAAAAGAAACCGCGCACGCCGTCGAGGACGGTCGTGCGCGGTTTGTCGTATGTCTTACTACTTGCGATCTATGCTTATGCCTCCTCTTGTATGTTGCCTTCCTATCCCTACATTGGGGTGACGTTGGTGGCCTGCAGACCCTTGGGGCCTTGCTCGACGTTGAACTGGACGCGCTGGCCCTCTTCAAGGGTCTTGAACCCCTCCATCTGGATGGCGCTGTGGTGGACGAATACATCCTCGCCCGCGTCGCGGGTGATGAATCCGTACCCCTTGGGGTTGCTGAACCACTTGACCGTTCCGGTTTCCTTCTCGTTCACTTTCTCTACTCCTTGTTCATAGTATTCCGTGGGGGCAGTGGGTTTCAGAGGAGGCAGATATACAAACAGCCTAGGCTTCGTGAGCCTGGGCTTGACGAACATCGCGACCTGACCTTGCTGCTATTCCCACGGCAATAACTATAGCATAGTTGACATCAAAGGTCAAATCCCATACAACCAAGAAATCGGCACGGAAGGACGGGTTTTCGGGCGTCAGCGGCCGGGAAAGGCCATCCCACGTGCGGTCCTGGCCCCGATGCGACGGAGCCTTGGAATGTCAGGGCCGATTTTGCGGTAGGCGCGCCGTCGTGTATAATTTCCTCGATGCGCGTTTCGGTCGTATCCACAGTGCTGAACGAGGTCGATAGCCTGCCCCGGCTGCTGGACAGCCTGGCCACCCAGACCCACGCGCCGGACGAAGTCGTCATCTGTGACGGCGGCTCGAACGATGGCACGCTGCACTTGCTGGAAGCTGAACGTCGCCTGCCGCTGCGCGTCGTCAGGCGGCCGGGGGCCAATATTTCCCAGGGACGCAACGCGGCCATCGCAGCCGCTGCGGGCGACGTCGTCGCCGTCACCGACGCGGGCGTGTGTCTGAGCCCACAGTGGCTGGCACAGATCGTCGCACCGTTCGAGGATAGCGCGATCCATTCCGTCGCCGGCGCCTTCGTCCCTGCCCCACAGACCGTTTTCGAGACGGCGCTGGGGGCGACGGTGATCCCCGAAGTTGGGGAACTGGCGGACCTGGATCGCTATCCCCCTTCCAGCCGCTCGTTCGCCTTCCGCAAGAGTGCGTGGGAGGCGGTGGGGGGCTACCCGGAGTGGATCAATTACTGCGAGGATTTGATCTTTGATCTGCGACTGCGCGGCCGGTGTGGGACGTACTTTTTTGCGCCTGAGGCGCTGGTTCACTTTCGGCCCCGCCGTGGCTTGCGCGCGTATTGGGTGCAGTACTATCGCTACGCCCGCGGCGACGGCAAGGCGAACCTATGGCCCAGCCAACATCTTTTGCGCTACGCCTCCTACCTGGGCGGGCTTGCTCTTTTCGCAGCAGGGCTCCTGTTCCCCTGGCGGCTCCTATCGCTTTCAGGCTTACTCCTCCTGGCCGGGGCCGTCGCGTTGCGCTCGTGGAAACCCTACCGGCGACTGGCGCGAGCGTGGGGTGGCCTGACTCGAGCACAGAAGCTGCGTGCAACGCTGTGGGTGCCCATCATCCGCGTCACGGGAGACGCAGCCAAGATGGTTGGCTACCCGGCAGGGCTGTGGTGGCGCTGGCTCCACTGGGCGCAGGTGCCGGATTGGCGCAAGCCGTGAAAGTGTGCGCAGGTGCAATTGTACGAGGAGATACGTATGGCGAAATGTAAGAAGAAAAAGGGATCGATCCTGCAGCCCGAGGGGATCGAGCGGCTGCGCGGGCGCGGTGGGAAGAAACTGGACGACGACCAGCGCGCGCTGGTGCTGGCGCTGACCGAGGTAGAGGCCGACCGTCTCAGCGAGGAGGAACGCGCCGCCCTCGACGAGATGAAAGCTCAGGTGAAAGAGTACGACACGGAGGATCTGACGCGCGCCGTCGAGCACATGGTCTCGGCCGAAGCAGTCGCCGATCGGAAGATGGATTGGCCGGAGTTGAAAAAGAGAAAGCGTCGCCGTTCCACGTCGGTGAAGTGATCCTAGCTCTGCGCTAGCCGTGCTGCTCCATGTCGATGAGGGCCACCAGCGCAGCCATCACCAGCGGCATCTCGCGTAGCGGCTCGGCCTCGGTTTCGACGATATAGCTGGGCCCGGCCGCCGGTTGTTCGATCAGCCCCACCTCCATTTCCTTGGTGCGGAGCTTTTCGTCAACCTCCTCGTCCTCAGGCAGCTCAAGCTCGCCCGTGTCGAAGTCTCCCCAGTCCTCGGCCTCTGCCTCGCTCTTGGCTTCGGGGGCTTCAGGCGGCTCGAATATCGATTCTATGGTCTTCTCTTCCGCCTCTTTCTCTGTCTCCTTCTCTTCCTCTTCCTCGTCCGGAAGGAGAATCCTGTAGACGTTGGTTCCGTAGCGGCTGCCCTGCGCGACGTAGCGGTGTTCCCCCATTCGCACCTCGTAACGCGGCAGGCGCAGCAGCAGGATATCCACCAGTCGCCACTGCTCCTGGATCACGGCGCAGGGCTCTTCCGCTTCCTCGCCGACGAATACGTCATAATGCTTGACCCGCAACCAGGGCGCTATGTCCGGCGGCTGCAACCGTCCGACTAGGTTGTTCTCGACATCGAAGAACTCGACCAGGCGCGTTTGAGCTGGCAGGTGCAGTCCGGTCCGCTTGCCTACGTAGCGCAGTTGACGCGTGTCGTCGGAGATGATGTAGCCATAGGCCCGCCCATCAGCGTAGGTCAGCTTGTGAACCGTGCATGCGATGTCGCGTTGTCGGGATACCGGAGTTTCGAATTCGAGTGTTTCCATAACGAGCCTGTCTTCCAACTGCTGGCCGAGTATAGAGTGATTTTATCACAAATTGCCCCTCAGGCCAACTCGCCGCCGGCAACGTTCCAGAGAATTTCGGCTACACGCTGGGCAGCCTCGGGCTGCGCCAGCGATCGGGCGCGGGTAGCCATCTGCGCCAGCACCGGATTGCCGGCGAGCAGCAGCTCACGCGTCGCCCGCGCTACCTGTGCCACCGTCGGCGCCCAGACTCCCGCACCACCCTGCACGACGTAGCCCACATTGGCCCGCTCGTGGCCCGGTAGCGCGCTGCTGAACACCATCGGCAATCCGACGATCAGCGCCTCGCATATGGTGGCGGGGCCAGCCTTAGTGATCAGTAGGTCCGCCGCCCGCATCCACTCGTGCATGTTGGGGACGAAGCCTTCCACGCGCACCGGCAGCGGCCATCGCTCGGAGACCAGCCGGCTGCGCAAGCGGTCGTTGCGCCCCGTGATCGCGACGACCTGAGCCTGCACGCCGTCGCTCGTGATCGCCCTGCACAGGCGGTGAAGCGCTCCCATCCCTTCCGCTCCGCCCGCCAGGAGTATCATCGGCGAGTCCGTCTCCAGCCCCAGCCGCTGACGCACGGAGCCTCGATCTTCCCGGGTCACTTCGACGAAGCATGGCCTCACGGGCAGCCCGGTCGCCAGGATGCGCTCTGCAGGTATTCCCCGACTCAGGGCATGGCGGCGCGTGTCCTCGGTCGGCACGAGGCAGCGGGTGACGCCCGGCGCAAACCAGAAGGCATGGGCAGCGGTGAGATCGGTCACGAGAGTGATCACGCGGGCCTCGGCCCGGGTCTTTGGCAGGAGTCGCGGGACCAGGTGGTTGAAGGCGGCGTGGAAGGAGACGATGAGGTCTGCCGGGTGATCGCGCAGGAGTCGGCGCATGGCCGCGCCCGTCAGGAGCTGCCAGAACACCGCGGGCAGTCTGACGCGGCGCTGCCCATCGGATAGATAGAAGCCAGCGGTCCACACCAGCCCTTTCAGCCGCAGCATGTGGGAGTAAACGACACTGGGGCGGTTGAAGGGCCACGGGGCATACTCGGCCAGCGCGTCCACAAGGTCGATCTGCGCCCGCTCGCCGTACCGCTCCCGGAGTGTTTGCGCGACGGCTTGGGCCGTGCTGCGGTGGCCGCCCCCCGTATCGGAGAATAGGAAAAGCAAGCGCCTAGCGCCGTTCGTCGGCTTCTGCATCCAGTATCGCCTTCATCTGCTTTTCGAATTTGGGGCGCGGCAGCATCACGCGCCGTCCACATGTCAGACAGCGTATGCCAATATCGGCGCCGATGCGGGTCACTTCCCACTCGTTTCCGCCGCAGGGATGGGGTTTGCGCATGCGCACCCGGTCGCCGACGCGTACCTCGATAGCTCCTCTCATAGCCTTACCATCCGCGGCTCGGCGCGGCAGTGTTCGGCCCGGATGATGGCTAGCACGTCGTCCACCGCCCGGTCCAGTTCCCCATTCCGGTTGACGACGACATAGTCGAACTCGGCCAGTTGCCTCATCTCGGCGCGGGCGGTGGCCAGTCGTTTCTGGATTTGCTCGGGTGAGTCGCCTTTCCGCTTGTGTAGGCGCAACTCCAGTTCCGCCTCCGAAGAGGCAGTCAGAAAGATCAACACAGCCTCCGGCACCAAGTGGCGGACGGTGGCCGCTCCCTGCACGTCGAGACGCATGATGACGTCCTTCCCGCTGGCCAGCGCCTGCTGCACCTGTTGCTTGGGGATACCCTTGTGCTGTCCGTAGACGATAGCGTGTTCCAGCAGCTCATCTTTCTCGATCATCGCCTCAAAGGCCTCGGTGGTGATGAAGAAATAGTCCACGCCGTGGGTCTCACCCGGTCGCGGTGCACGGTCAGTGGCGGTGACGACAAAGTGGATCGGCAACTCACGTCCCTTCAAGCGCCGGAGCAGTGCGTCTTTCCCTGCACCTGAGGGGCCGGAGATGACGAGCAGCAGAGGCTGATGCGCAAAATCGTAGGGTTCTTCCACAAGCTGACTCCTGACTTGCGAGATGGCGGTAAATTGGTATACTGTTAGCCACTTGGCTCCCAACTCGTGGGATTCAGATACTTATCTATCGGAGGGATACATGCCGATCTACGAGTATCGCTGTCAAGATTGCAGGCGTCGCGTTTCCATCTTCTGGCGCAGCTTTTCGGACGTCGATACCGGAGCAGTCGCTTGCCCGCGCTGCGGTGGGACTAACCTCACACGTCTGGTGTCCCGTGTGCGCCTGGCCCGCTCCGAGGAGAGCCACCTGGATGACTTGGCCGACCCCAGCAGCTTCCCCGACCTCGACGAAAACGACCCCAAGAGCCTGGGACGCTGGATGCGCAAGATGAGCAGCGAGATGGGCGAGGACCTGGGACCAGAGTTCGACGAGGTCGTGGGCCGCCTGGAGACAGGGGAGGATCCGGAATCGATCGAGAAATCCATGCCAGACCTGATGGGCGAAGGCGGCGGCGATGATTTCGGTGGTGGCCTGGACGATTTCTAAGACGTAAAGCGTAATGCGTAATTACGTCTTACGCATCACGTCTCATTTGCCCCAATCTTGCTTGTACTTTCGCCCTGATCTTCTCCTGTACCTCCTCCAGCGCACGGACAGCGTCTATCACCACCCATCGCTCGGGTTCCTGTTCGATCAACTCCATGTAGCCAGCACGCACGCGCTGGTGAAATTCTAGCGTCTCCGCGTCCAACCGGTTCCACTCCTCCCCACCCGCCTGCCGCCGCTGCAAGCCCTCTTCGGGCGCAATGTCGAGGTATAGTGTCAGATCGGGCTTGAGGCCGCCGGTGGCAAAGGCGGTGATGGTGCGCAGCATCTCCAGATCGAGCCCTCGACCGTATCCCTGGTAGGCCAGTGTGCTGTCGTAGTAGCGGTCGCTGACCACGACCTTGCCGTCCGCCAACGCCGGACGGATGCACTCGGCCACATGCTGGGCGCGGTCGGCTGAGTAGAGCAGGATCTCGGCCGTGGCGCCCATCGCCGTGTTGCGCGGGTCGTGCAGCACGGCGCGGATCTGGTCGCCGATGTCGGTGCCGCCCGGCTCGCGGGTCAGCACGACCTCGTAGCCCTGCTCCCGCAGCCAACCGGCCAGCAGTTGGATCTGGGTCGTCTTGCCGCTGCCCTCAGGGCCTTCTAGTGTGATGAACACGAGGACGCCTATTCCTTCCTGCAGATCTTGACCCGCCGCTCTGCTCCCTCCCCGGCGGAGTACGAGCCGAGGTCGGCGACCTGGGCCATCTCGTGTTGGCGGCGACGCACGTAGGCGTTCTGCGGAGAGAGTTCCGCCTCTGGCACGCCCGCCTGCACCTGGCGAATGGCTTCCTCCGCCTCGCGCAGCGCCTGGCGCACCGGGTCGGGCGTGCGGTTGTCCAGGTCAAAGATGTCGCTCAGGCAGGCCTCCATCTGGGCGACAGTGTTGGCTCGCAAGACGTAGATGGGCAACCCACGCCGCTCGGCGTCCACGACCATGCGCGGCCGCTTTCGGTAAAAGCCCTTGGTAGTGATCAGCACCTCAGCCTCTCCTAGATTGCTCGCCAGATGGACGGGCACGTGCATGCGGCGGGTGGCCCGCTCCAGCCGGTTGCGGGCGATGCCGTAGGGCAGGATGCGCACCGGTTCGTGCCTATCCGCCAGCACCGGCGCGGCGATAGAGGTTACCGCGCCGGGCCGCCCCTTCTCACGGTCTTCCAGGGAACCCGGAGCGGCCTTCTCCTTCCGGATCTCACCGGCGTCGTCCCGGTAGCGCAGCTCCGCTTGGAGCGGCTGGCCGCGCAGCAGGGCGTCCACCGACTCGGTCACGTCGTGGTGAATGAGGAGCTTTTGCCGGTCCTGAATCTCGATCAGCACGTCGAAGGTGGGCGGCGCGCGCCGCTCCAGGATCGTCTTCTGAGTGCCACGCCGGCGGGCCTCCTCGTCTGAAAGGGTCACGCTCTCAATGCCACCGACCAAGTCGGAGAGCGTGGGGTTCATCAAGAGATTCTCCAGCGTGTTGCCGTGGGCGGTGGCGATCAACTGCACGCCGCGCTCGGCGATGGTGCGCGCCGCCAGCGCCTCCAGTTCGCGCCCGATCTCGTCGATGATGATGACCTCGGGATTGTGGTTCTCCACCGCCTCGATCATCACCTCGTGCTGGAGGGAGGGCATCTCCACCTGCATGCGGCGGGCGCGCCCGACGGCGGGGTGCGGGATGTCGCCGTCGCCGCCGATCTCGTTGGAGGTATCGACGACGACGACACGTTTCGTCTCTGCCAACACGCGGGCGGCCTCGCGCAGCATCGTCGTCTTGCCCACCGCAGGCCGTCCCACCAGAAGCACGCTCTTGCCGTTCTCGACGATGTCCTGGATGATGGCGATGGTGCCGTAGACGGCGCGGCCCACCCGGCAGGTGAGGCCGACGACGTCGCTCTTGCGGTTGCGGATGGCCGCGATGCGATGGAGCGTGCGGGCGATGCCGGCGCGATTGTCGGCGTCGAACTCCCCCACCCGATCGACGACGTGCTTGATCTCCTCCTCGGTAACCTCTGTCTCCCGCAGCACGACTTCGCCGTCGGTATAGCGGGCAGTGGGGACGCGGCCCAGGTCGAGGATGACCTCCAGCAGCTCGTCCCGTCGGTCTACCCGCTGCACGGCTGCACGGATGTCCTCCGGCAGGACGGCCATGATCGCGTCCAGGTCGTCGGTGATGTGATTGTGGTAATTCATTCGCTTGCTACAAACTCCTCACGGGTAGTCAGCGGTATCCGAAAGGACCCATAGATCGTGAGTGAGAAAGTGTTGAAAGTCACTTTCCAGAGAGTTGAGCCAGGCAACAGCGTCACCTACCCAGATACTGCCGTCTGGATGTTCGTAGAATAGCGCTGGGGCGTCTGAGGTTGCCACCTCATCCACCTCGACGAATCTTCCCCTGAGCATAGGTTCGCCAAAGAAGGTAGGTATTTCTGTATTGTGGATATACGTCGTCGTTGGTTCTTTGACTACGTTTTCCTGTTTCGCCATCTCAGCTTACCTCAGATAAGTCCAGAAAATACCTGTGAAACCGGTCGTCCTCCGTCAGTTCCGGGTGGAAGGCCGTCGCCAGCAAGTTTCCCTGCCGGACGGCCACGATGGAGCCATCCTCTAATTGCGCCAAGACCTCGACCCCCTCTCCCACGCGCTCAATGAGCGGGGCGCGGATAAAGATGGCGTGGAAAGGCTCCTTGCCCAACGCAGGCACGTCCAGATCGGCCTCGAAGCTATCGACCTGGCGGCCAAAGGCGTTGCGGCGCACGGTCACATCCATCAGCCCCAGCAGGGGCTGATCCGGCTTGCCGTCCACCATCTCTTTGGCGATAAAGATCATTCCGGCACAGGTGCCCCACAGCGGACGGCCTGACTGCGCGAAGGCGTGCAGCGGCTCTAGCAGCCCCCAGCGCCGTGCGATCTTGCCGATGGTGGTCGACTCGCCGCCGGGGATGACGAGCCCGTCGAGGCCCTCCAGGTCTTCTGGTAGGCGCACCTCGACCGTTTCCACATCCAGGCGACGCAGTGTTTTCTCGTGTTCGATGAAAGCGCCCTGGAGCGCCAGCACGCCGATCTTCATAGCCTATTCCAGAGACAACCGCATCTCGTTTTCCGCCGGCTTGAAACCCAGCGACTCGTACAGCGGCCGCCCCGTTTCCGTCGCGTGCAAAGTCGTGCGCCGGACACTTTGTTCTTCCAGCCACTGCAGCGCCGCTCGCGCGACGCGGCGGGCAAGACCCTGCCGCCAGTATTCTGGGGCAGTGACGATGTTCATCACGTAGCCGATCTGACCCGACAGATTGCCCGGTGTCGGCGGGTGCTGATCGATAACCACGCCGCACACGCTCACCGTCTCGCCATCGGGTGTGACCGCCACCCACCCATGGAATTCTCCGCAGGGGATAGCCCTGGCAAAGTAGGTACTGGCTGCCTTCTCCATTGCGTCCAACTTTACCGGGTCGTCGGTCCCCATCGCTTCGAACATCACCCGACGCAGCCGCACCAGGTTGGGGATGTCGTCCACGGTGGCTTGCCGGATCGTGACCCCGCGAAGCGGGGCGTCATCGCCTACCATCCGCGAACTGCCAGCCGCTCCGCCTCGGGAATGTCGCTGACGTGGATGCCCACCATCGCCTCGCCCAGGCCTCGGCTGACCTCGGCCAGGATCTCGGGGTTATCGTAGTGGGTGACCGCCTGGACGATGGCGTGGGCGCGCTTGGCCGGATCGCCCGACTTGAAGATGCCGCTGCCCACAAAGACGCCGTCCACGCCCAGTTGCATCATCAGCGCCGCGTCGGCCGGGGTCGCCACGCCACCGGCGGCAAAGTTGACCACCGGCAGCCGCCCCATCTCGGCGGTCTCCTTCACCAAGTCGTAGGGCGCGCCGATCTCTTTGGCGTAGGCCATCATCTCCTCGGGTGCCATCGACGTCAGGCGGCGGATCTCGCCCAGCACGGCGCGGGCGTGGCGCACTGCCTCGACGACGTCGCCGGTGCCTGCCTCGCCCTTGGTGCGGATCATCGCCGCGCCCTCGCCGATACGCCGCAGCGCCTCCCCCAGGTTGCGGCAGCCGCAGACGAAGGGCACCTTGAATCCCCACTTGTCGATGTGATGCTCCTCGTCGGCCGGGGTGAGCACCTCGCTCTCATCAATGTAATCGACGCCCAGCGCCTCCAGGATCTGCGCCTCGACAAAGTGGCCGATACGGCACTTGGCCATCACCGGGATGGAGACGGCTTCCATGATCTCGACGATCTTTTCCGGATCGGACATGCGGGCCACGCCACCCTGAGCGCGGATGTCGGCCGGGACACGCTCCAGCGCCATCACCGCGCAGGCCCCGCCTTCCTCGGCGATGCGGGCGTGTTCCGCGCTGACCACGTCCATGATCACGCCGCCCTTGAGCATCTGCGCCAGGCCGCGCTTTACCTTGTCTGTACCAACCTGTTTCTCCATGCTTTCATTAACCTCCTAACAAACCCTCCTTGCTTTGGAATTTGAGATTTGTTGTCTGATTTGTTCTATTCTACCGCTCTTTGTCGAAACGTCAACGCTCAAGCCAGTCAACGACCTGTTCAGCCAGTCTCTCACGATTCTCCACCGTCACTTCCCACATTTCCACCTGGGGCATTGCCTTGAGCCCATCGATCCAGGGATTGGGCTTGGCCATTACTGTCGCCAGCACCGTGCACGGCCCGCTCACGGCCTGCAGGACGGCCTCTCTGAATGGCCCGCAGAAAAGCTCCATCTTGCCGATCTCGTCCACCACGCAGACCCGGCGAGTCTGCGCGATCTGGCCCTGTTGCATCGCCCGGTGCAGCGCTGCGACGCCGACCCGCTCGATGGCTCCCACGTCCACCCCATAGCGCCCCACCCGTGGGCGGCCCTTCCCGCGCAGGTTCACGTGGGCCATCGCTGCCTCCTGCCCGTCCAGCGTCACCAGGCGGAAGCCCTTGCGTCCGCCAGGCCCCCGGATCTCCTCGGTGTAAAAGCCACCTGCGCGCTCACCCAACGCCTCGGCGACTGTCTTGACGAGCGTCGTCTTTCCCACGCCGGGCCGACCGGTCAATAGCAGCGTGCGTCCCATGCCCACCACCTCCCGCACCGATTATACCACGATTGCCCGCGAAACCCAGAAACCGAGCTTTTCTAAGGCCGGGTTTCCACAAGTGCAGCTCTTTTGCACAAGTGTTTCAGATGGGGTATAATCGACTCAGGTCGTGGTTTTCCTAAAAAACTCTGACGGAGGTGTCGCAATGTCAGGCAAACACACCAGGGGTAGATTTCGTTGGGGCGGGATCTTGACGATCGTCGCTCTGGTGACACTGGCGCTGCTGGCGTCCGGCTGCTGTGTGCATCCCGTATACGATGAGACGCCCACGGCACCGGCTTCGCCTGTCTCAATTCCCACCGCCACTCCACCCTCCCAGGATGCAGCATCCACGCCGGTGTCAGGGCCGACTTTGCTGCTCATGGAGCCGTCGGTGGTGTTGAATTTCGCCGTCGGCGAAACGCGCCAGGTGCAGGTAAAGCTCCAGAACATACGGGGGTTGCACGAGATCGAGTTGCACATCAGCTTCGAGCCCCGCACCATCAGCATCGAGGACGCCGACCCGGCCGCTGAGGGCGTTCAAATCGAACCTGGAGCATTTCCCACACCGGCGCGGGTGGTGCAAAACGAGGCCAACAACGAAACCGGCTTTATCGTCTACCACGTGTTGCAGGAGGAGGGGAGCTCAGCCACAGGGAGCGGCTTGGTGGCCTCCTTCACGATACGCGCGCTGGCCGAGGGGGGCAGCCCTTTGCAGTTCACCATCGTCAAGCTCTATAACACGGAGGGGCAGTTGCTGCCAGAACCGGATCCGATCGATGGCTTGGTCAGCATCGGCGGCGGCGACAAGGCGGTGACGACGACGGAAGTGCCATCGCCGACGGTCCCTGCCGTGGGAGGCGAATGGGAGACGGTGCAATCTGGGGAAACGCTGTACCAGGTCTGCCGCCGCCATTGCCCGCACAGGTGGCCCAGTGCCACCGCCTTCGACGCCGATCTGAAAGCATACGCCGAGCAAGTGGCGCGACTGAATGGGCTGGCGTGGCCTAACCCTATCATCAGCCCCGGGCAAAGGTTGCAGATGCCGGCGTGCCCGTGAGGGCAAAGCGAGACGAGCAGCAAGAACTTCCGGGGCCTAAACCCCGGAGGTTTGCATTAGTTCAATACGTGCACCTGCGGCTTCAGTGGGACGCGCTCGATCAGGTCGCGGAAGTCCGCCTCGGTGATCTGATCGTCGGGCTTGTCTATCAGGCAGCGGCACATCGCTTCCATCACGTTGGTACCGAAAGAGCGCCCGGCCAGTCGAGGGGTGGTCGTCACCAGAATGTGCAAGTTTCGCTTCCTAAGCGCCTCCACGTTCTCGGCGGTGGTGGTATTGGTGATGACAATCTTACCGGTCATGTCGTCGGGCAGGTGGGACCATATCTGCAAAAAGTCTCCGGCGACGATATCGGCTTCCTCGTAGAAGCGCCTGTATTTCTTGGACGGCTCCTTCACCTGTTTGTCGCCCACGGGATAGACCCAGGAAAAGGGTAGGTTGGTGAGTATGGGGAGTAGTACAGCGGCCAAGATATGGACCGATCGCAGGCTGTGGAGGGGAATAGGCAAGCCGAGCCCGAACATGAAGTCACCGAAGGTGACGTCACAGCCAGCTTCCACCAGCGCCTTTGCCATGCCATACCGGTCCACGGCGGTGGTCTTTAGCGCCTTCTTGCCATGCAGATCGATGCCATGCTCGCGCAGGGCCTGGATCGCATATGGGGCCAGGAGGTGCTTGAGGCCGTTCCCGTCACCGATCTTGGAGACCTTGACCACCTCTCGGACGCGCTTTATCTCACGCCAGTAGTAGCGGCGTCCATTGACCAGGCAATAGAACTCGGCTCCCCCCACGCCGAAGGCGTCTACCTTGCCATCGTACTCCCGGTACATCTGCAGATACCTGTCAAAATCGCCGTCGGTGCCCTGGCGGCTGAGCCAAAAGCGTTGCCCCATGAACTCGGCCTCGGTGGTGTGATCGCGGGTCGAGGATCCCAGACTTACACTGAGCACTTTTTTCATCGAATTCTCCTAGCAGCCTGTCGGAGAGGAATCTGTGTTGACTTTCCGCCGACGATTTTTCATACGATTTGCCAATAGGTACTTGTTTAGCGTCAAGTGGGAGCGGGCTGCGGTGGACCTAGGGACGGCGGGTTTCCCACAGCACGCTGCAACTCGACCAAGAAGTCCAGGATAGGGATCGCTCTCTGATGACAGGTTGCCAACACGCT
>DAOUDX010000272.1:0-3088 GCA_034430835.1 Anaerolineae bacterium
TGGCGCGCCCCACTGGGGCCGAAAAAACGGGCCTAAGATGTGCTTTTCGCCCCACTTACGGTGTGCAGAATGGCGAAATCCCGGGGTTACGCCCCACCGCCCTCAGTTTCAACCAATTATCGAACAGTCACCCACATTTGGCACACCTTGACCTCGCACCGACTTCCGTTATAATTGGGGCATCGATTGTATGTTCCCCGGTGAGAGTATCACATGCCGCAGAGTCTCTATTACCTACTGCCTTTGGGCATCTCCACGGCGGTATCGACCGCTATCGCTTTGTTCGTCTGGCAGCGCCGTTCCGCGCCAGGGACAATCCCCTTCGTCTTGTCGATGCTGGCTGCAGCCGAGTGGTCGCTCACGTACGCATTCAGCCTCGTCAGCCCTTCCCTGGCAGGCAAAGTCTTCTGGATCAAAGTACGGTACCTGGGTGTCGTCACCGTGCCAACGGCTTGGCTCACGTTTGCTCTCCTGCAGACCGGCCTTGGGAAGTGGGTAACGCGGCGCGCCCTCATACTGCTACTCATCGAGCCCGTGGCCATACTGCTGCTGGTCTGGACCAACGAGTGGCACAAGCTGTACTGGGCCGACATCCATCTAGTGGAGGGAGGCCCCATCGTAGGCATCGATGCGCCCCCCGGTCTGTTCTACTGGATCCACGTGGCGTATTCTTACTTCCTGGTCGCAACCGGCAGTTTACTCTTCGTCCGAATGGTCATCCGCTCGCCAAGCCCATACCGCGGCCAATCCATCGTCATTCTGGCCGGTGTGCTCGGTCCACTGGTGGGCGATGCATTGTCCACGTTTTCCCTGAACCCCTTTCTCCCCTGGCTGGACCTGGCACCCTTTTTCTTCACCCTCACAGGGTTGGCAATGGTTTGGGGCGTATTCCGTCTTCGCATGCTGGACATCGTTCCGGTGGCGCGCGACGCCGTCATCGAGAACATGAACGACGGTGTGATCATCGTCGATGCACGGGATCGGGTCATCGATCTAAACCCGGCGGCGCGGACCATGCTCGACTGCACATCCGAGGCAATCGGCCAACCGGCTTCAAAGGTACTTCCTGACTGGCCATATCAGATCGACGGCCACAGTAGCGTGGCCATCACGCGGGCACAGGCTGATGGTCCGACACAGCGGTATTTCGAGATGCGCGTCTCGCCATTGCACGACAGGCGAGATGGACCAACTGGCCACCTGATCGTCCTGCGCGACGTCACCGAACGCAAGCAGACAGAGACGGCACTGCGGGATAGCGAGCACAAGTACCGAGTGCTGGTCGAGCAATCCCTGCAAGGGTTCGGGGTGATCAAGGACATGCCGTTTCACATCGTCTTCGCCAACTCTGCCCTCGCCGAGATCCTGGGATACACCGTTGACGAACTGCTCCGTCTCTCTCCCGAAGGGGCCACTTCGCTGATACACCCTGATGACTGGGAGCTCTTCTCCCAACACTATAGTGTCTGCTTGGAGGGGGAGGTATCAGCGCCCCGTTACCAGTTGCGCGTCATAAGAAAGGATGGCTCGGCGCGTTGGGTGGAGATCCTCGCCAGTTGCACTGAGTATCAGGGAGAGCTGGCTATGCAGGCGGCTTTCATAGACGTCACCGCGCGTAAACGGATTGAGGAAGCGCTGCTGCAACGCAATCGCGAACTGGAGCTGCTCAACCGGGCATCCCAGGCACTCAGCTCCACCCTCGACCTGGATCAGGTGCTGATGGCTGTCTTGGAGGAGGTGCGTCACCTGATGGGAGTGGATGCCTGCTCGGTCTGGCTGACCGATCCGGACACGGGGGAGTTGACCTGCCAGCAGGCAACTGGCCCCCAACGGGAGGTCTTGCGAACGTGGCGCCTGTTACCGGGAGAGGGAATCGCCGGTTGGGTGGCATCCAAGGGTCAAAGCCTGATCGTGCCAGACATATGGGCCGACGAGCGTCGGTACTATAAGTTCAATCAGGAAATAGGGTTGCCTCTGCGTTCTATCCTCACCACCCCGCTACGGGTGAAGGACAGGGTAGTCGGCGTTCTACAGGTGCTGGACTCGGTGTACGACCGCTTCGACACGACAGATCTGATGATGTTGGAACCACTGGCCACCACTGCCGCGATCGCCATTGAGAACGCACGACTGTATGAACAGGCGCGGCAGGACGCGGAAACCAGAGCGACGCTGCTGCGAGAGGTGAACCACCGGGCCAAGAACAACCTTTCTGCCATTATTGGCCTGCTCTACGCAGCGCGACGCCGCACCGGAATCGAGAACGAGTCGACCCACCGCTTCATCATGAACGATCTGATCAACCGGCTACAGGGCCTGGCCACGCTGTACAGCCTCCTCTCTGCGTCCGAATGGGCCCCTTTGCTGCTCTGCGAAGTGGCAGCGTGGGTCATCCGATCTTGCTTGCAGACGTTGTCATCCCAAAGATGGGTATCTGTGGACGTCGAGCCATCGCCGGTGAGAGTGACACCGGATCAAGCACACGACCTAACGCTAGTCATCAACGAACTGGCGACCAACACGGTCAAGCATTCATTACAGGAGGAGAACAGCTCAGGACGTATCACTGTTCGGATCGCACAGGACGACGACACCATCATCTTCACGTTCAAGGACAACGGCCCAGGCTACCCCGATGAAGTGATCCAGGAGGAGAGCGGAAACGTTGGGCTAGATTTGATCAGGAACATTGTGCGTCACAATCTGCACGGAGACCTATCGTTGTATAATGACTCCGGAGCAGTCGCTTCAATCCAATTCAAAGCCAAATCATAGGGGGCTTCAATGATGAAGGGACAACGAAATGTTCGCGTGGTAGTGGGCGAGGACGATTATCTGGTCCGAGAGATGGTCAAAGGGCTGCTGGAAGACATGGGGTACATCGTCGTAGGAGAAGCAGCGACTGGACTCGAAGCTCTGGAGCTGACACGGTCCCAGCAGCCCGACGTCGTTCTCATGGATATCCAGATGCCCGAGATGGATGGCATCGAGGCCGCTGAACGCATCCACGAACATTGTCCCACCCCGGTCGTGGTGCTCACCGCCTACGAGACGCCGGAACTGCTCAGGCTGGCCAGCGAGGCCGGCG
>DAOUDX010000273.1:0-1637 GCA_034430835.1 Anaerolineae bacterium
CGGTTTGAATGCCGTGTCTCCAATGACGGCTAGTGGGCCTGAGAGAGGTCTCGCCATACCGACGACAATTTTGTCTTTGGTAGGCATCTCGGTAGGTGCTTCGGCCGGCGCTGTGGGCGACGGGCAGCATGCCGCTGCGACCAGCCCGACGCCGGTCAGTGCCGCGCTGCGAAGGAATTCACGACGGGTGAAACCTTTGGTACCCATTTCTTCCTCCCTTTTCGATCTCTGAATGTGCGTCCATGTGTTGTCGTTGTGGAATCTTACTGATTTCGCTTGGTTATGCGGGAATGACCATTTCTACATATCTTCTCCTCCTCTTTTGTATTCACGCTGTATTTTCGGGACGTATCATCCGCCGCCGATAGCTTGCATGATGTTCACAGGAAATCCGCCTTGCATCTCATCGTCTGCTTTGAGTATTCGGCCTTCCACGATGACGACAGCCCTCTGGGACTCGGAGATCTCCAGATGGGCGAGCAGGTCTTGAACCGTCGCCCCGGCTGGAATCTCGATCTCGATACCCCGTGAAGGCTGGTAGCCGGGGAAGCGTCCGCTCAAGGTCCCGTATAGTTTGACCTTCACCTTCATCCTTGGTTTCCGCTAGAAATCAAAGACGCTGTCGATCTCCTGATCGCTGATGACAAAGACTGTGTTGTGCGGTGGGAGGGGTTCTTCGTAGAAGAACCTGGGCAAGCGATCGTCCTCCTGCGTAAACCCTGCTTTCCTGTTGAATTCCCTCTCCGCTTTCAGCACCCGGATGCCCAAACCGATGGGAAACTCGTCAGGTCCAAGCTGCGTGCCCAACTTGGCCTCGATCACCTTGCCAAACGCCGCGAAACTGTCAGGGTTCAACAAGGCTACGCTCGCCATGAAGCACTGCCCCATAGTGTCGAACGCGGCCATGGCGATCTGCAGGAATCTGGAGGTCTCTACCTGTCCTTTGGGATCCAGCGGATCGAGTATCTGTTCCAGGTATGCCCCGACCATGTTCCCCGCCGTGTGATCGGCGCCCATAGGCGATGTGGCGAACGTAACGCCAAGCCCTAGCATGGCCCTTGGGTCGTAGGCAGCGATGGACTGGCCCTTGACCACGGGAACCCTGTCGTGGTTGAAATGCTTGCCTACAGCCGCGGGGCCGCTTCCGAGGATTCTGCCGAACTCTGTGCCCTGGCCGATCTCCTCCACCATCTCGATGGCCGCCCCTCCATCCCCAAACGCCTTGTACCCGGCGTCCATAGCCACGGCGATGGCCACCCCCGTGCTCATGGTATCGACCCCGATGTCGTCGCACAGATTGTCGAGCCGGGCGATCGTGTCCAGATCGACGATGCCGGTCATACCGCCCATGGCCCAGATGGTCTCATACTCCAGGGCGCTGGTGACGTACTTGCCGTCTTTGTCCACGAACACGTTGGAGCAATGGATGACGCACTGGTCGCAGCCCCGGTGGGTTGGGTTCCCGCCCCGCTCCTTGATCATCTCCGCCATCCTCTCCCCGCTGATCTCTTCCCAACCGTCCAGCACGCCCTTGCGCGCGTTGTAGCAGGGAAAGGCGCCCATGGAGTTGACGGGGGCCACGAGGGCGGCGGTGCCGAGCTGGGGCATCACCACGGCGTTCATGTGATCTGCTTTCA
>DAOUDX010000274.1:0-21677 GCA_034430835.1 Anaerolineae bacterium
CGTGATGAGGGTCGAGAAACCCGATTCGGACTCAAAACGGGCATTGTAGCCGCGCTTTCCAAGCGCGCGAAGGCGCAGCGCGGATAGGAATCCGCGCCTACATCGGCGACCACGGCTAAATGTGGAGCTACCCGCACCCGTTATCTGGCTTGATTTGTTGTCATTACAGAAATGACGTATAATACGCAGTAATGTAGTCCTGACCGCTGAACGTTACAGGTGCTCCGACTTGCACTTATTACACAAAGACGTCTTGACCAAAGTGCTATGAGTCAATTACCGAGTGTTCTCGGATACTGAATGCGGTTATCGTTGATACCGCAAGTACCTTGGAAAAGTTTCCCTCGTTCCAGGTTAATATGCCAGTTGGGGCGAAAGGTCGGATCATTGGGAAAGGCGGGAGAAGCCAGCCTTTTCTCTTACGATAGCCATAGGCTTCGCTAGGATCAATGTTGTTTTCCTGTCTCTCAGCCCAGAGTGAGGACCTAACTGAATCTTGAAGGAAAGGAAGGGAACAATGAACGAGAAGCTCGAACTGAGACTAGAAGTTCCGGTCATTGCACCAGATACCCCGGAGACCATGGGCGCCCATATACGGCAAGTAATCCTAGAGGCAGAGGCTGAAGCTGGCCTGGAAGAGCAGCTCCCCGTCTTTGCTCAGAGATTGCCTACTGCGGATGAAGTCACAGAAGTGTTGAAGTTGATCGTGGCTGTTCTTTCCCTGGCAAAGGTCAGCATAGAAGTCTGGCCCAAGATCCGTAAGTTTCTGCGTGGCCTAGCCGACCGACTAGAGAAGAAGCTCCCGGCGACAATAAACGCTGAAGTTTGCATTGGCGACAAAAAAGTTAAGGTGGAGGGACTGACACCTCGAGACGCTATGGCAGTCATCATTGACGAATACGAGGTTTATTTCCAGCCGCGTAGATGAGGTTTGGCACGGATGGCCATCCGTGAGGACGACCAAGCTCTCCTAGATGTTTTCTGTCACTGTTACAGGCTGCTGCTGGAGCATCTGGATTACCTGGACGGTGCTGTAAGCACACACCGTGGGTGGAATGGCTATCGGCTGGTACGTGAGTGCGTGGACACTACTGCCAATTACCTCAGCAGTGATTCTCTCAAAACAACCAAGCGACGGGAATTGTGTGTGGAGTTCTTGCAACGCATAGAGGGAGCTATCCAGCAACGCTTATCAGTCGATTCCTTTGCCTTGGGTCCATTCTCTGATTACACCTCAGCAGTGGATAACGCACAGGAAATTGCCTGCGTGGACTTGACTGAATGGCAGCGAGTAGGAGAAGAACTCTCGCGAGGTTGTTATTGCAGCCATCTTCCTGTTGATGCTCCTGCTCTTTGCCTATCTGTGGAGCCGGTCGAACTTGTTCTTCCTATCAACGGGCTGGAACTCCAAGCCTATCCAGAAAAGGCACAAGGTTGCGGAAAGATTACCTGTAACTTTGCAGCCCGTCGTTTCACCTTCGCTGACTATGTCAATCTTCCCTTCTATTTTTTCCACGAGTATCTTTCTCACCTGCACACTGCCCCCATGTTCGCTGAGCATCACGAATCACAGGATCGCTTCACCGACGGTTGGTTGGTCTACTATGCTCGGATGGCTTACCATCACACTCTTTTCCATAATCCTCCTTCTTCCCTTGATCATCCAGTGCATCGAGATCACTTTATGGCACAGTATCTCAAGAATGCACTTGATGATGTGTCCAAGCCAATTATCTACGGTGGCTATGAATCGGCGCGTCAGTTCGCTGCGCTGGCAGGTGTGACACGCTTTGAGCGTGCTACGCTACTGATTGCCAGCACACCTTATGACTTCTTTGATCATATCCCCGATCTACATGGCGAGTTTGTGAGGCGTGTGCCGCACTGGTTGAATCGAGTAGCTACGATCACACCCTGGGAGCAAGAGGGTCTTCTGGCGCAGTTGGACGAGGTGTTGAACGGTTCGACACCAGTGCGAGGGCTTATGGAATGGTTAATTTACTAATACTTGACAGCAAACGTTTTTTGGTGTAATATTGTAACTACTCAGCCTACCATTGAGCTACCGCCATATGTGGCAGAAAGCGAGGAAAATGGCTTCTTCTCGCCACATATAGCCGCCCAACATATAGCGACTTTGCCCGGTTTTTGGCATTTCCAGCCACATATGGCGTTTTCAGCAGCATAGGGCTGAGTAGTTACGTAATATTAGGAGTGGGAGTGGAGGTAGTTTTGCGCTGCACCCTAGAGAGTTGGGCTGGCAACTGGCCATCCTGGTACAGTGCATCACCCAGTAGCTGCATACCTGGCTATGGGGCACTCAGATCGCTCCACTGAGGTTGCCTTTTCTGGCAATAGACAGTGGTTTTCCCCCACCGTGACCCGGGTCTTGAGATTGAAGGGCGCTTCGCGCCTTAGGTTCTTGGCGGTCACGGTTAGGCGAAACCCTGCCGCGCCACGCAATCGGCGACCACTGTGCTTTCTTGCTTGTGTGGGAGACTGCTGTGACTCGTTGGGGTAAAGTGTCACATCAAGTCAGGCGGGCGATTGCGTTTCACGAGCGCTTCACCATTGCTCAACTTACTGACAGCACTGGCTTGACGTACGAACAGGTGGAACAAGTAGTGCATCGTTTGGTGAATCGTGGCGATGTGCGTCTGCTATCAGCGGAGGAATTGACCGAGGCGGAGCGTGAGGTTGAGAAGCGAGTGGGGCGCCCTCGTGCCTGCTATGCACTGGTTGATGATCCACCTCGGCGGGCAGAGTTTCTAGCTGACCTCCAGGCTATTGCGGAAGCAGCGCGACTGGAACTTGGATCTACTCGCCGCCCTGATACTCCCTATTATGCCACTGCGCTGCAAGCTATTGAAGCAATGGAAACAGGTGAGAAACGTGTTCGATTTCCCTATCTCAAGGAGATCGAAGAGGTGTTGTGTTACGGGAGAGAGTATGAAGCACTAGTACCTGAAGGATTAGAAGTAGTTCAAGCGCATTACGATCTGGCACTAGCGCGGCTTAGAATCCTAGAGGATGATTTTGATGCTGCTGTTGACTTGCTGAATCAGGTCAGAGAGGTCATGCTTCGGGCGGGTCTGGAAGCGGAAGCAGATATGACGGCCAAACGGCAATCCGCAGCAGGGATGACGAAGCTACTTAATGAAGTCTCTAAAGCCCTGCACGATGGTGACGATCCTCTGCCTCTTCTGAAACGACTTCGTGAGGTACTATTCGAGTCACCAGAAAGTCCCTTACGCTTGCCATTTCGTCAGGCCCTGGAGTTGCTGACCGAGCTAAGCCAACCAAGCCTCTCGCCTCAGGTGCTTTCTTGGGTCTCGCAACAAAACGCAGCGGCGGTGGAGCGAGTAAGGCAAACTGGTGAATTATGTTTTGCCGCCAAATCTGTCTCTTCCTCACTTGTCTCATTTGTAGAGAACCAGCTAGTTGGACAATACCTGGATCAGGACATTGAGACACTGCTTGGAGTTCAGAGAGTTGATTGAGGACAAGGACAATCAGATAGATTCTGTAGATCGGCAGGCAGAACTGATAGGCCTAGGCCTGGCGTGGCGGAATATAAGTCTGGCGTCACAGAGGCTAGAGCGAGACGAGTTGGTAGCTAAGGCCGCACTACAGAAAGCTGCCGCTGTCTTTCAAGAAGCAGTTGAGCTAAAACCTGAGGACTACCAGCCGCACTTCTTGTTGGGGTTGGTGTACCGTGATCTGGGCCATTTGGATCAAGCAGAGGCAGCTTTGCGCCAGACTCTGGAGCTAAAGCCAGAACATACAGACGCATTGCGTAGTCTAGGGATGATGCTCGTTGAACAAGAGCGCTATCAAGAGGCACTACCTCTCTTGGAGCAGATAGTAGAGTCGGCTTCCGATGATTCTGCGACCTATCGCGTTCTGGGTATGGTATATCAGCACCTGTGGCTTTTGCATAAGGCCGAAGATGCGTATAGGTGTGCACTAACTATAGACGAGCGCATATATGATGTTAACCATGTTGACATTGCGTGCGATCTTAACAACTTGGGGTTAGTGCTACACCAACTTGGCGACTTGACTGGTGCACAGGAATACTTTCGAGAGGCGCTGGCAACGGATGAACGGTTACACGGGTCTGACCATCCCAATGTTGCACGAGATGTCAATAATCTGGGATTGATGTTTCGTGAGTGTGGTGATTTAGTTGGCGCACGAGATTCTTTCCAGAGGGCGTTGGCAATAGACGAGAGAACCTATGGTTCTAACCACCCCAGTGTGGCTCGTGACATCAACAATCTAGGTCTGGTGTTACGCGAGTTGGGAGACCTTAGAAATGCAAGAGAGGCCTTAGAGCGAGCACTCACAATAGTACGGGAGTTTTACGGAGAAAACCACCCACAAGTTGCCACAGCTTGCGACAACTTGGGGTGGATATTTAAGGATCTGGGCAATCTGTCAGACGCACAGAACTACTTCCGGAAAGCACTGGAAATCGACGGACAGGAATGTGGCCCTAATCATCCCAACGTTGGCCGCGACTATGACAGTTGGGGATGGCTACTCAAAGACATAGGCAATCTACCAGGGGCGCGGCTCTGCTTCCAGAAGGCTCTTGAGGCACTTGGGGCAAATGAGCGAACAGACAGTACCGTCCATCCCAACGTTACACGCGAACTCAATGGTCTAGGTTGGGTGTTCAGAGAGCTTGATAAGCCAGAGGAAGCACGAGATTGCTTTCGGCGGGCATTGGAAATAGACGAACAGATCTATGGCTCCAGTCACCCCGACGTTGCGCGGGACCTCAGTGGTCTAGGGTGGACACTCAAAGACCTGCGCGATTTAGATGGCGCATGGGATTGCTTCCAACAGGCATTGGAAATAGACGAACAGATCTATGGCTCCAGTCACCCCAGCATTGCGCGTGATCTCGGCAATCTTGGGTTGATACTGCACGAACTGAAGAGATACGAGGATGCCCAGGATTGCTTTCTACAAGCACTGGGGATAGATAAGCGTGTCTATGGTTCCGATCATCCCACAGTCGCCTCTGACTTGGGCAACTTAGGGCTAGTGCTCAAAGACCTAAAAGATCGGGAGAGTTTGGAAAGTGCAAGGCGCTACTTCCAGCAGGCACTGGAGATAAGTGAGAGATTCTATGGCTCCATTCACCCCAACGTTGCTGACGAAATCAGCAACCTGGGTTGGGTACTAGAAGACCTGGGCGATTTAGATGGCGCACGAGATTGCTTTCAGAGGGTACTGAGCGTTTGGCTGGAGATCTATGACGAAGGACACCCGAAAGTTGCTGCTGCATACAACGATCTAGGTTGGATGTTTAAAAACACAAGTGATCTGGTGAGTGCGAGGGACTGTTTTCAGCAGGCACTAAAAATCTGGCGGGCAGCAGCTTACGGTGTAAAGCGCGCGCAGGTTGCCGCCGCTCATAGCGGCCTGGGTTGGACACTTAAAGACCTGGGCGATTTGAATGATGCGCGGCGCTGTTTCCAGCAAGCATTGGATATCTGGCAGGAGGTTCATGGTGAGGAGCACCCGCGAGTTGCGACCACTTACGACGACCTGGGTTGGGTACTAAAAGACCTGGGCGATCTGAACGGCGCACGAGATTGTTTCCAGCGGGCGCTGGTAATTCGGCAGGCAGTTTGTGACGGAGAGAGGTCGCAACTCACCCAATCTCATTATAACCTGGGAGAGGTCATGTTGGTCTTGGGGGATCTGGCGAGTGCACAAGTAGCATATGAACAGGCATTGGAACTGGATCCTGACTTTGGTGAGGCGTGGCGGGGCAAAGGAAGGTTGTTAGCCCGTCTCGGACAATACGAGGAAGCGCTGAAGGCTCTGAACCGTGCGGTGGAGTTGGCCCCTGGAACTAAGCAGGCTTACTGTCTGCGTGCAATGGTCCACGAGGAAATTGGTGACTCAAAAAGAGCTTCTCGCGATCTGGAACAGGCGCTCGAGTTGACCCGCGAGGAACTATTGGGTAATTCGCTGAATCCCCTCACTTGGTTCAGTTTGGGACTCTATCTCCTTGTCGCTGCGCAACCTGAGCAAGCGTTAGCTAACTACCGTGAGGGTATGCAATATGCTCACCAATTCCACCTTCGTGAGGCTCTGCGCGACTTGGAAGAGACCAACATTTGGAAAGAACAGATAGAGGGCCGGGAGGAAGTCCGTGAACTACTTTGCGCGGCCCTGGAACGTGTAGAGAACTCCGTTATCGAGGATCGCCCATGAGCTTTCCGCATCTATACGTCGAGCCCCGGGTAGAGTCATCACCTAAGAAATGCTCCTTGAGAATCACTGCGCTTGGATGGAAACATGGGCTCTAGATCCCTCAAGCGCTCACGGACTTGTTGATCGCATCGCAACGGGAGAATGCTGTGGTGATCGGCGATCTTTTGCTGTCCTCCGGCACCTTGACGGTTGGAGGACCCAGCGCAGTGTTTTCGTCGGCAATGTTAGCCGGCGCTAGAGTATGACGTGGCCCGTCTCAGTTCAGGCCGATTGGTAATGATGAGTACAGAGTCACCGCTGCTACCCGGCAACAAAAAAGAGACCTCATACACACACAGGAGCTCTCAGCGATGCCTTCTGGTTCAATCCCGTACCTAGCGGGCCTCGCCTTCGTTCGCACCATTGAAGCACTAGAGAAACCGAGCCCTCGGGCCGGTTCAAGCGTCTGCCATTGGC
Organism: Anaerolineae bacterium; assembly: GCA_034430835.1. Classification (GTDB taxonomy): domain Bacteria; phylum Chloroflexota; class Anaerolineae; order B4-G1; family B4-G1; genus JAFGED01. The sequence goes on from DAOUDX010000274.1 coordinate 6,694, forward strand.
GGCTCACAAGCGCCTGCTGCGCGGGGTCGTAGGAAGCACGCCGGAGTGGGTGGTAGGGGAGATTCTGAGCGCGAGCGAGTGGCACGAGAACGACAAGGCGGTGTTGTGGATGACTGGCAACTGAGTCTGGTCAGCGGTTATTCGGTCAGACTGAACACCGAAATGACCGCCCCGACCTGATGGCTTGGGGCGGTTTTGCTTATCCAGGTGGCTCCTGCTGACTTGATGAATCATCGAATGTGTGGCATAGTTGGGGGGAGAACGCTCGGTCAAGGGAGGTCGTATGGAGACGGTTCCGCTTCTCGAAAACAAGCGCGTCCTGTTGGGCGTCACTGGCGGCATCGCCGCCTACAAGGTCTGCACCCTCGCCAGCCACCTGACGCAGGCCGGAGCGCAGGTGGACGTGGTGATGACGGAGGCGGCCACGCGCTTCGTCATGCCGCTCACCTTCCAGTCCCTTAACCGTATTGTCCAGTAACCGATGTGAGAATATGTCCACTAACCGATGTGAGAATCAGCGAGATACGGGATGTGAATGAAGCGGTCGCGCCGCCGATTGCGGCGGTTGAGATGCTGGCTAATGCGTTTGCGTGTAGTTTGTTCATCAGGATCATTACTGTTGTCCAAGATCATTTGCTGTACATCACTGAAGATGGTTTCGACCGGGTTATCGTCTGGGCTTCCTTTCGGCAAACTGATCCAATGCAGCTTGAGCGAGCGCATAACACGGCGTGTTCCGTGTGACTTGCATGGATGCGCTGAATCTTGATCTAACACGACCCAAACCTCTTGAGTGGGATACCAATATCGCACTTGTCGCATGAAACAACAAACAAACTCGGTACGCTTGCCATAGTAGTAGCGCCACCGCGTGCACCCACTTATGGCGTCGTAAATGGCGAAGAGATAAAAGCGTCCGCGCGTTTTCTGGTAGCGTTCCAAGACTACTCGCTTGGCCGAACTGAATCGTCGCCCGCCATAGGCCTTGACCGTCACGGGTTTGACATCGAAGAATAACAGCACACCGCCAGGCGGTAAATGCTTGAAAACGTGCTTGATTCGAGCCAAAATCGCCCGTCGTTGGGGATCATGACTGATCAGTTTGCGTTGAACTCGCTGGAAGCGGATACCGCCTTTCTTGAGCAGACATCGCAAGTGCTCGCGGCTGATCTTCTTGAGTAGTCGCTGACGGCGAACCAAGAAATCTTGAAAGTTGCTCAACGACCAACGGCCGTAGGGCAGGCCAAATTCAGTCGGTTCTCGTTCAGCCAAACGCCAAATCTCGGCGCATTGTTCTGACGTGATACGCGGAGATACTCCGCCTCGCGATAGAGGCTTCAAGCTGGACAAGCCTTGAAGCTCGAAGGCGTGCAGGTCTGCATAGATCGTATTGGCATAAGCGTGCAGTGCTGGAGCAATCTCAACCGCGTTAAGGCCAGCCGCGTAGAACAGAATGGCCTCAGCACGACGCTGCACTTGCTTGTCTGGCGCATCTTCCAACACGACCTGCAGGCGACGGGCCTCGGCAGCCGTGGGTTTTCGGATTTTTAACGAGCGTGTCATGGCTGAACCTCCTATCAGGAGATTCAACCATTCTAACAGAGGTTACCTGACAATTACTCACATCGGTTATCTGACAATACGCTTAACTTTTGTCTTCTGTGAGACCAGCGCGCCCCTTGACAACTCCCCGAAATCATGGTATTTTCTCCCCCGCTGTCCCGGCTCCAGCGATTGCCTTGCGAGGTAGAGGGAGAGGCTAGCAGGCGCGTCTTTCTGGGGCCGGAGCCATGCGGAAAGTTTTTGAAGGAGGCAGGAAATTCATGGAGAACATGCGCGTTTCGGGGACCGTCCAGTGGTTCAGTCGTGTGAAGGGGTACGGATTTATCCGCCCCGACGGGCACGAGGAAGATGTCTTCGTTCACTACTCCGTCATTCAAGGTGAAGGCTACAGGAACTTGAGCAAAGGCCAGCGGGTGGAGTTGACGGTAGAGGACTCCCCCAAGGGGCCTCAGGCTGTGGACGTGATCGGGCTCGAAGAGTCCGGCGCAGGCGAAGCCACGGCCATGCAATTCTAGCTTTGACAAAAGTGTTGCCTCTCCAGCCCCGGCGGCCCAGCCCCGGGGCTTTTTCGTTGCGACTCGGTCTCCGTCAGGACTGCGGGCTTCGACCTGCGCTCTAGTACCGTTGTACCGTTTGACTTTTAGCCGGTTTAGGGGTATCTTAATATTCGACGAGACTTTAGGGGCGTGACAGTACCCGAAGGGAAGGCTGTGTATGGCGGAAGAATCTCTACCCGATTGGCTTGCCGAAATGCGTGGACAGTCGTTCGACGACGAGCCTGCTCCAGAGATGGAGGTGGAGCCACCGCGTCCTCCGTTCCGTGACGAATCGCCGCCTGTTGCAGAAGAACCGGAGCCGGAGAAGGACCAGTTTTCACAGTTGTTCGCAGACCTGCCCTCCCTGGAGCCTCAGCCGGACATGGTCGATGATCTGCGAGAGCAGATGGTTCAGCCGGGGGGGTTCTACGACTATGAAGAAGATCAGGACAGTGGCGGGACTGTGCTGCGTCTTCCCAGCCCTATCCCCGGTCTAAAGTCGTGGCAATCCCTCGTGGTGGCGGTTCTGTTTGCGCTGGACGTGGCCTTGTGCGGCCTCATGATATTGTTCATGACTGGTCGCATGGCCCTGCCGTACTAGGTTCAAATCCAGACGAGCGCGATGATTGGATGCGGCCGTGAGGCCGCTTTTTTCTCTTGATGGGTCGGTGTGTGATGGAAAGTGAACGTATCTCTCCTGTGCGGAGGGCGGAGCCGCGCAAAACGGCGCAGGTGCGCTTCCCAGATGGCCGGGTTTTCGAGGCCCCCGTGGGAACGCCCGTCGAGGATTACGTCCGGGTAGCGCTGGGGGCTGGCCCGGTGCCCGTGCTCGCGGCGTTGGTCAACGGCGATCTGCGCGAGCTGACCTACCCGATACACGGCGACGCGCGCGTCGAGCCCCTGCACCTTTCCGACTCTGACGGGGTGCGCGTCTACCGGCGCTCCCTTGTCTTCCTGTTGGTAACCGCCGTGCGCGAGTTGTTTCCAGAAGCCCAGATTTTCGTGGATCACACGTTGCCCTATGGCGGTTTTTTCTGCCAGGTGGAAGGGCGGGAGCCGTTCAGCGTGAAGGAGCTGGCGCAGATCGAGACGCACATGCGTCGCATCGTCGCCGAGGACGCTCCGATCGTCAAAGAGCGCGTGCCGCTCGACGAGGCCACCGCGTTGTTCAACGCTCGCGGCGAGGTGGAGAAAGCCAGGCTGCTGTCGCGCCGTCAAAAAAACTACCTGGTACTCTATAACCTGCGCGGCTCGCGCGACTACTTCCATGGTTACATGGTTCCCTCAACCAGTTACTTGCGCTATTTTGCCATCTACCCGTATCCGTCGGGTTTCTTGCTCCAGTACCCGCGCCGCCATCGCCCGACGGAGCTCTTGCCGGTGCAGGAATATCCCCAATTGACGGCCATCTTCCGCGAGTACGGCGAGTGGCTACGCCTGCTGGGCGTGGATTCGGTGGCTGCGCTGAATGAGGCCGTCGCCAATGGCCGCATCCGCGAGATCATCCTCGTCTCGGAGGCGCTGCACGAGGAGCGTATCGCGCACATCGCTGGCGACATCGCAGGCCGGCAGGATAAGGTGCGGTTGGTGCTCATCGCCGGCCCCTCGGCTTCCGGCAAGACCACTTTTTCGAAGCGGCTCTCCGTCCAGATGCTGGCCCACGGCGCCCGTCCTTTCGCCTTGGAGCTGGATAACTACTTCGTGGACCGGGAGCTGACGCCCAAGGACGAGAACGGCGACTATGACTATGAGTCGCTGGGCGCGCTCGACGTGCCGCTGTTCAACCAGCATCTCCTGGCGCTGATGAAGGGCGAGGAGGTTCAGATCCCCCGATTCGATTTCAAGACCGGCCATCGGGAAGCGGGCGAGGCCGTCCGGCTTGCCCCCGATCACATCATCATCGTCGAAGGCATCCACGGCCTGAACCCGCAGTTGGTGCCTGCGGTGCCGGAGGACTGCGTTTTTCGCATCTACGTCTCGGCGCTGACGCAGCTCAACATCGACCGCCACAACCGCGTGCCGACGACGGACACCCGCCTCATCCGCCGCATCTTACGGGATGCTACCTACCGGGGTTACACCGCCGAGGAGACGTTGAACCGCTGGGAGAGTGTGCGCCGGGGCGAAAAGTGGTACATCTTCCCCTACCAAGAGAACGCCGACGTGATGTTCAACTCGGCGCTGGCCTACGAGTTGGCGGTGCTCAAGCCGCTGGCCGAGCCGCTGCTCTTGCAGGTCGAGCACACCAGCCCTCGCCACGTCGAGGCCAAGCGGTTGTTGACTTTCCTGCAGTGGTTCGAGCCTTGCGGTCCCGAGTTAGTCCCCGATAACTCCATCCTGCGCGAGTTCGTCGGCGGCTCCATCCTGCGGGATTACACGCCGTGAGATGTGCACCAACTTGTAGGGAGGCGCATGATGCGATTGCCTATCGTCTAATATCCAAGCATCGTCGCTAACAACCTGCCTCATTTCGCGTCGGTCTTTCAGACCGAGGAAAGGAGGTGCGTCGCACTTGAGTAAGCGCGACGCACCTTCATTGCACCCCCTGTGCGGGTGTGGTTATACTGGGGGCAGGCTTCAAGAAACAGCGCGGTCAAGATAGGAGTCTCTGTGCCCAAGATATACCTTGACGTTTTTTTGCTTGAATTGCCCCTTCGACCCTACACACAGGCCAGGATACACCTTGAAGCCGAGGCTGTCTTGGCAGTCATCGCCGAGTGCGAGACCGTCGACTGGGAATGGATTAGCAGCGAGGTCATTGAGCTAGAGATCAGTCACGTACCGAACGCTGAGCGAAGACGCCGCGTGCAAATGCTGGCCTCACACAGCCACCGCAGCGTTGTCGTTGAACAGACTGAGATGGAACGAGCCCAGGAGTCTGAGGGTTGGGACAATAGAACTCGAATAACCCATAGGAGCCTGCTGGCAAGTCACCGTGCGGATCAAACAGATGCATCACGCGGGTCTCGTCTGCGGCTAACTTGGGTTCGACGACGTAAAAGGGAACCAGATACACTATCTCACCGTCTCTGAGCCATTCAAACCAACAGGCACAATTGCAACATCGCCGCCTACGTTTAGAAAAACGAGCGCCATTTCGATCTCCACTCCCAGTTGCGCACTAACAGCGCGCGTGTACCGCCGCACTTGCTCGTCGTAACCCTCCCTCTGGATATGCGCGCAAAGCTCTGCAGTGGCGCGCACTTCATCAGTCTTAAACTCGACAATCTTATACCTCTCGCCGATGCTATAGAGCAAGTCCACGATGCCGTTCACAGGCCGTCCGTCCTCGACGACGCTAAAGCCCACCTCGTGCCAGCGCTGCGCCGCGTCCATCTCTTTCCACAGAGAATGCGCTCGAAAGCGCCTCAGCAAGCGCCTGGCCTCCACGACCGCCGCGTGGGTTTCTGCCTCGTCCACGACGCCCATCTCCAGCACAAACGGGCGCAGGAACGCCTCCAATCCCTCGTCATCGAAGCGCCAATGGCGCAGCGCGGTATGAACCAGCGTCCCTACCACCCACGCGGGGGCGTGTGGCCGCGCTCGCCCTGAGGCGCCCCCCGAGCAAGTCGAGGGGCGAAGTCGAAGGGTCGTTCGCGGCACCACGCGCCAGACCCGGCGCGGCGGTTGGGCCTCGCGGGTGGCCAGCTTGGAGTCTCGATCTGTAGGCGGAACGATGAGGGGAGCGACCAAGTCTTGGGAAGCGGGCTGCGTGATCCGTGGCACGTGAGACGTGATATGCGGTGCGTGAGGTCGTTCTTTGCGCCAGGGATAGAGAATACAGCCGACATCGTGGGCCAGGGGTAGCGGCTGTGGCTCAACTGGCGTTCCGGCAACGGCCACCTCATCCAGACCTGCCACCTGCCCCAGCAGCTTAAGCCAACCGGTCGTGCTCAATCCGCCGCCTTTGAGAACCTTGGTGTGCGCGCTGACCAGCAGCTTTTCCCGGGCGCGGGTGGCAGCCACGTAGAGCAGGCGGCGATCCTCCGCCTCGCCCCGCTCGGTATCGCGTAGGGCCGCCAGCCGGTACGCGGCAGGGCGTCGGTCGTCATCGCGATCTCGCAGGTTGAGTGTCACGCCAAGTCGAGCATCCAGCCGCACGATGGCCGTATCTCGATGGCCGGCGTGGGCAGCGTCGGCGATGACGACGACCGGGAATTCCAGCCCCTTAGCCTTGTGCACGGTCATCAACTGCACCGCACTCCCGGCCTCGGTGGGGGCCTCGCTCTCCCGCACGCCCATGTCGCGCAGAGCGCGCACATATTCCAGGAACTCGCGCACGCTCACCAGGTCGCTGGTGTGAGCGTCGGCCAACAGCTTATCGACGTTGCGCCGGGCGCGTGATTCCCCCTCGACGGCCTGCAGCGCGGCGCGGTAGTGCGTCCGATCCAGCAATCGCTTGAGCAGCACCGCCACCCCCACGCGACCGGCCAGATCGTGCAACTCGGCGATCAGGTCCCGCCCCCTTACGGCGCTCGCCAGGTCATCCGGTGGGACAATGTCGGGCAGGGCCGGATGGCTGAGGATCGACCAGACCGAACAGGGCCGGTGAGGGTCTCTCGGCACAACCGACGTGGGCGGGAAGCGCAGTAAATAGAGTGCCGCGTCGGTCAAGCCGACGGTAGGCGAGCGCAGGAAGCCCACCAGCGCCAAGTCATCGGTGGGATCGGCAACGGCGGCCAGGGCGTTGAGCAGGTCACGCACCTCGTACCGGTCGTAAAAACCGCGCCCAGCCACGGTGACGAAAGGAATGGAAGCCCGCTCAAGCGCGTCCTCGTAGGCGGAAAAGGCAGTCGAGGCGCGGAACAACAGCGCCACGTCATGCCATCGAACATCCTCCCGGTCGCGCAGCTCCAGCAAGTGTGCCGCCAGCCCCTCGGCAGCGGCCTGCCGCCCTTGGCTGGCCGATTCACCCAATCCCAGAAGGAACTCGACGAACGGCGGCCCGATGCCCACCCTTGGCTCGGCGCGGTACGCCTCCAGCGGCGCAAAGGGCACGGCATAGGGACGTCCGGGCCGCGCCGCCCCATCGAGGACGGGGGCCAGCAAGCAGTCGGTGACTGTCACCAGAGGCTCGTGCGCCCGAAAGGTCAGATCAAGCGGGACGATCCGGCCGCCGCTGCGCGCCACGTCGTCCTGCACGCGGCGGAAGACGGTCACGTCGGCGCCGCGAAAGCGGTAGATGGATTGCTTGGCGTCGCCAACGACAAAGAGAGAGCCATTGCCTGTCTGTGCCGAGAGATTAGAGACTGAAGATTGGGCAAAACTACTAAGGGCGTAGACGATCTGCCGTTGGCGCTCGTTCGTATCCTGGAACTCGTCCACCAGCACGGCGCGGACGTTGGTCTGCCAGGCGGCGCGGACAGCCGAATCGCGCAACAGTGCCAGTGCTCCGGCCTCCAGATCGTCGAAATCGAGGCCGTTTTCCGCGCGCTTGGCCTGCACGTATGCGTCCACCGCGCGGCGGTAGACGGCGTGAAGCGTCCAGGCCAACCCCGCCACCTGCTCGTCGAGCGCCCAAGCGGCAGGCTTTTTAGGATCAGCCAGCGGCTGCAAGCGCTCGTCGAAATACGCGCGCAACTCGCGCATCGCCTCCTTGGCCGTCTCCAGTGCATCGCCGGGCCAGTTGGCCTTGCGTCCCTTCAGCGTCGTGGCTGCCCGCAGCGCAGCCAACGCCGCCAGCGCCGCGTCGAGATCGCCGCGTCGGCGCGCGTCATCCACGGCCCCGGCGTGGGCCAGCACCTCCTGCCGGGCGACCTCCATCGCGTCCGCCGGATCGTCGGCACGCAAAGACACCAGCGCATCCAAACACCCCCGCCAGCGCGAATCGTCCAGTTGCTCGTCCAGCCAGACCCGCAGCACGTCAGCCCACCTTTCCAGGGGATCGTCAGTCAGCCGCTCAAAGGCGGCGTCGGCGTCGAGCCGCTTTTCCAAAAGCGTCGCCACGGTCGAGCGCAATCCCAGCTCGTCCAACGCACCGAACAGGCGCGACGCGGCGTCATCCTCGGCAGCCCAGGCCAGCGCATCCTCGACGGCGCGCGCCCGCAGCACCGCCGCGTGTCCCTCTTCCAGCACGCCAAAACCCGGCGGGTAACCTAACCGCGCCGCCTCGACCGGCTGGTCGCGCAGGACTTGGGCACACAGGCTGTGGATGGTGCCGATGCGCGCTGCGTCCAGGTCGGCAAAGGCCTCTTCCCAGAACGTCCGCGAGACCTCCGAGGTCTCTGAGACCTCGGAGGTCTGCAACCACTCGGCGATGGCCTGGCGAATGCGGGTGCGCATCTCGCGGGCGGCCTTGTCGGTGAAGGTGATGGCGACGATGGCGCGCAGGGGGACACCCGACTCCAACAGCCCCAGGTAGCGCCCGACCAGCGTGCGCGTCTTGCCCGACCCGGCCCCGGCGGCGACGACCAGATCGCCGGGCACGGTGGCGGCCTCGAGCTGTGAGGAGTTGAGTCGCAACAGATCGAGAATGGTCATTGAATCACCACAGCCTCGGCTTGTATCGCTCGCAGAACGCGACCGCCGGGCAGAAAGCGGGGCAGCCCTCGTCTGGCGGCTTGGGCGCGAACTGACCATCACACACAGCCGCGCCGATAGATAGCGCATACTCAACCGCCGCATCGACAGCCCCAACCACGCCGCCTTCGTACTTTTCCAACTTCAGGCTGCTTGGCTTGGCCGCGCCGATGTGCCAGTAGAAGCCGCTGGCGACCTGCGCGCCCAGCGCCTGTTCGGCGGCCAGGGCGTAGAGGGGGAGTTGCAACCGATGTCCCTCCTCCAGGTCGCGGGGCGTGATAGGAGTCGAACCGGCCTTGTAATCGATGACGCGCAGCCGTCCATCCGGCGCGCGGTCCACCCGGTCGATGTAGCCGCGCACCTGTAGGGGCAGGGCTTGTCCCTGCCCCCGAAGTACCAGCGGCGGGTGCTCGTGCAAGCCAAAAGGCAATTCCTGCACCAGCGGCGCGTACTCTCCGGCAGCCTCGATCAATGCCTCGACGGTGCGGCGCAGCGTCTCAGTCAACTCCTCCTGCTCGCGCTCCCACAACGGCGTGGGCCGGAAACCATAGTCGTGCGGAGCAGCGTCGTAGACCTCCTGGGCAACGGCAGGCAACTCGGCCTGCAGCCAGTCCGGGTCGCCGTCAGAGACGCGAGCGTAAAGCCGTTCCAGCACCAGGTGATAGATCGAGCCCAGGATCAGCACGTCGAAGCCAGCCCTGGGCAACTCGCGCGGCTCCAGCTCCATTGCGTAGGCGGCCCAGAAATAGAACGGGCACCTGGCGTATGTCTCCAGGCGGCTGCTGGACCAGGGCACGTCCGCCCCGAAGCGTTCCGTAAGCAACGCTTGCAACGCCGAAAGGTCTCCAGTCCAGGGTGAAGGGACAGCCTGAGCACGTGCACGAAGGACGGCCACCGAGGTATCGGAGGCCGCGGCAATCCGTTCCTGCTCTGAGGCAGGATCACCCGCCGGGTCGGCGGGGCGGACGTGGCGCACAGTCGCGCTCTCGAACAGCCTCTGCACGGCCGGCCAGTAGGGCGAGGGCTCCCAGGGCTGGCCGTCGTCGGCTAGGTAGGGCCGGCAGAGCAATAGGCGCTGGCGGGCGCGGGTGACGGCCTGGTAGAAAAAGGTTACCTCGTCGCCCCGTAAGCGCGGTCCGATGGCGAACCCTTGCTCGGCCAGCCAGGCGCGGTCGGACTCGCACAGCAGGGCGTCCTCACGCTCGGCCCGGGGGAACTCGCCCTCGGCCAGCCCCAGCAGGGCCACGGAATCGAAGGTCAGTCCGCGCGCCTCCAGCGCCGACGCGACCAAGATGGCTTCGTCTTCGACGGATATCGTGTAAGTCGCGTCCTGGACGGCCTGGACGAGCCCGGCAACGAAACTGCCGTAGGACAAAGCAGATGCTGCGCATCTGTCGGCATCTTGTCCTACGAGCACTGCGTCGGCCAGCACCAGCCCGCGAAGGATGTCCTTGAGCGCGCGCAGGGCGGCCACGTCTCGTTCGGCGGTGGCAGGGTTTTCGCGGGCCCGGACTACGATGTGTAGGGAGGCGTCGCCTTCAGAAACCCGATTTCTGGCAGAAACCGGGTTTCTTTCGGCCAGCGCCGGGTCCTCGCCGACCAGATTCTCGATCCACCGCACGTACTCGCGCAGTGTGGCTTGGGGCATGGGCGTGATGCGCGCGACGACCTCTTCGAAGGCTTCTGACAACCGCGCCGTTTCCGCGCCCACGGGCGGACGACGCGGAGCTACGCCATCATTCTCATCCTCGCTCATTCCCCGACTTGCCGACCCGCTGGCTCTAAACGCCTCGCGCCACTGGTCGAGTCCGCCCACGACCTGCCCGGCGCGCGCCACGTCGAGCAGGCGACCGGGATCGTCCGGTCCCAGGCCGCGCCCGGTCCAATCAAAGTAGGGGCTGGTCAGCACGTCGAGCAGCGCCTGCGGCGACCAATCAAGAGGCTCTACCGGAAGCGTTAAAAGGCTCAGAAGCGCCGAAACAGCCGGATTGGTGCGCAGGCCGCTCCCGGAAACAAAACGCAGCGGTATCCCAAACTCGGCAGCGGCCTCCTCCAGGAACGGGCGGTAGGGGAGCACATCGCGGGCGATGATAGCGCCATCTGAGGTTGACACACCGTCGCGCACGACGCGCGCTTTGAGCCAGCGTAGCGCCTCCCGGGCCTCGGTGGCGCGGTCTTGAGCCTCAAGGAACACTACGGTATCGTCTGCCGAGATGGAGGCCGCGTTGGGATCGAAGAGATTCCGCTCAAGGTGGACAAGGGGAGGGGGAGACGAGGAGATAAGGGGAAGATAAACAGGCTCGGCGCCAAGCGCCTCAACGAGGGCAACGCGGGCGCGGGCAAAGCGGCGGTGGGCCAGCCGGTTGGGATTCCGCGGTTCGCCGGTGAGGGTGACGATGGTCGTCTCCGCCCGTCCGGCCAACAGGCGCAGCACGTGCAATTGAGTGGGATTGAACTCGTCGAAACCGTCCACTGCCAGCAACGCAAGATCTGAAAGCAGAGACGGGTTCTGCTCCAGCGCGATGGAGGCCAGCCAGCCCTGGCCGTCGGCATCGACCCAGCCGGTCTCCAGAAGCCAGGATTGGTAAGCGGTGTAGAGCCGCGCGAGCTCGATCAGTCTCCCCCTGTCCCTACGGGACATCCCTCCCGCTCGCGGGGGGGACTGAGGGGGGACAGCCAGGACACGTTCGAGTTCTTCCGGGAAAACGCGGGCGCGCTTGAGCTCTCCGAACAACTCGCCCAGGAGATGAGCGAAGCCAGACGAGCCGCGCAGCGGTGCGTAATAGTCGAGCTGCCCGGCGTCGCATAGGGTTTCCACCAAGCGCTCGACCAGCCGATGACGGACGGTGGGCGGCAGGCGGGCCAGTCCCTCACCCCCTCCCCAACCCTTCCCCTCTCCCAATTCTTGGGAGAGGGGAAGGGATCCCGCCGAAGGCGGGTCGCTGGAGGCGGCGGGTGGGGGTGAGGGCCAAACGGCCAGTGTCAGCACGTCGGCGTACAGGTCGTAGAAGGTCTGCACCGCGACGCCGAGAGCGCCGCCGGCTTGGGCCAGCCGGCGGCGGAAGGATGCTGCTTCGATGTGATCGGGCACGAGGATGCGCGCAGAGGATAGCGGCGGCAGGGCGCGAACCGCGTCGATGACGCAGGTGGTCTTGCCACGACCAGCGGGGGCGAGTAAGAATAGCGTTTGCTTTCTCATCTCAAGACTCTTATCGCCGGGATTGAACTGGGTTCCTACCTTATGAAGTCAAGTGTCCTTTTGGCCCAGGCAGAAAGCTCACGATCGTCAATCGGCTCTGAATCAGCATTAGGATGATGATATTTCGAGGAGTAGTCGCTAATCTCAGAAAGCTCCCCCAATTGCGGCTTGAGGGAATACAGAGCGTCACCTTTCTCTGCCTCGGCAAGCTTCCTTATGAAATCCCCCAACCATTCACCTGCTCCAAACTCCTGCGGGAATCGGTGTCGCAGGTAGCCTTCAAGCAACGGTCTCATGCAATGCGCGACGGACCGGGTATGCCTGTCATCCTCTGGTCCTCGTTCCAGGTACTCAGATAGGTCAGAGTAGTTCTTGAAGTACTCACCTTGAGTTACTTCTACGATGTCCCAGTTTTCGATAACGCTGTAGCCGTCTTCTCTCTTGATCCAAAGTGTCTTGGGCGGGGATATCCCCTTGGCACCATCCCAGACTTGTCGAGCCAACTGTGCATTATGTGTCAACACAATCACCTGTTCGCAGTGATTGCTGAGCCAGGCAATCTGATGACAGGTGTAACTTCTACGCTGGGCATCTAAACTCGACGCGGGATCATCAACTATGACTACCTTCTCCTCCAAATCTGGGTCCTGTTTCAGTCTGGCGATGAAGAACACAAAAGCCAATGCGCTCCTGTCCCCTGAGCTGAGGGTATTCTTGAAGCTGGGCTCACAAGCTGGTGTATCTACGCCACCAAGATCAACGCACTTGCCATCGACCTGTAGGCAATAGTCGGTTCTCGGTTTTCCTCCCATGTAGTTTTTGCCCAATTCAATGATTCTGAACCCAGCTCCACATCTATCAAGATGGTCGTTGAGTGATGGCCCATAGTCTGCTATGATCTCATCAGCGTACTTATCTAGGTTGTCCTTGGCCTGCTCCTTCTCCCTTTTCAGAGCCTCCTTCTCGCCAAGTAGCCTCTCGTATTCCTGGCAGAGTGTATCTACCTCGGGTTCATGTCTTTTTCTGCGCAGCTTGAGACTCTCAAGTTCCTCCCGAGCCTGATCGAGATCACCTGCCTCAGTCTTCTCTTTCTTGTCTTCAATGAGCTTATTGGTCTTGTCGAGGGTTTGGGTGTAGTCAGCCACCGCTGCCTCTGCGCGAGAGTTGTACACTTCGATTGCAGTTCTCAGGCTCTCGTCTGGTTCTAGCTGCTCGAGAGGGGTCGCCGCTTTCTGCGCTAGTATCCTTACCAGGTTCCTGCGAAGGTCTTGCCAAGGTCGCTGGATCATTGTCTCAAACTCAATCCTGGGATACTGAGCCTCTACTCGATCTTTCCAGAACTCGGCTAGCTCATCATTCGAAGCAACCTCTCTTTGTAAGTCGAGGATCGCATCTTCGGATAGGAGTAGGTGTATGCGCTTGGACAACTCGTCAACCTCATTCTTGAGACTCTGATATGCTGCGTCGAAATAGGCTCCATATGCCTTCACCAGATCGTTGTCTGCGAGTGCTTGTCCACAGAATGGACAACTGTTGTCCTTTGTATAGTCAAGCCCTGATTCAATCCAGCTTTCTCCGTTGTCGTCCATGCAGCGTGCTATGTGATCCTGGACAAGCTGAGCAGCCTCCTGGGAAACACTTGTAACGCTTCTGGCAAGCAATGTGTTGAACTCTGCCAAAGGAATTGCTGGCAAGGCTATCCGTTGGAGTACGTTCTTGGCTGCGATCTCTCCGGCTGCTTCAAGAGCTCGAATCTCATTCTCCTTGGCAGCAATGGCACCTTCGGGCGGAGGCTGGAGCCCTGCGAAATCGGAGACCTCAACAGAACCCGGAATGCGACTTCTCAGTTGGGTCTCTTGTTCTCGCAATTCGTCTGCTTTCGCTCTGTTCTCCTCATCAAGGCGATCCACTTCTTCAGCTAACTCAACCCCTCGAGATCCTACAACAAAGCCGTACAGGTTCCTTTTTTGACTATGCCCTACCTGATTACCTGAGTACACGTTGTCCGCAATGAAGTTCTCATCGAAGACTTCCAGGTTGTCTATTCCAGTACTCCACATGCCGCTCTCAAAGGTCACAGTCGTACCGTCAAACAGCAATTCCACTTCTGGCTCACCTGAGGTACCAAGTGTGTGGCGCCCCTCAATCAAGGAGCTATCACCCAACTTCAGAGAGCGAAATATAGTCGCCAGAGTAGTCTTCCCTCGCCCATTGTCAGCGTAAACGATATTCAGCCTCCGAAACGCAACATCGCCTTGACATTGGTACTCAGCAAACTTGCCAACATTTCTTATGGAAATGACTTTCTCAAGCATTGACCCTTTCCCTCCAATCTTTAGCCGCTGAACCTATAGGTTGACAACACAGTCAGCGACTGCATCGTAGACATCGTGGCACGTGAAAAACAGAATCTGATGATCCTGTGCGATTTCTTTGCACAAGGCCATCGCTTGCTTGCGTCTATCTGGATCGAACTTCACAAAGGGATCGTCCAGCAGCAAAGGCGGCTTGGCGTCGCGATAGAGGAGGTCGAGCAGGGCCAGCCGTGCTGCCAGGTAGAGTTGGTCCACGGTGCCCCGGCTCAACTCGTTGCTATCTGGCGTAATCCAATCTCCCTTTTCCTGACTGAATACCCGCAGGTTCAAGTCATCATCGGCTTCCACTCTGTCATAGCGCCCTTGCGTGATGTCGCTGAGATAGCCGCTTATTATAGGCTCCAACTCGTCACGGGCCGAGCGCATTGTCTGCTCTTTGGCCTGCTCAATTACCTCGTATGCCAGTTCATAGATAGCTAACCATTCTTCCAGATGGGCCAGAGATTGCTTCGCTGCGGCCCTTTGCTCCCCCAGGCAGTGAACGTCTTCGAAGGAGTAATTCGCCACCTCGCACTTTGTCTGGCATCTAATCCGCTCTTGCTTCTTTGCATCCAGTTCTTTCTCCAGGCGTTCGATAGCTTGCTTGAGATCCTCGTACTCAAGGGGCGTCACCTCGGCAGCCTGTCGCATTTCCGGGGATTCTAAAGCCTCCTCCGCATCGCGACGGTCACGTGATGCCTCCTTGCGCTTCTCAATCAACTCCTCCGGCGTCTGCTCTCCCAACAATGCATCAAGCCGGGCGCGGGCAGCAGTGAGATCCACCGAGCGTGAGCGGCTCAGGGCAGCCGCAAG
>DAOUDX010000275.1:0-4679 GCA_034430835.1 Anaerolineae bacterium
TGATGTACGTGGTTTTTGTTACACGCCCGTTCTATATGAACGGCCTCGACAAGTTGCCTGCCGAGGAGATCGAGAGCGGGCTTTACGATCCTGCCTATCTGCATCCTTTTTGTTATGCCCCGCCAGACGTACCTGGGGGAGGAGGTGGCTGCGCCGATGGCACGGAGGGGAATCCAAATGATCGCGGTTTTCTCATCTGGGCTGCCTATACGGCATGCGGGGGGCCATGGGTCGGTGGTTTGTTGACCGTCGTATCGACCATGACATTGCTGCGCAGTTGGGAACGGCTGCGGCGAAGTAGCCGGTTGGTAGGGATGATTGGAGTTGCGCTCAGTTTTGGTACGTTCATTCTTATGTCTCACCGGGGACCTTTGTTCATGATCTGGTTTCTGGATTAAGACTCTGCATGAGGAGGTTGATGTACGATGAACCAACAGAATTTGGCTGTTCGAAAGGTCTTGAGCATATTTGCTTATGCGTTGTTCTGGTCGTGGAACGTCATCTTCCTGGCCTTCATGGCCCTGGGCTTTGCCCCCGCGCTGCTGCCGGAGATGGTCAACGCGGTCCGCACGAGCACGATCCCGGCGTCGTTTCTGGTCTATGCCGTGATCCTGGTCGTCATCCCGCTGGCGGGAGTGATTTTCGGGATCGCTGTCCTGCGCCGGTCTCCGGGGCGGCTCCTGGCGTTCGGTTACGGGATCGAGGGGCCGCTGATGCTTCTCGTGGCCATTCGATTCTTTGCGGTGCGCGAGGCGACGCCGATTGTGACCCTATTGTTGATGGTCGCAGCCCTGGGCTTGACGGCCTTTCTGTGGCAGATCCTCGATCGGCGCATCGACGAGCGCAGGCCCTTGCTTGGACACGTGCGCGTGGTGGGATTGACGCTCTTGCTGGCCATCGGGCTGTATGCTGGGCTATGGATCGCTTTCTATGCCGTGCCGATCCCCGTGATCGTGTGGAGGAGTATCCGCGATATGCTGCACTACGGCATCGGATACACCTTCAGGGATCTCGGCGAGATGGGGGTGTGGTGGGTGCTTTTCGGAGCTCTTGGGCTGATCCTGTCTGCTTACACGGCCACGCTGCTCGTCGTGATGCCAGTCACTGTGCCGGTGCTCTACGTCCGGGCGTGGTGGCGCGGCGTGCGCGGATTCGCTGCACGCAGCAGCCGCCTACGCACGGCGGCGCTCGTGACGGCCACGCTGGTGGTGTGTATCGTGTCGGTCGTGCTGGCCGGGAGGCAACCGCAGCACCGGGCTTTCGCGCTGTTGGAGACCCTGCCGGCTACCTCGGAAGAGGCCCGTGCGCTCTTGAAGCAGCAGGAGGCGATTCGGGCTGGCCTGCTCAACGCCTATCTCGCGCCCGCCCGATACATCAGCGCCGTGGGCGAGGTGTATCACGTGAGAGATCTGTTCGTGATGGCGTTCGACCTATCTCCGGAGCAAGCTGCCCCCGTTCAGCAGATGTACGAGGTCGTCGCGCGCCCGGTGCTCTACGAGCCGGTCGATCAGTTCCCCACCACAGGCGACTGGTGGTGGGACAACCGTGTGTTCCGCGAGGAACCGGCGAGGGCCGCCGAGCTGTACGAGGCTTTCTTCGACGAGCCGATCATCGACGGCGAGCGCGAGACGATCGTGCGCGCGGCGCGTTCGACCTGGTTGCTTGCCCAGGCGCAGGCCGCCTGGCAGGCTGTGGACGATCGGGAGATTCACCTCGTGCGCCAGGAGGTCACCGTTGCCGAACATGGCGACTGGGCCGAGATCGAGTTGTACGAGGTCTATCAGAACCAGACCGGCCAGCGGCAGGAGGTGGTCTACTACTTCAGTCTACCCGAGTCTGCCGTCGTCACCGGCGTGTGGCTTGGGAACAGCCCCGATCGCAGCGAGCGTTTCACCTACCGGGTCTCGCCGCGCGGCGCGGCGCAGGCGCTCTATCGGAACGAGGTGCGATACAATATGGACCCGGCCCTGGTCGAGCAGATCGGGCCGCGCCAGTACCGGCTGCGGGTGTTCCCCATCGAGCCGCAAGTCATGCGCTGGGACGAGACGACCACCCACACGACCGTCGAGGATGGGTCCGAGATGCACATGTGGCTGACGTACCGCGTCCTTGCTGATGGCGCTGCGTGGCCGCTGCCGCGCCTGGCCGAGAAGCGCAACGTTTACTGGGATCATGCATCTGTGCGGCTGATCGGCGGCGAATGGGTAGACGGAGAAGACTGGCTGCCGGCGTCTGTGCCGGCCACGTCGCCTGTGAAGCCCGTGGCCCATCGCGTCGACTTTCCGGGCGGCGAGACGGTGGTGGCGCGCCCAGCGTCACCGAATGACCTGCCCGCGCTGCCCGACGACCTGCGCCTGGCGGTGGTTCTGGATCGCTCCCGCAGCATGGCGGCGCACGAGCGCAGCGTGCAGGAGGGGCTGGCGCAGTTGTCCGGGCTGGCGGGGGTGGATGTGGACGTTTACCTCACCGCGTCGGTCTATCGCGGCGAAGGGCCATCGCGGGCCGAGCTGTCCGACGTTGCTTCTGGAGGCATCCTGTACTACGGTGGGCAAAACGCAGCCGAGCTACTGGTGCAGTTCGATCAGCTCTACGCCGGGGAGGACTATGATGGGGTTTTCATCCTCACCGATGGCACCGGCTACGGATTGGGCAGTGACGGGATCGAGGTCCCGATCCCAGACGCGCCTGTGTGGATGGTTCACCTTGGTGGCGGCTTTCCGCTGGGCTACGACGACGCGACGCTGGCGGCGATCCAAGCCAGTGGTGGCGGAGTGACCGGCAGTGTAGAGGAGGCGCTGGCTCGCCTCTCAGTCTCACTTGAGGCCGGCAAAGGTGTCCTGTCATACGACGTGGTCGATGGCTACGTGTGGCAGGTCATCCCGACCAGGGATGCGGAAGCAGTCGGTCCTTCTGATGACGGCTTTGGCGCCTTTGCCGCCCGACGACTCATTCTGGCCGAGATGTACCGCCAGCGCGCCGCGCTGGATCAATTGGATACTCTCGACTACCTGCACGCCATTGCGGCGGAGCACAGCGTCGTCACGCCCTACTCCTCGATGATCGTGCTCGTCACTTCGCAGCAGGAGCAAAGGCTGGACGAACTCGAAGCAAACGGCGATCGCTTCGAGCGCGAGCACGAGGACGTGGGGGAGACGGAAGGGGAAAATCTCTTCGGGGTGACAGCCGTACCGGAGCCAGAGGAGTGGCTGCTTCTGGGGATGGCGGCGTTGATGTTGCTCTGGTACGCTAGAAAAAAGCGCCCGGCTCTGCTGCACAGGCGCCCTGCTTGAACTATCGATTGTTGTCATACGAGGGGGCACGTCACCGCATGGGACGTGCCCCTGGTGACGTGAGCAAGGCCCTTCTCGTCGCTGGTCACGACACACTGAGGGCGACGGCAATACAGGTCGCGATCAGAGCCACCGCCACACCGGCTATCACCAGGGCAATAGTCGCCTGACTGACCTGATAGCGGAATCGGCCGGTGGCCCACAGGAAAAGCCCCACGGCTATTCCTGCGCCCAGGAGCACCCCTGCTGTGTAGATGAAGGCCGTCGCTATCAGTTCAGGCAGGTCTACGCGCACGATCAAGCTGCCGAAGAGTGCCTCCGCGACTCGGCTTCCCAGGATGCCGTAGCCGACCCCCACGATCACTCCGACCGCGGTCAACCCGACCCCCAGCAAGCGTCGCTGTCCCCGCTCCAGCCACATGGTGATGACGCCAAGCACGACCAGCGCCAGCGCGAAAGTGAGCATGACGATTGAGATGAGTTTGATGATGAACTCGATCACTTGCCGTTCAACCTCTGGGCCGCCGCTCTAGAAAAGCCGCAGCTGTTCTGCCTCGGCGGGCAGCTCGGTCTCAGCCATCTGCGCGGCCTGCTCGAGCAGTTGGGGGATGCGCTGCATATCCTCTTCGATGGTGCGGCGCAGGCTGGGTTGGTGCAGCGCCGCCGCTGGGTGGTACATGGGGTAGTACACGATGTCGCCGATCTTGCGCGGCTGGCCGTGGATGTGGGAGATGCGCGCCTTGGGGAAAGCGCGTGCCATAGAGAAGCGCCCCAACGTCACGATCATCTTGGGCTGGATCAACTCGATCTGGCGATCGAGGAAAGGCTGGCAGGCCTCGATCTCCTCCGGCAACGGGTCGCGGTTCCCAGGTGGGCGGCACTTGATGACGTTGGCGATGTAGACATCCTGGCGTGTCATGCCGATGCTAGCCAGCAGTTCCTCCAGGAACTGGCCAGCCGCGCCGACGAATGGCAGGCCCTGCTGGTCTTCGTGAAAGCCCGGCGCCTCGCCGATGAACATGACGTCAGCGTTCTCCGGCCCTTCGCCGGGAACTGCCTTCGTCCGTCCTCGGTGGAGAAGACATCTGGTGCACTGTGCGATCTCTGCTGCCAACGATTCCAATGCTGTCATGCTTCTCCTCCTATGAGTATGAGACGCCGAGATCGTTGAAGAACGACCTAACCCGGCCGAGCCGGAACAAGTTCACGCAAAGCCGCCAGGACGCAAAGAGACTGTAGCGGCTTCGCCTTTGCGTGGGTAGCTCCACATTTAGCCGTGGTCGCCGATGTAGGCGCGGATTCCTATCCGCGCTGCGCCTTCGCGCGCTTGGAAAGCGCGGCTACAATGCCCGTTTTGAGTCCGAATCGGGTTTCTCGACCCTCATCACG
>DAOUDX010000276.1:0-5565 GCA_034430835.1 Anaerolineae bacterium
GCTCAAGACTCGCGTTTCTTGCGGCGTGGGGGACAAGAGCATCTTGAGCCAGTTTGAACTGTGTTTCGGATGCCCCGCGGGGCGTCCAGATGGCCCTTTCGCCATTTATCTCAACTGTTGAGAAACATTACCCTCAAAGCCACCTGAGTGGCAAATACCAGACAAAGGAGGTCATGATGAGTGATAGAATTGCAGTAGTGACGGACAGCACAGCTTACATTCCTAAAGAGGCCCTGGGCGACTTTGATATCCCGATGATTCCCCTATGGCTCATCTGGGGCGATGAGCGTTTCCGGGATGGCGTGGACATTGACCCTCCCACGTTCTACCGTCGCCTGCCAGAGTCCAAAGTCTTCCCTACGACTTCCCAGCCCTCAGCCGGAGAGTTTGTCGAGTTCTTCCGGCAAGCGGGAGAGGGATATGACGCGATCATCAGTGTGCTCATTTCCTCCAAGCTCAGCGGCACCGTCGCCAGTGCCCTGGTGGCCAAAGCGGAATTGCCGGAAACGGATATCCGGGTGGTGGACTCGCTTTCGACCTCAATGGGACTTGGATTCGCTGTGCTGGCAGCGGCGCGGGCGGCGGCCGCGGGCAGGTCCATCGACGAGGTCGTTGCTGCCGCCGAGAAAGTGGGGGGCGGGATGAACCTGATGTTTGCCGTGGACACGCTCGAATACTTGCATCGAGGTGGGCGCATTGGCGGCGCCAAGCGGCTGCTGGGAACCGCCCTGAACATAAAGCCCTTGCTGGATCTGGAGGACGGGCGCATCGAGGCTCTGGCCCAGGTGCGCACCAAGCGCAAGGCCGTCGCGCGGATGTTGGACGTCGCTGAAGAGCGCCTGGCTGGAAAGCGGATGGCGGAGGTGGCTGTGCTGGATGTGGATACTCCCACCGAGGGCTACGCTGTCGCTGAAATGGTGAAGGAGCGGTTTGGCATGCCCGTCGTGTACCGCACGACGGTGAGCCCCGCCATTGGCGCGCATGTCGGACCGGGCACCGTCGGCATCTGTTTCTATCCAGAGCTCTAGACAGTTTGTTCAACTTCCTCAACCGCGTCTCATTGGAGGCGCGGTTTTTTTGTCCCTTGACTGCTTCCATTTGGTGTGTATAATGTGATGAGTGTACACTCATTCTATTGAGTGTTGGCTCATACTAGCAAGCTGTTTTCCAGGTGGGAGGAGGCCATGACTCCTGTTCAAGATCCCATCCGCCAGCAACTGATCGAGGCACGACGCAACCAGATCCTTGACTCTGCGGCTGCGGTGTTCGCCGAGAAGGGTTTCCATCGTGCGACCACCAAGGATATCGCCAGAAGGGCAGGGATAGCCGAGGGCACCATCTACAACTACTTTGACAGCAAGGACGATCTGCTGATTGGCATGATGGCCCGCTTGGCCGAGCTAGAGACGCTGGGCGACGAGCTGACGGAGGCATTGCAGGGCGACGTGCGGGACTTTTTCATCGCCATGTTCCGCCGCCGCGTCGAGCACTTGGTGGAGGCACAAGAAACGCTGCAAGCGATTCTGCCGGAGGTGATGGTCAATGCTGACCTGCGCGAGCATTATTATCAGCGGTTCGTGCTCCGTATCGCGGCGCTGTTGGAGCAGTATGTCCGTACGCGGATTGAACTGGGGCACATCCGCCCGGTCGATACGACGCTGACCACGCGCGTTGTGCAGGCGATGTTCATCGGCCTCCTCGTCTTGCGTATCTTGGGCGACGAGACGGTCGTGGCGAGATGGGAGGCTTTGCCCGAACTGTTGGCCACTATCATCTTCGATGGACTCAAGGCGAGCGGAGGTGAATAGGGATGTCGATCGTGCGCACGCTGACCGTTGCCCGCAAGGAGTTATTCCACATCGTGCGCGACCGGCGCACGCTGGCGGTGATGTTCCTCATTCCGGTGGTGCAGCTTTTCCTCCTGGGTTACGCGGCCACTACTGATATCAAGCACTTGCTCACAGCGGTCGTGGACGCCGATCGAACGCCTGAAAGTCGGGAGCTGGTGGAAGCCTACAAGGCTTCAAACTATTTTGATATCGAGTTCTACGTCGATAGCGAGGAGGAATTGGCGCGCATGGTCGATCAAGGAACGATTCGGGCTGGGCTGATCATCCCTGCTGGCTACGGGGCCGACGTGGTCGCCGGCGAGACGGCGAGCGTGGCTTTCGTCGTCGACGGCTCCGATCCCACGATCGCCAACGCGGTGCTATCCTCTGCTCAATCGGTGGGGCAGGCGCAGAGCGCGCGTATCGTCGAGAAGCGGCTGGGGATCTCGCCCGAGGACATGATGGCCGTGGAGGTTCGCTCGCGGGTCTGGTACAACCCGGAGATGAAGAGCGCTAATTTCATGATCCCTGGCATGATGGCCGTGATCCTGTATTTTCTCACCACGCTGCTGACTGCGCTCTCTATCGTGCGGGAGCGGGAGACGGGGACGGTCGAGCAACTGATGGTCACGCCGATTCGCTCCGTCGAGTTGGTGGTGGGGAAGGTAATTCCTTACGTCGCTGTCGCCTTCTTCAACGTCTTGGAGGTGCTGGCGATTGCCGTCTTTTGGTTCGGTGTGCCGATCAACGGGAGCCTTGCCCTGCTGTTGATTCTCTCCGCAGTTTTCTTGATGACGTCGCTGGGTGTCGGTATATTTGTTTCCAGCGTGTCCAATACGCAGCAGGAGGCGATGCTTCTGGTCTTTTTTACCCTTCTTCCTTCTATTTTCTTGGCAGGCTATCTCTTCCCCTTGGAGGCGATGCCTGACTTCCTTCAGGCAGTCAGCTACATAATACCGCTGCGCTACATGATCATCATTATGCGAGGCATTATCGTCAAAGGGGTGGGGTTGGAAGTGCTGGCCGGACAAGTGGCGGCATTGCTCGTCTTTGGCATCGTCATCATGGCCTTTGCCGCAACACGCTTCCGCAAACGGCTGGAGTAAGCGAGACGATGGCGGGGACAAGCCTGGACGTGGCAGATTGGTGACAAGCAATCTCTGATCTCTTACAAGCGCATACGTTCTGTGACCCGCGTACTATTGTGCAGGTGCCTGTTCTATGGTATGGTTTTGATTGACTCATCGGTCAATCAAAAGGGAGATCATATGTCTCCTCGTACCAGGGAACAGAACGAGCAAATCCGCCGCGAGCGGCGGGCGCAGATCCTGGAAGCGGCGCGGCAAATCTTTGCCGAACGGGGGTTTCACGCTGCCAAGATGTCGGATATCGCCCAAGCGATCGGGGTGAGCCAGGGCACGCTGTATCACTACTTTCGCAGCAAGGACGATCTGTTCTTGGCGTTACTTTCTACCTGGGCGGAACGACTGGCAGATACAGTCGGTGGCTTGCCTGACGTGCCTTTGAGCGCTACCGACAAGATGTGGGCGATGACTCGCCTGGCGACGGCTTTCTTGCAGGCCGATGTGGAGTTGCTGCCGGTGCTGGTCGAATTCTGGGCCTACGCCCTGCACAATCCCAAGGCCGCTGCAAGCTTCCGCCATCTCTTTGAGGCGATGCAGCAATCGTGCGCGGCTATCATCGAGGAAGGCATTGCCAACGGCGAGTTCAAGCCCATCGACGTGCAGACGCTCTCGGCCCTGCCGCTTGTCATCGTGGATGGCGCGATCGTGTTGGCCTCGATCATCGATAGAGATCTGATGCAGCCGGAGCAGGTGATCGAGAAGACTCAGCGGCTTGTCTTCGATGGTTTGCTGGCTGAAAAGGGTGATGCACCGTGAGGGCCTTTCTGGCAATCGTTCGCAACGAGATCACCCAGATCCTGCGCGACAAGGTGTACCTGTTGCTGCTGACGGTGGGGGGGGTGAGCACGCTGGTGACACTGGCCTATACGCTCTCCACCGACATCGAAGACGTACGAACGCTGGTGGTGAATCTCGACGCGGGACAGCACAGCCGTCAATTCGTGCAGGCATTGGCCAACGACCGGTTCTTTGACCTGGAGATGGCAGCCCAGCGTGAGGAGGCGGAGGGGTGCTTGCAGGATGGCTCGGCCAGGGTGGTCGTCGTTATCCCGGGCGATTACAGCCGGTGTATCGAACGGGGCGATGTGGCGCGGGTGCAGGTGCTCATCGACGGCAGCGAGCCGGGTGTGGCTGTGATGGCAGAAAGTCGCGTCTCGTCTGTGGCCAGCAGCATATCACAGCAGACGATGACGCAGGCGGTGGAACGGCGGGGCATTGTGCTCGGCGGCGTTTTTGGGTTTCGTCCGCGCGTGTGGTACAACGCCGACCTGAAGACGGTGATCGGCGTGGTGCCGGGTCTGATGGGCATTGTCCTGATCGTGCCCGCCGTGGGGGCGTCGGCGGCTTTCGCCCGTGAGCGGGAGCGGGGCAGCTTTGAGGTAGTGGTCAGCACGCCGCTGGGGCGTTGGCCCCTCCTGCTGGGGCGCGTGTTCCCGTATGTGCTCGTCGGCTTGCTCGATATCGGCATCTTTACCGCCATCGCCCGCTTTACCTTTGACGTGCCGTTGCGGGGTGGGTTGGGTCTGTTTGTGGTGTTGGGATGCGTCTACATCTTTGCCACAGCCAGCAGCGGGGTCTTGATCGCCCAGTTCTCGCGCTCTCAACACGGGGCGGCGATCATCACGTTTGAGCTGTTCGGCATCGCGCCGACGTACCTTTCCAATATTTTTTTCCCGGTGGCGAGCATGCCGCTGTGGTTGCAGTGGCTGTCGGCCTCGCTGCCGGCGACCCATTTCACTGCTATCGCGCGGGGGATTTTCCTCAAAGGCGTCGGCTGGGAGGTGCTGTGGCCCAACGCACTGGCGCTTTTGGTGATGGGGGCTTTGACAAGTGTATTGGCCTACGTGCGCTTTCGGAAAAAGCTGGGGTAGGGAGCGATGGAGACGCTTTACCGCATCATCCAAATCGCGCGGAAG
Source organism: Anaerolineae bacterium (assembly GCA_034430835.1). Classification (GTDB taxonomy): domain Bacteria; phylum Chloroflexota; class Anaerolineae; order B4-G1; family B4-G1; genus JAFGED01. The sequence continues at coordinate 4,891 of DAOUDX010000276.1, forward strand.
GAAATCCTGGAGCTGTGGCGGCACGCCGGGGTCGTGTCCTTCATCCTCATCCTACCGGTTCTGGAGATGTTCGTGCTGGGCTATGCCACCGCCGGAGGGATCAACGACCTGCCCGCCGCCGTGGTCGACGGAGACAAGAGCGCGGCCAGTCGCCGCTTGATTCAGGCCATCCACCAGGCGCGCAGTTTTGAGGTGGTGGCGCTGCCGGAGACGAGCGCGCAGGCAGAACGGTTGCTGGACGAGGGAAAGGTCAGCGCGGCTTTCATCATCCCGCAGGGATTCGAGCGCGCCGATGGCGGTGTCACCATCGCGGCCATCATCGACGGCAGCAACACCGCCGTGGCCAGTTACGCCGCCGCCTACGCCGAAGGGGTGGTGGGCCATTTCACAGCGCAGGCTTTTGGTGGGCTGGCGGCGCCCGTCGATGCCGAAACGCGCATCTGGTATAACCAGGAGCTGCGCCGCGAGAACTTTTACATTCCTGCCCTCCTGGGGGCGATGATGTCTTTGGTCGTCTTGGCGATCACGGCCATCTGTGTGGTGCGGGAGCGGGAGCGGGGCACACTGGAGCAGTTGATGGTGGCGCCGATCCGGCTGATCGAGCTGATCGTGGGCAAGCTGATTCCCGTGATCGTCATCGCCTACGCCGAGCTGATCGTGATGCTGCTCATCACC
>DAOUDX010000277.1:0-11297 GCA_034430835.1 Anaerolineae bacterium
CGCAACGCAGAGCTCCTCATGGCCGCAGCAGGTACGGAACTCCCGCCAAGGCGAGCAAAATCCCTATCAGCGTCAACCAGAACCATACTGGGCCAAGCATCCTCGTTCTCTTTCTGTATTTCTCGTACTCGGCCTGAAACCGAGCGCCGACGTCCCACCGCTCCTCTGCGGTCGCCTGCGCGACGTTGGCCAAGAGCACCCCACAGCACAAATCGAGCGAGCCACATTTTCCTTTCCATTGTTGCAAATGATTCTCAATAGCAATTATACACACTTAGCAATGCTTGTCAAGTGGTCGAATTGATGCCTCTTGTGTGGATATGCAGGCTGTGCTATCATAGCAGTGGAACGGGCGCGGGGATTGGGGGTATATTGTTTCAGGAGGGCGATATGGAGAAAGGCAGGGTTGCATATCTTGGCGTCTTTGTACTCGTCGTCGCGATGGTGGCGGTTTTTCTCCAATTCTTGCAGCCGGGCGCCCCGCCGATTTATTGGGTGATCCGCATCGCCGCGCTGATGGGGTATTTCTGCGTTTTCGGGGCCATCGTCACCTCGGCCTACCTGCGCCAGATGGTCCGATGGTTCGGCCGGCCATTCCTCAAGGTGCACCATACTCTCTCAGTTGCCGGCCTGATATTGGCGACCATCCACCCACTGGCGGTTGCTTGGCAGGCGCTCAGTTTGAGGGTTTTCATTCCTACCGTGGATTCGTGGTACGGATTCTTCGCCCTCGGCGGACGGCCGGCCTGGTATCTGCTGGGTATTGGTGCGCTGGTGGCCGTCTTGCGTGGGGCGGTTGGCAAGAACTGGCGGTTGCTGCATTACCTCAACTACCTGGCGTTCTGGCTAGCGACGGTGCACGGCATCCTGATCGGCGCCAACGTACAGAACTGGGTGATGCGATTAGTGTTCGGCGCGATGGCGTTAGGTGTTCTGGGTGTCTTTGTGCAGAAGCGCACACGTGCCCGCCGCCGGAAGTGAGTCCTGCACAACGAGCGGTCCCACGACACAAACGTTAGTGGGGGCACACTGGCATCATTTGCCGTCCTTTGAAGTGCTGGAGCTGCTGGAAAGCGATCCGCAGAGAGAATTGGACGTTTTTCGCGTGCAGCATCGTCGTCACCATTTGGGCCCTAACGCGCTTGTTCCGGAACGCGGCAAGAACCCCCTGGTACGCTTTTTTTGCTCCAGTTAGACAATCCGCTGGTCCTGATCGGCTATTTGAGCGCCGCGTTCGAAGCGTTGTCATGGCTATGTGTAGTCTCAGTAGAACCGACTTTCGCCACTCAGCGGGGCTAGGGGTCTCGGTGCTGCATGCGCGAGATTCCTCACTACGTTCGGAATGACGGCGATGCGGCAGCGAATGGGACGAGGAGCAGAGCCAGGGGCCGGCGCGCCGGATCTGTCGCATCACGAGGCAAGGAGATGAGGTGCTGCCTGGGTGGGCGGAGGATCTGGATGAAACCCGCAAGATGATCGACTGCTTGCTGAAGGCGTATCATCTCCATATGAAAGAGAGTGAAGATGCATACCATTGAGACGCTGCTGGAGAGCTTGCAGGGCGATGCGCCGGTCTCCCACGTGTTGGTCGGTGCCTTTTGGACGGCGGTGGTGCTGGAGACCAACCCGCCGCACTGCGGTCTGGCCTCGACGCTGCGACCGGCCGTTCATCCGGATGGCCCGCCAGTCCCCCAGGCCGGACGCCTCCTGGAGTGCAGCGGGCGGGAGCTGGCCGGATGGCTGCGTTCGTCCAGCCTGCTGGAGGCCAGCGTGGGTATGGCAGCCTTCAACGCGCTGTTGAGCGTGGACGAGAATTCTTGCAGCGAGGCCAACGCCGAAGACGTGATCCTGGAGCATGGAACGGAGTGGCGGGTGGCCATTGTGGGGCATTTCCCCTTTGTGGAGCAGGTGCGGCAGGCAGCGGCCGAGTGCTGGGTGTTGGAGCTGCATCCTCATCCCGACGACCTTTCGGCTGACAGGGCGGCTGAGGTATTGCCCCGGGCAGACGTGGTGGCACTCACCGGCACCTCGCTCATCAATCATACGTTCGACGCTCTGATGCGCTTGTGCCGCCCCGATGCGTTTGTGCTCCTCCTGGGACCGAGCGCCCCGCTTTCGCCAGTGCTTTTCGGCGCAGGTGTGAGCGCGGTTGGCGGTACTCAGGTCACCGACCCCGAGCGGGTGCTGCGGTCGGTAGGGCAGGGGGCGACGTTCCGGCAGATCAAGCGGCGAGGGGGAGTGAGGTTGTTGACGATGATGCGCAATGCGTAAAGCGTAAGTCCCGTAAAGTCGTACCTTTACAATCCGGCGATAATCGTACCCCCTACGCAATGAAGCACGGGAAAGTGAGTTGCACCGGCTGAGTAATCGAGATGTCTGAGGGCTTAAGACCGGTCAAGGTGTGTGCGGCCAGGTCTTTCGGTCGACAGCGTATGAGTTCTTCACTCAAAGCCGTCGCGCCAGATCAGGGGAAGGTAGTAGCAGTGGCCGATGCATACCATGGTGGTCGCTGTTCGATCTCCGGCCGTGGCCATGACTATCGCGCGGCCGGGGGATAGGCTGCTCGTAAGCGTCGCCGTGACGATGCCGCCGGAGGTGGCGCCGGTGATGGGCGCGACAGCGCCCAGGGACGTGGCGAACGTGATTACGGTACTATCCTGCACAGCCTGGCCGTAGACGTCGCTGACGGTCGCGGTGATGACGGCGGTGGAGGCGCCGTCGGCGGGCAGCGCGGTGGGCACTGCCTCTAGTGCGATAGTATCGGGGGCAAACGGCCCTGCAGGCCCCAGCGTCCACTGGGACAGCGCGGTGATGTGCGTCCCGGTGATGGTCCGGGTGGCGGTGTTCCCCTCCGTGAGGGCCAGGGGGTGCTGCATCCAGCTGTCCGAGGGCGATGCGCGATGGTAGATCGCCTCGACCGCGACGGAAGGCCGGCCAGACCGAAGGCTTGCCGAGATCTCGTCGAAGATGGCATCCAGCGCTGCGGGATTGGGCGCCCAGCGATGGGTGCCACCGGTAATGTCTGCCACTTCCGGCATGATCTCGAGATCTGCTGCGTACCCCAGGCTGATAGTGTCGATGACGATGCCGTTGTCGCGGGCCTCGTTGGCGTAATAGATCACGCAGTCCTTGGCGCGGTCAACAGTGCTGTCGCCGGTGTTGTGGGGCCACAGGTCCTGAGCGTAGCAATAGCCGTTGGGGAACACGTTGGCCTCGCCATCGGTCATCAGCACCATGATGTGGGCCGCCCGCGGCCGCCCGAAGTGATTGCCTCCTATGCTCAACACCTCAATGCCCCTCAGGATCCCCCCGGCGACGTTTGTAGCGCCGCCAGCCGTCGTCCCGTTCAGCTCGGCGATCACGGTCGCACTGATGATGTCCGGGGTGCAGTTTCCCGGCCCCAGCCGCTGCAAGCATTCCAGTTCGTTCCGAATGCTTGCGTTGGTATCGTAGCTCACGTAGCCGATCTGATCGCGCTGAACGTCAAGCTCAGACGCGAAATTCATCGTCGCGCCTAGCGTGTCCCGAATGGGCTGCTCGCCTCCGTAGATGGGGTCCTGGCGCTGGTTTGGGTGACTGCCCACGTGGCAGTCGGGCAGCCACCAGTCGTCGGCGAGGTGCTCCCCACCGGGATACCCGCCGAAGCGCGGATCGCATGGGTCGCAGGACCAGGCGGTGCGGGCGTTGTTGGCCTGCGAGACGACCTGCATGCCGCTTGGCAGAGTGCTGCTGTCATCTGTGGTGATGACGATCCGATCGACGTCAAAGCCCGCTCCGCCGGCCCACAGGTTCAGGGTGTAGTCGGTACCCGCTGTCAGCGAGAGGGTGTCTCCCCCGCTCCCATACTCTCCCTTGCTGAGCCGCCGCCAGCTCCAACTGGTTGAACGAGCGCCATCATAGTCCGCGCCTGTGGGGAAACCGTCCTCTTGCCCCAGGACGGCCCCATTCAGTCCCCAGAAGACGTGGTTGAGGGCGCTTCCACCCCACGAGCTGGGCCCGCCCTGACCCCGCAGCCACACGTAGTAGGTGCCTGTGGCTGGCACCTGGAATTCGTAATCAACCCTCGGGGCGGGGTAAGGTCCGCCGCCCGGCAGGCTATTCCGGCAGTTTGCCCCCGGGCTGTTCACGGCGCTCCACTCGCACGAGACACCAAAGGCGGTGGTGTACTGGTAGTCGGCGAAAGGGTGATGGGAGACGTAGCCGCCGCGCGCGTCCCGGCCCATCGTACCTACAGCTTGCCCATAGTAGTCATTGTATGGATTCCGCTGGATGACCCAGTAGGAGCGGTAGGGGGCGTAGGCCCAGTCGTGATAGTCCGCCAGCTCGCTGTAGGAGGAGTATTCCTCGGCCTCGATCACGATGTAATAGTGCTGGCTGCCCGACGTGGCGCGATAATACTCGTCCCTGTGTGTGTACGTCATCCCGCCACCACTGTAGTCGCCGTAGGTATTGCCCGTTCTGCAATGGTCCGGCGCGACGGGCGGATTGGATGGATCCTGGCCCCACGGCAGCGGGTAGATGCAGCCGCCGTCCTCGGTGCAGCCACTGGCCCCTTGTGGCTCCCAGCAGCCGTAGCATAGTGTGTCATACTCCATCGAGCCGGAATCGTCGAGCACCAGGGCGATATCCGCGTCTCTCGCGGCGCGGCTGTAAATGAACGTGGCCGTGACCTCGTACGACGTGGCGGTGGTGGTGATGTCCCACGTCAGCGAGATGGCGCCGCCCGGAGGCGGGGGAACGGGCGCGGTGGGCACCAGCGTCACGGTGACCATCCCGCTGGCCCCCGGCACGAACTCCAGGATCACGTCCGTATCGCCCATGACCATCGGCTGGCCGGGAGTGATGACGGTGGCGTAGGTGATGGGGGTGAGCGCGTCTGCGGCCACAGCGCCTGCGGCCGGGGAGCCCTGTGCACCGGAGGAGGTGGCGAGCAGGCACAGCGCTGCCAGCAGGAGACCGGCGAGCAGCGCTGTGGCGCAGAGTGCGGTCCAGGGATGAATGGAGCGGTTGCTTGAGGGTTTTTCCATCGGCTCTCCCTCCCTCATTACTGCCCGCAGTATACTCGACTGAGGGCAACGTGTCAATTCGCCCGTTTGCGGCGAACCATGCGATAGTATCGCAGAGGTGGGGCGTGGACTGTGTTGTCCTGCCAAGCTGGAATCGAAAGGAGCGCTATGAGCGGCATGAGATCGTGGAGTCTGGTGGTGCAAACCTTGCTGTTGCTCGGAGGGTTGGGTGTGCTGTTTCTCTGCGGCCCCTGTTCCTGGCTGCCGACGCCTCAGGTTATCACCGTCGCGCCGCCTTCGCCACAGCCCACCGATACGCCGCCGGCCGGGCCGGCGCCGACCGATACCCCCTTGGCAGAGGCTCCCACCGACGTGCCGACGGTTGCGGTGATGACGGCGGTGGAGGCGTTATCGGCGAGCAGCGCAGTCGGATCTGCCTCCGGCATGATGCTATCGGGGGCAAACGGCCCGGCAGGCCCCAGCGTCCACTGAGAAAGCTCGGTGGAGACAGACGATGCACAAGTCGATGTGGCTGCCGAACGCGCTAGCGTTTTACAGCGTGCTTAAGGATCGGGTCCAGAACGGCGGCGTCCGTAGACTCTCCTCGTCCATACGCCCAACGGCATACCCACCACCAGTCCAACGGCCAGGAGTATCACCCACACCCGCGTGCCAGTATGGGCAGCGATGGAGGCGACGGTGACAGGCAAGGTGGCTTGCGAGGTGTTGATCACCCCAGGCTGCCAATGGCTGCCATCAGGCCGTACGAAGGTGGTGTCGTTATTGATGTCCGTCGTCACCACCACAAAGTCGCTGTAGCCATCACCGGTCACTGTGAAGACTATCGTCGCCAGTAGAAACGGATCATTGTCTCCCGAGTTTCCCCCGAAGCACGCTTCCCCAAAGTACAGGTCATTCGGATTCTCGTTAAACACCGGCCAAGGTGAGCACCCACTCCAGAAGCCCGAGTAGATTGTGTGATCCGCCACTTCGAGGGTAGTCGTGTTGTAGCGCAGGCGCACGTTCCACGATCTGAACGCTTCTGCCGTATCCATCGTCACCAACTCAACGGTGACAGTAATACGCTCGCCGACGGCTGCCGCCGCCGTGTTGGGCGTCACGTCCAGTCTCGCATTGGCAGGGTCGGCCCAAGCCAAACCTGCCAAGAGCAGCAGCCACAAAGCGGCGGATACCACACCGCAGATGAGAAGGCGCTTCACTCTAGCCATACTCTTCCTCTCTTTCGATCAAAGCATACGCTTCCAAACCTACAGTGGACTGCGCTACTGAATAGACCAAGGAGGCACCCTCTCCCTGCCAGCGAGCGAGGGCGGGTGCGGTATCCGGCGCGCGACCGATTGACGCAGGCGGCTCGCAATTCTCTCCTAAATGGTCGTACACGCTGAACATGTCGTCAAAGATCACCAGCCCTGTGTGACCAAAGTCGTAGCGCGGCTCATCGTACCCCAAATGATCGTACACGCTGAACATGTCATCAAAGATCACCATCCCTGTGCTCCCAAAGTCAAACCGGCAGCCTTCCCAGCGCCCATCCACCGCATCCCAATGACCGCCGGTGAACGTGGTCAGCGTGCTGGTGAGGACCTGGGCGGGATGGTTGCGTGAGGTGGCAGTGATGGTAAGGGCGTGGGTCACCCATTTCACCTCCAGGTTCGGGATCTCCACTGTCACACGCAGCGTGGTGCTCATACCGGCAGGCACGGTCACAGCGGTCGTTGGCATGATCACGACCCACTCGTACTGCGCTGGGTCTCCGGGTGGAAGGCTGCTGGTATCGGTAGCCACATAGGTCAAGTCAAAGGTATCGGTGGCAACGCCATTGTTGGCGAGGGTGAGCGTAAAGACTTGCTCGGCGTAAGGAGTGTCAACCATCATAGAACTTGGGGATAGCGATGAAATGGGGACCTCTTCTTCTTGCAGCATGAACACGGCAGGGCCATAGGCATAATCACCGCTATCCACTTCAAAACGCACTGTGAAGTCCCCATTCGATCCGGGCTGGATGCCCATCCAGCGCGCTACATAGCCGTGCTCGGTGTTATACCCGGTACAGAATGACACGGAAAGGTTGCTATGGACGGTCACACCCAAAGTGCTGGCATTGGTGGCTGCATCTGCGCCCGAAAGGGTGAATCTCGTGACACGGTCTGCGTAGTCGGAATCGGCTCGGTTGGCGGTGGTGGCGAAGGTGTAGGTTCTGTCTGGATCAAGACCGGTGAAGGTCACATCCACATAAGAACCCGAACTCGCGGTTATTCTCATGCCTCCTACCATATTGGCGAAACCATGGAAGGTGGTGTAGGCATCCGTGCCCACGTCCGTCTCCGCTCCCCAATAGGACTCTGTGTCTTGTACCTCCACAGTGCCAGACGTGGTAGCCGTTACGGTGACTGGTATACTCGAACCGTCGGCGTAGTTTCTCAGCAACCCTGATGTGTTGTTGGTATAGCACTCGTAGGTGGTAATGTTGGTCGAAGTCTGGCCAGAAATCCACACGCAGTCGTTGTAAGCGATCCAACCGATGGTAGCAGTCCCACTGACCGCCACATTCTGGGTAGTGGCCCCGCTACTGACATGGGTGATGTCGCCGCTGGACGACCCTGCCGTGGCGCGATTGAAGCGCACGTAGATCGGGGTCGTCGCCACTGAGCCACCCGACTGAGTCAGCGTCAGGGAGGATGTAAAGCCGCTCCCGCTGGTCGTCGAGAGCTCAAAATCAGCCGGAGCCGTAATCACAATGTCTTCGGTCAGGTTGCTGCCCGATACCGTGTAGCCCTGCTCCGCCGACGGCGTCCCCGGCTCACTGCTGAACGCGGACAACGGTACACCAGTTACGGTGATACTATCGGGGGCAAACGGCCCCGCCGGCCCCAGCGTCCACTGAGAAAGCGCGGTGATGTGCGTCCCGGTGATGATCCAGGAGGCAGGCTCTTCGCCTGCCAGCCCCCTCTTTGTCAGGGTCAAGGGATGCTGTATCCAACGGTCCGTGGGCGACGCGCGGTGGTAGATCGCCTCGACCGCGACGGAGGGCCGGCGGAATCGAGGGCTCGCCAATAACCCATGGAAGACGTAATCCAGGGACTTGGGGTTGGGCGCCCAGCGGTGCTCGCCGCCGGTGATCTCTGCCACTTCCTGCATGATCGCGAGATCTGCCGTGTACCCCAGGCTGATGGTGTGGATCACGATGCCATTGTCGCGGGCCTCCAGGGCATAGTAGATCACGCAGTCCTTGGCGCGGTCGATGTCATCGTTTCCGGTGTTGTCCGGCCACAGATCCTCATCGTCGCAAAAGTCGTCGGGTCGTTGATTGGCTTCGCCATCGGCGAGCAGTATCATGGTGTGGGCGGCTCCCGGCCGCCCAAAGTGACCGCCTCCCGTGCTCAACACGGCGATGCCTTCCATCATCCCGCCGGCGACATTTGTGGCGCCGCCAGCCGCCGTCCCGTTCAGCTCGGCGATCACGGTTGTACTGATAATGTCCGAGGTGCAGTTTTCCGGCCCCAGCCGCCGGATGCATTCCAGTTCGTTCCGAGTGCTCGCGTTGGTGTCGTAGCTCACGTAACCGATCTGGTCGTGGTGAACGTCAAGCTCAGACGCGAAATCCATCGCCGCGCCCAGCATGGCCCGGATAGATTGCTCGCCTCCGTAGATAGGGTCCTGGCGCTGGTCTGGGTCCAGGCCCACGTGGCAGTCGGGGAGCCACCAGTCGCCGGCGAGATGCTCCCCGCCGGGATACCCACCGAAGCGCGGGTCGCACGGCTCGCAGGCCCAGTCGGTGCGGGCGTTGTTGGCCTGCGGGACGACCTGCATACCGCTTGGCAGAACGCTGTTGTCATCTGTGGTGATGACGATCCGATCGACGTCAAAGCCCGCTCCGCCGGCCCACAGGTTCAGGGTGTAGTCGATCCCTGCTGTCAGCGAGAGGGTATCTCCCTCGCTGACGCCTTCCCCCTTGCTGAGCCGCTGCCACCCCCAAAGGCCTGCAGCAGCGCCGTCGTAGTATGCGCCTTGAGGGAAGCCATCCTTTTGCCCTAGGACGGAACCGTCCAGCCCCCAGAAGACGTGGTTGAGGGCGCTTCCACCCCACGTGGCGGGCCCACCCTGGCCTCGCAGCCACACGTAGTAGGTGCCCGAGGCCGGCACCTGGAACTCGTAATCGACCCTGGGGGCCGGGAAGGGGCCGCCCGGCAGGTTGTACCGGCAGTATGGGCCCAAAGGATCGGTTATTGCGTTCCATTGGCACGAAACGCCGAACCCACCTTGGACGCCCTGGTAGTCGGCAAAAGGGTGATGGGAGACGTAGCCGCCGCGCGCGTCCCGCCCAATCGCGCCAGTGCCGTCGTTGCGCTGGATGACCCAGTAGGAGTGGTAGGGGACGTAGGCCCAGTCGTGGTAGTCTGCCAGCGTGTTGTAGGAGGAGTATTCCTCGGCCTCGATCACGATGTAATAGTCCTGATCGCCCGACGTGGCGCGGTAATACTCGTCGGTGTGTGTGTACGTCATCCCGCCGCCACTGTAGTTGCTGTAGGTATTGCCCGTGCTACAGTGGTCCGGCGCGGCGGGCGGATTGGATGGATCCTGGCCCCACGGCAGCGGGTAGATACAGCCGCCGTCCTCGGTGCAGCCACTGGCCCCCTGTGGTTCCCAGCAGCCGTAGCACAATGTGTCGTACTCCATCGATCCGGAATCGTCGAGTACCAGGGCGATATCCGCGTCTCTCGCGGCGCGGCTGTAAATGAACGTGGCCGTGACCTCGTACGACGTGGCGGTGGTGGTGATGTCCCACGTCAGCGAGATGGCACCGCCCGGAGGTGGGGGAACGGGCGCGGTGGGCACCAGTGTCACGGTGACCATCCCGCTGGCCCCCGGCGCGAACTCCAGGATCACGTCCGTGTCGCCCATCACCATCGGCTGGCCGGGCGTGATGACGGTGGCGTAGGTGATGGGGGTGAGTGTGTCTGCGGCCTGGGAGCCTTGCGCGCCGGATGAGGTAGCGAGCAGGCACAGCGCTGCCAGCAGAAGCGCGGCAAGCAGTGCTGTGATGCAGAACGCGGTCCAGGGGTGAATGGAGCGCTTGCTTGAGGGTTTTTCCATCGGCTTTCCCTCCCTCATTACTGCCCGCAGTATACTCGACTGAGGGCAACGTGTCAATTCGCCCGTTTGCGGCGAACCATGCTATAATACCGCAGGGGTGGGGCGAGGACTGGCCGTTGTCCTGGCAAACTGGAGTTGAAAGGAGCGCTATGAGCGGGATGAGATCGTGGAGCCTGGTGGTACAAACCCTGCTGTTGCTCGGAGGGCTTGGGGTGATGTTTCTGTGCGGCACCTGTTCCTGGCTGCCTACACCCCAGGTTATCACCGTCGCGCCGCCTTCGCCACAGCCCACCGACACGCCGCCGGCCGGGCCGGCGCTGACCGATACCCCTTTGCCAGAGGTTCCCACCGTTGTGCCGACGGTGACGCCCACACCTCGCGGGCCAGACGCCAAGTTCGTTGCCGACGTGACTGTGCTCGACGGCGCCGAGGTTCGGCCGGGGGAGAGTTTCGTCAAGGTGTGGCGCATCCGCTCCACCGGCTCTGTTCCCTGGCCCGATGGTACCCGCCTCGTCTTTGTCGAGGGCGATCGGATGGGAGCCCCTGATGGCGTCCCTGTACCCAGGACCGCCGTGGGCAGCACGGCCGACATCAACGTGCCGATGCAGGCCCCCACGATCCCCGGTACCTACAGGGGCGTCTGGCGGATGGAGGGGCCAGATGGTGTGCGCTTTGGCGACCGGGTCTTTGTGCAGATCGTCGTCGTAGCTCCCACTCTCCCGCCAAGCGTCAGCTTTGTAGCCGATCGGTACGTGATCAAGAACGGCCAGTGCGTCACCCTCTCCTGGCTGGTCGAAAACGTGCAAGGCGTCTACTATCAGGACGAGCCGGTGACGGGTTCCGGGGCGCGCGTGGAGTGCCCGACCTCCACGACCGTCTACGAGTTGAGGGTGCAGCACAAGAGCGGCGAGTGGCAATCCAGCACCATCACGATTACAGTGGAACCGGCTTACTAGGCGGGTTTCCAGGCGGAGCCTGGAAACCCGAAGCAGTTCCATCGGCGCTCCGCGCCGCCGGAACTGCGGGCAGCAAGAGCGCAAGCTCTGTAGGCCGTAATAAACTTATCCCCCCAGTACCTTACCAATCACATACCCCCTGACAATCAGGCAATTCGTCGCCCTTCGCCCCATTGAACATCTTTTCCCGTAACTACTCAGCCATACATACAGGAGTTGA
>DAOUDX010000278.1:0-18850 GCA_034430835.1 Anaerolineae bacterium
TGCGTGGCTACATCACCGGCGTGACCAAGACGGCGCTGTGGTACCGCTATTCGCTGGGCGAACGCCATATCTACGGCTACGACTTTCCCGATGGGATGGTCAAGAACCAACCGCTGCCGGAACCCATCATCACCCCGACGACCAAGGGGCGCGAGGGCGAGCACGACGAGCGTGTCACGTGCGCCGAGGTGGTCGAACGGGGACTGCTGGATGCGGACACGTGGGGACAGGTGCAGAGCGCCGCGCTGGCCGTTTTCAGACGCGGGCAAGAGATCGCGCGCCGGGGTGGGCTGATCCTGGTCGATACCAAGTACGAGTTCGGGCGTGGTCGGGATGGAACGGTGATGATCATCGACGAGGTGCACACGCCCGATAGCAGCCGCTTCTGGCTGGCGGAAAGCTATGAAGAGCGCATGTCCAGCGGCGAGGAGCCGGAGAATTTCGACAAAGAGTTCCTGCGGCTGTGGTACGCCGATCACGGCTATCGCGGCGATGGCGAGCCGCCGGAGCCCACCGCCGATCTGATCGCCCAGGTCAGCGAGCGTTATATCGCCTTGTACGAAAAGCTCACGGGCCGGGCGTTCGAGCCGGGCGCATATCCCGCCGAGCCGCGCATCGCCGTTATCCTGAAGGTGTTCCTATAGCGTGATTTGCCGTGGTCGATCTTGTCATTAGTCGCTGGCCCCTGATCATCCAGATCGTATTCGGTTTCTCCCTCTTGGGAATCGCCTGGGTCTATCTTCCGTTGCTGTGGGGCGCTCCGTGGGTGGGGACCTCTCGGCGCGTCGTGGGAAAGATGCTGCGCATGGCCGACCTGAAACCGGGCCAGACGGTGGTCGATCTGGGAGCTGGGGATGGGCGCATCGTGATTGCCGCGGCGCGCTCGTTCGGGGCGCAGGCGGTGGGGGTCGAGATCGATCCGCTCCGCTGCCTGCTCGCCAATATGTTAATTGCGCTTCGGGGCTTGCGCGGCAGGGCGCGCGTCCGTTGGGGTAATATGTTCGACTTTGATCTATCGGACGCGGACGTGGTCACGCTGTACCTCTGGCCATCGACGAACCAGCGACTTGCCCGCAAACTGAGAGACGAGCTACGGCCTGGGGCCAGAGTGGTTTCTCACCATTTCTCGGTCGCGAATTGGATATTCGCCGACGTTGACCAGCGCGATAGGGTCTTTGTGTACGAAATTGGCAAGACCGATCTGGATATCTGCGCAATGCTTGCACAAAAGGGGGTGTGAATGTTGGTCGTCATCATCATGGGATCGCCCAGCGATGCCGAGTTCGGCCGGAAAATCGCCCAGGCGCTGGACGAGCTTGGCGTTCCCTGGGAGATGCGCGTGGCTTCGGCCCACAAGGTGCCGTGTTATGTCTTGGAGATGCTGGAGACGTACGAGGCCGATCCGCAGCCCAAGGTCTATATCACCGTGGCGGGGCGCAGCAATGCCTTGAGCGGTCTCGTGGACGCCCAGGTGAGCGCGCCCGTCATTGCCTGCCCGCCGTACTCGGATGCGTTCGCGGGCAACGACGTATACTCGTCGTTGCGGATGCCATCTGGCGTCGCGCCGGCGGTGGTGCTGGAGCCGAAGAACGCGGCATTGTTGGCGGCCAAGATGCTGGGCCTGTCGGAACCCGGTCTGTGTGAAAAGATCGGGGAGGCGCAGGAAGAGCAACGCCAGCGGCTGCTCGACGCCGATGCCGGAATGCAAGCAGGGACCGATGTATCGACCAGGTAAGCCACGGGAGGCCTGTGGCGTTTGCGGTATCTATTCCCGAGACGCGGACGTGGCGCGCTTGGCTTTCTTTGCCCTCTATGCACTGCAGCATCGGGGTCAGGAGAGCGCCGGCATCGCCACTTCGGATGGCGTGGTCGCCCACGTTCACAAGGGCATGGGGCTGGTCTCCCAGGTCTTTAACGAGGAAAACCTGCGCCACCTGCAGGGTTATCTGTCTATCGGCCACACGCGGTATTCGACCACCGGCTCTTCATACCTGCGCAATGCCCAACCCTACCTGATCGAGACGGCGCTCGGCCCGCTGGGGATCGCGCACAACGGCAACCTGACCAATGCGCCCGAGCTGCGCCGGGACTTGCTGGATCGGGGCGTTGGCCTGGTCTCGTCCTCCGATAGCGAGGTGATCACGCAGATGCTGGCCGGCGCGCCAGGGGGCGCGTGGCACGAGCGTATCGCCGCTTTTATGCAGAAGGCCAGGGGCGCCTACACCCTGACCACCCTGACGCGGGACGCGGTCTACGCCGTCCGCGACCCCTGGAGCTTTCGCCCACTTTGCCTGGGGCGGCTGGGCGATGAGGGCTGGGTGGTGGCGTCCGAAACGTGCGCGTTGGCCACCATCGGGGCGGAGATCGTGCGCGAGATCGAGCCGGGGGAGATCGTGCGCCTGGACGAGAGCGGCCTGACCACCTGGCAAGGGGTGGAGGCAGCGGAGAGGCCGTCCCTGTGTGTCTTCGAGTACATCTATTTTGCCCGCCCCGATTCGCTCCTGGAGGGACGCTGTGTGCACCGGGTACGCCGCCTCCTCGGCGAGTTGCTATCCAGGGAACACCCTGTCGATGCCGACATGGTCTTTGGCGTGCCCGACTCGGCCACGGCCCACGCCATCGGCTACTCCAACGCATCGGGCATACCGTTCGGCGAGGGGCTGATCAAGAACCGCTATATTGGGCGCACCTTCATCCAGCCCGACGACCGGTTGCGCCGCCTGGGCGTGGCGCTCAAGTTCAATCCGCTGCCCGATCTGCGCGGCAAGCGTATCGTCATGGTGGATGATTCCATCGTGAGGGGCAATACGAGCGGACCTATCGTTGCTCTGGTGCGTCAGGCCGGGGCCGCTGAGGTGCACATGCGGGTGGCCTCGCCGCCGATCCGCCATCCGTGCTTCATGGGTGTCGATATGGCAACTCAGGAGGAGCTGATCGCCGCCCGTATGAGCGTGGAGGAGATCGCGCAGCACATTGGCGCAGACTCGCTGGGCTATCTTTCTCTGGAGGGGTTGTGGGAGGTCGTCGGTACCAGGGTAGAGGGGCACTGCATGGCGTGTTTTAGCGGGGATTATCCCGTACCGGTTGTGGATGGGAGCGGCAAGAGGGCGTTTGAGTCAAGGTAAAGGAGGAGCTCGTGGGAGGGCTTTTCGGCGTTGTCTCGAAAGAGGATTGCGTTCAGGATCTGTTCTATGGCACAGACTATCACTCGCACCTGGGCACCCGCCGTGGCGGCATAGCGGTGTGGGGCAGCAGGGGCTTTACGCGTGTCATCCACAGCATCGAGAACGCCCCATTCCGTTCGCGGTTCGAAGACGATATCCAGGGGATGAGCGGGTGCCTGGGGATCGGCTGCATCAGTGACACTGACAGCCAGCCTCTCATCATCCGTTCCCACCTGGGCGACTATGCTGTCAGCACGGTCGGGCGGATCAACAACGGCCGGCAGTTGGCTGACGAGGCCCTGGATGGCCATGCCGTGCACTTTACAGAGATGAGCGGTGGGGAGGTCAGCCCGACCGAGTTGGTCGCTATGCTGGTAGCTCAAGGGACGACGTTTGAGGACGGTATCCGCCGGGCGCAGGAGGCCATCGATGGGTCGTGCACGATGCTGCTTTTGACCCCCGACGGGCTGTATGCTGCCCGAGATCGCCTCGGCCGGACACCGCTGGCCGTCGGTGGGAGGGATGATGGATACTGCGCGTCCATGGAGACGTGCGCGCTCCCCAATCTGGGGTATCGCTTCGAGCGCCAGCTTGGTCCGGGTGAGATCGTGCTCCTGACGCCAGATGGGGTGGCGCAGCGGGCCGCCCCCAGGGATACACTGCGCATTTGTGCGTTCCTGTGGGTCTACTACGGCTACCCGTCTTCCAGCTACGAGGGGGTGAACGTCGAGGTGATGCGCTACCGCAGCGGCGCGGCCCTGGCCCGCAACGACGACGTGCAGGTCGATCTGGTCGCCGGCGTCCCCGATTCCGGCATCGCTCACGCCATCGGCTACGCCAACGAGGCCAAGATTCCTTACTCGCGCCCGTTCGTCAAGTACACGCCCACTTGGCCGCGCAGCTTTATGCCGCAGGAACAGGATGTCCGCGATCTGGTGGCGCGGATGAAGCTGATCCCCATCAGCGAGCTGATCCAGGGAAAGCGGTTGCTGTTCTGCGAGGATTCCATCGTCCGGGGCACCCAGTTGCAGGAGACCATCCAGTTGTTGTACGACTATGGGGCCAAGGAGGTGCATATGAGGCCGGCGTGCCCGCCGCTGATCTATGGCTGTCGTTTCCTGAACTTTTCCCGGTCGCGTTCTGATCTGGACCTGGCAGGGCGGCGCGCCATCCGCGAGATCGAGGGATGCGAGGATGCTCCTCTGGAAGAATACGCCGTTCCGTCCTCTGAAAAACACTGCGCCATGGTCGATCGGATCCGGAACCGCCTGCACCTCACCACGCTCAAGTACCAGACTCTGCCGGACATGATCGAGGCGATCGCGCTGCCGAAGGAAAAGGTCTGCACGTACTGCTGGGATGGGGTGGGGTAGGCTCTGGGGACGCGATACGTCACTTGTCACGGGTCAAGAGCATCTGCGCCAGCTCGTGGAGCGCCTGGGCTGCCGATCCCTCCAGATCCGCCTCCTCCAGTGCGGCCAGTGCCTGCATGTGGTGCTGATGAGCGAGCTGTTCGGCATGTTCGCGGCTGCCCGATCCCTCCAGTATCTCCGTCGCGCGGCGCACGTCGGATTCCCCGAGGACGTCTTGCCTCAGCAATGCACCGAGTTCCTCACTTCTCTCCATGCCGTGGAGGATGGGCAGTGATTTCTTGCGCCGTGCGATGTCGGCGCCAGCGGTCTTGCCGGTGAGGGCCGGGTCCCCCCAGATGCCCAGGATGTCGTCGCGCATCTGGAACGTCAGCCCCAGGTGGCGACCGAATTCCCGCAGGCTCTCGCATTGAGCATCGGGCGCATCGGCAATGAGGGCGCCCATCTGGCACGAACAGGCGACCAGCGCAGCGGTTTTGCCCTCGATCATCGCCAGGTAATCCTCGACGGAGACATCGTCACGGTTCTCGAATCCGATGTCGAGGTACTGGCCGCCGGTCAGAGCCAACTGGGTGACGTTGGAGAGGCAGCCGGCGGCTACTACCGTGGCCGCAGGCACGCCGCGCTCGACCAGCAGCAGCAGGGACAAGTTGGACAGTGCGAAGAGCGCGTCGCCGGCGTTGATCGCGTGGGCGTCTCCCCACAGCGTCCACACGGCCGGGCGGCCCCGGCGGGTTTCGTCCCGGTCCTCGATGTCGTCGTGGATCAGGGTAAAGTTGTGCATCAGCTCGATGGCTGCCCCGGCGGGCAGCGCTTGCTCCCAGTCGCCACCGCAGGCCTCGCAGGCCAGCAGGCAGAGCACCGGTCGCACGCGCTTGCCAGTCCTTGCCTGGCAGGGGTTGAATTGGGCATCGGTCCATCCCAGGTGGTAGCGTATCATGTCGAAAAAGTCGGCCAGGCGGGGATCCGCGGTCTGGGTGATGGCCTGCATTTCTGCCTCAAGGGGAGGCAGGTAGCGACGGAAAAAGGCCTGAAGGGACGACTGGTTGGAAGGTGAAAGTTGGGCGTTCACTGTTGACTGTTCTGCTGACGGGTTGTCACTCTGCCAGATGTCCGTTGTGGCTGACAATGATCTCTTTGGCGGTCTTGACGTCCACAACGGTATCCACGCAGCCGTCCTGCGATAGCGGAAACGTGACGACCACCGGCCGGCCGGCTTTCCACTCCATCTGGGCGATAGCTTCCAACCCCTCCTCAAGCTCCTTGTCGCAGGCGATAGCGACCACGCCGGCCGGCTGTCGTTTGGCGAGAAAATGCACTGCGAGCCGTCCCCCGGGTGCCACACACACGCCATCGTAGCCAACCTCATCGGCGGCAGCTCGCAATTGATGGATGGCGCAGTCGGTTAGAGAACATCCCGTGCAGTCTAGTCCTTGCTTGGTCATCTTACCAGGGCAAGCCTCGCTGGGGCGCAGGCAGTGTGGCAGCAACAGCACCCGTTTTTCAAACGGTACGTCGTCTACGGCCGTTCTCTTGGTCACAGCCCGGTCTCCTTCTCCTTCTTGTGTCTTTACAGCGTCAAAGCCCGTCGTGATCGGTGCGGCTACAGGGTGGATGCAATGGGAACGCGCTGGAGGGCCGGTATGTCACGAGTGCCGGCAGCGAACATCGCCACGCGCAACTGGGTCACGAGCACGGCGACGAGATCGACCACGGCGTCGGTCGATTCGCTGGCCGCGCGCAAAAAGTCACCGGCGATGCCACACGCGGCTGCGCCCAGTGCGATGGCCTTGGCGATCTGGATGCCATCGCGGATGCCCCCGCTGGCGATGATGGGCAAGTCCGGCGCGCCTCGGCGGGCCATCAGCAGGCTCTCGGCGGTGGGAATGCCCCAATCGGCGAAGGCCGCGGCCACCCGACGCTGGCGCTCGGTCGTCGCGCGGTGCATCTCCACCTGGCTCCACGAGATGCCTCCGGCTCCTGCCACATCGATGGCCGCCACACCTGCATCTGCCAACTGGCGCGCCACCTGTTCCGAGATGCCCCAGCCCACCTCTTTGACAATCACAGGCACTTCCAGATCCCGGCAGATAGCCTCGATCTTGGAGAGCAGTCCGCTGAAACGAATTTCTCCCTCGGGTTGGAGCGCTTCCTGAAGCGCGTTGAGGTGCAGAATGAGGGCGTCCGCTTCGATCATTTCCACGGCGCGGCGGCATTCGTCGAGGCCATAGCTGTAGTTCAGTTGGATCGCGCCCAGGTTGGCCATCAGGAGCACGTCGGGGGCGAGGTGCCGCACTCGGTAGGTATCTGCGAGGGGGGGATCCTCGATGGCGGCGCGCTGCGATCCCACCCCTATTCCGATCCCGGCGGCCTGTGCTGCCTCTGCCAGGCGCTGGTTGATGACGCGGGCTTCCGGCGTGCCGCCTGTCATCGACGAGATGAGGAGGGGAGCCGCCAGGCGTTTGGTCAATAGCGTCGTGGCAGTGTCTACATCGTCCAGGTCGAAACCCGGTAGCGCACAGTGGACAAGGCGGTAGCGCTCGAAACCGGTGGACACGTTCTGGAAACTGACATCCTCCTCCAGGTTGATGCGAATGTGATCGGACTTGCGTTGATGCATGCGCTCCTTCGTAACCAGAACCCCTGGGCAGTGTTTTTTACGACGGGTTACATGATACCGCAGTGGGGATGGTTGTCAACTTGCCAGCGCGCGGTTTGACAAAACACCGTCCCTGAGTAGAATATTGCCATCGTTTAGAATAGGGAACAAAAGGGAGGTAGATTCGATGTCAGACACGTTTGAGCGCATCAAAGGGCTTGTCGTCGATCTGTTGGGGGTGGATCCGGGCAAAGTCACGCCGGAGGCTCGTTTCCGTGAGGATTTGGAAGCGGATTCCCTCGATCTTGTGGAACTGATCATGGCGATCGAGGAAGAGTTTGACGGGACGATCTCGGACGAGGAGGCCCAGCAGATCAAGACGGTTGGCCAGGCCGTGGACTATGTCAAAGAGAAGATGGGCTAGAAGATTCTATCCCGCTTAGCACAAATGGCTACCCACGGCGGTAGCCTTTTGTTCTTGAATGCCCTGTGCTATACTTGAGACCATCTCTGTGATGGAGGTGGTGGGGTATGGAGTGCAAAGTAGAAAAGAACCTGGCTCGGTGCACGTGTACCTACGAGCCTTGCTCGCACAAGGGCAAGTGTTGTGAGTGTCTCCAGTATCACTGGCGGATGGGTGAATTGCCAGGTTGCCTCTTTCCCCCAGAAGCTGAGCGCACCTACGATCGCTCCATTGCCCATTTCGTCCGCATCTATAGCCAGCGGTAGAATGCATCTGTAACCCTTCTCCGCACCGCAGATAGTGAACGGGCGATGAGGAACTGGCGAGTTTGGGTGTGCGCAGCGGCTGTGGTGTTGGTCGTTGCTGCCAGCGGATTGGGAAGTACGCGACCTTCGCTGGGGCAGGTTGCCGATCCCTCCCTTTCTCCCCATCTGGGCTACGGCATAAACGTGCGCTTCCAGCAGCACGTCGAGTCCCTTTTCGCCCCCCTGGGCTTCGAATGGCTCAAGCTGTGGGAGGAGTACGACTCTCTTCCCACCACGCGCTATCCCTACCAAGTCCTTTTCCTCATCGATTGCTATGGCAGGTCCGGCGACCTGCATGCCTGGCGAAACGACGTTAGGGCCATTGCGACTGCCGGCAAGGGGTTGGTCGAGGCCTACGAGATCTGCAATGAACCCAACTTTGCCCAGTGGGTGAACAAGGACGTGGACCCGCACGTGCCTCCCGACCCTGCCCTCTACGTCCAGATGCTGCAGGTGGCCTACGAGACCATCAAGGAGGTTGACCCTGCTGCCATCGTCGCCAGCGCAGGGCTGGCGCCGGTGGGTCGCATCCAGGGCACGTGCAACGGCTGGAGCGGCAACAACTGCTCGGCGATGGACGAGCGCGAGTATGCTCGCCAGATGCTTCTCCTGGGTGCAGGCGACTATCTCGATGCGTTCGGCTATCACCCCTACGGTTTTGCCTACTCGCCGGAGACCGATCCCTACAGCGTGTCCAATGGCTTTGCCTTTCGCGGCGCTGAGGTGATGTACGGCATCCTGGAGGATCACGGGTTGGGAGACACGCAGATCTGGGCCACAGAGTTCAGTTGGCTGCGCGACCCCAGCTACGATCCTGACCCTGCTGGTTGGTGTCACCTCGTCGCGGAGTACGAGAACAACTTTGGCTGGATGGATATGTCCGAGGCGAACCAGGCTGACTTTTTCACGCGGGCCTTCCAATACGCCGACGAACACTGGCCCTGGATGGGCGCCCTGATCGTGTGGAATCTGGACTGGTACAACTACAACTGGTTGTGCGAACCATCGCGCTATTTCTCCGTGCGCAAGAATAACGGCACCGACCTGGGGGCTCCTGCGCCGGCCTACGACTCGCTGGCGGTGATGGAGAAACGGCCCGGGCACTTTGGCCCGCGCTTGGTCGTCACCCCCACGCTTCTGAGCTTTCAAGCCGAGGAGGCAGAGCCGCAGGTCTTTGAGGGCGTGGTGACCCCCCTGAACGCGGGCTATCAGGTACTTACCTGGACGGCGTCGGTGGACGCCGGGATGTCGCTGACGCCCACGCTGCCCGTCACTACCGGTGTCCAGGGATCGCCGCTGACGATCACGGTGGACAGTGCGGGGTACGGCGCAGGCGTGTTCACGGGGACCGTTACGGTGACCAGCGTGACGACCGACGTGTTGGACGTTCCACAGGCGGTGACGGTGACGTTGACAGTCGAGCCATCACAGCCGCGCCTGGCCGTCAGACCCAACAATCTCGTCTTCCTTGCCGACGTGGACGAACCCGGTGTGAAGACGGTCACGCTCTGGCCGCAGAATGCAGGGGGCGGGGTGCTGACGTGGACGGCAGAAGCGGTGCAGGGAATGCCGGTGGTGCCTATGCTGGAGGCCACCACCGGCTCCCAAGGGACACCGCTGGCGGTGACGGTCGATAGTACCGGCTATCCGTTGGGCGCCTTTGCAGGGGCTATCACGATCAGCGCCGCGCCGCCAGATACGTTGGATACGCCGCAGATGATCCCGGTGACGCTGATGGTCGTGCCGGAAGTGTACCGCGTGCACCTGCCGCTCGCTCTATATTCCGGGCCGTAAATCGACAGAGCCGTTTCCCTTTTCGTGAGAATTACACTATAATAACTGCGTCGTGGTGAAAGGACGTGAAACCGGGCACGCGGTGTTGCGTATATGGGGTAGGTGTTGGAAGTGACCAAAAGGTCAACCAATGTTTAGGTAAGGAGGACTGCAAATGGGGGACATCTACGAAAAGGTAAAGGACAGCCGCAATCTCGTCGAGAAGCTGGGGAGCATCATCCCCGGCTGGAAGGGCTACCAGGAGCGGCAGGAGCGGCGCAAGGCGGATCAGTTGATGCGCCAGACTCTGGCCGAGAAGTTGGTTGGCCAGCGCAAACGGCTCGACGTGGCGCAGAAGGCGTTGATCGAAGCCGGAAAGATCGATCTCGTGGACGACGTCGGCAGCGCCGTGACGCAACTACAAACCTTCATCGACCGCGTCCGTCTGGCCAGCTATGGCTATTCCGGGCTGTTCGACGCCGTCAAGATCAACCAGGCAGAGCTGGAGCAGATGTACAACTTTGACGCGGCGTTGTTCGAGTACGTGGATCGTCTGGACGCGGCGAACGATCGCCTGCGGGAGGCCATCGACACTGGTGAGGCGCTCAAAGAGACGGTTCGCATTATCCAGGATATCTGCCGCGAGGCGAACAGTACCTTTGATGAGCGTGAACACGTCATCGTGGGCACCCAGTAGACTGAGGAGGTAAGCGACAATGGCACGAATTTTCGATATTGTGGAGTTTGTCGATGAAGCCGGGACTGAGATGGTGCACCGTATCCCGGAGCGAGGGTCAGGCGACTTTCGTATTGGCTCGCAGGTGATCGTGCGCGAAAGCCAGGCGGCGATCTTTTTCCGCGATGGCCGGGCACTGGACGTTTTCGGCGCCGGCTCGCACACGGTCGCGACGGCCAACGTTCCCTACCTGGTCGATCTGATCGGCAAGGCGTTCTCGGGCGAGACACCCTTCAAGGCTGAGGTTTACTTCGTCAGCCTGCGCGAGTTCACCGACCTGAAGTGGGGCACACCGACGCCTATCACCATCAAGGACCCCGTTCTGCGCATGGCCCGCGTACAGGCGCGCGGCTCCTACGCCCTGCAGATTACAGAGCCGCAGGTGTTCGTCAACAAGATCGTCGGCACGCAGGGTATTTACCGTACAGCCGACATCCAGGGCTTTTTCCGCTCCATGATCCTGACCAAGTTGACCGATCTCATCGGCGAGATGGGCAAGTCGGTCATCGAGCTGGCTGGGATGGCGGAAGAGCTGACGATGGGCGTGCGAGCCAAGGCGGACGAGGAGTTTGCTGCCCGTGGCGTCACGCTGACCTCGGTCTACGTCGAGTACCTCGGCCCGACGGAGGAGACGGCCAAGGCCATCGACGAGGCTGCCTCGATGGGCGCGATCGGCGATATGAGCGCCTACCTGCAGTTCCAGACCGCGCGCGGCATCCGGGATGCGGCGCAGCAGCCTGGCGGTGGCGGCGCCGGTACGGGTGCGCAACTGGGCGCGGGCCTGGGTATGGGAATGACGATGGCGCAGACGATGGCTCAGAGCATGCAGCAGGCTGGACAGCAACAAGCGGCAGCGGCTGCTCCCGCCACTCCCAAGACGGCCGCCGACGTCCAGGCGACGTTGGATAGTCTGGACATGCGGCTGGCCGCGGGGGAGATCAGCGAAGAGACGTACAACAAGCTCTATGCCAAGTGGGAAGCCAAGCTGAAAGAGATGGGCGGCTAGTGAACGATAAGCCCCGGCACTCGTTGTGCCGGGGCTTATCACGTTTGCCAAACCGCAAGGCTACTTGCGGCCGCTCACATGCACCTGGGTCAAGGTAACAACGTTTTCGGCGACGTCTTGACTGGCGGCGTCCATCACTGGCAGCCGCTCAAGCGACGGCCACTGATAGAACCCTATGACGACACTATAGTCCCCCGACGGCGCTTCAGCGGAGATGGGTATTTCAAGATTATCCACCACGATCTCTCCCACATCCCAGGATGAGGTCGGGTAACCACGTCTACATGGCTCGGTGTCATCCTGCCCCCAGATAGGCCCGCCAGTGGCCGGGTTGGGCTGGCCCCAGAGATGTGCGAAAGTGGTGTAACTCACGTTCATCCCGCTGAGGGCCTGATAGTATAGCGTGAGGTGAATCGTCTCCCCTGCCTTGTAAGTAGAAGCGTCGAGATCGTAGCCCAGCAGCTTTATCTTGTCGTCCCAGTTGACTGCTAACTGGTGGGAGGGATCAACCTGCACCTCGGCGCCGGCAGGGACGCGGAAAGCCAGGAAGTAGGGTTCGTGGTAATACAGTGGGCCTTCGCCCACGACATCGCCCTCAGGGAAATACCAGGGCAATAGGTTCAGACTGTTCTTGTCCTCGCCGGGCACAACCACGTACGTGACGCCGTGCTCCGCACGCGCAGGCAAGACGATACAAGCCCGACCGTTATATCCCCTGATGCCCTCCCGCTGGTCAGAAAGAAGAAGAATGCTCGGATGGTCAGGAGGTGGAGGCGAGACATACACGCGCTCCTCAGGCGGAAGCTCTCTAATGTACTCTCCTATCGCGGACAGGCCAGCCTCGAAATGGATAAACAAGTTACTATCCCGCGCCCAGGTCACAAAGTAGTCACGGTACGTCGCGGCCATGGTATAGACGAGGCCAGTGCCAACGGCAACTGACAGAGCGATCGTCGAAATCCGCGATAAAGACGGCAACCGTCGGACAACCCAACACCTGATGCCCTCACAGGGCACGAGCAGGCCGACGACGATGAGCATCGCCACCGCCGGAAACGCCCCAAGGGCTCGTTTGGTCACAGTTCCGTACTGAGCCAACATGGCGGGCGCGCTCATGAAAACTAACCAGACCAGCAAAATGGGGTAGAGCGGCTTCCTGATCCGCAGCAGA
Organism: Anaerolineae bacterium; assembly: GCA_034430835.1. Taxonomy (GTDB): domain Bacteria; phylum Chloroflexota; class Anaerolineae; order B4-G1; family B4-G1; genus JAFGED01. Next base: position 12,588 of record DAOUDX010000278.1, read on the forward strand.
CTGACGCCAACACCGAGAAGAAAGGCCAACGAGAGGAAAGGGTTCAATGCCGGCCGGCCGGGGATAGTCACCCGCGGATCCCGGTCACCTCGCACGTTTAAGACCAGCAATGCCCGCACAGTTTGGTCAAAGAGCGCCCGCGCCTGGGCAGACAGGGCTTGGGAAGAATCAACCACGAGTGTCTGTTCGACCCGCTGACTGAAGCTGCCAGGATGGGTGAGAAAGTAATATCCCAATGGAGCAAAGACGATCAGGGCAATCGCAACAATGAGGGCCAGATTCAGCAGATCCCGTCGAGAAAACGATCTGCGTGACCGCCAAACGCACACCGAGCCAAATAGGACGAGGGCGGGAAAAGCCCGGGCAGACTGGTAGGTGTACATGCTGAGACCCAGGAAAAAACCACAGGCAGCAAACAGCCAGCGCCTGCCGGTACGCAGCCCCTGCCACAGGAAGTACATAATAAGTGCTGCAAACAGAGACACCAGGATGGCACGCATCCCTAACCGGCTCCAGCTCAAGTGCCAGTAGGAAATAGCGGCAGCAAGCGCGGCTAAGAGGCCGCCCCATCGCACCATGGGGCCTTCCTCGGTAGAGAACATCTCATCGGCGACAAGGTAGATAGCAGGAACGGTGAGAATGCCTATGACAGCGGAGACCACATAGATGGCCGTAGGGTAGTCGTTTGACACCGGGAAAGAGAGAGCCACCAGATAACTGAACAGGGCCTCTCTGCCAAGATTGGTGGGGAAGAAGATCGGCCTTTCCCCTTGCAAGATTGCCAAGGCGTCTAGGCCATATTCCGCCTGGTCGTAGCCGGCGCTTGGAGGCAGGCTGTCGATCTTGTACAGGCGGAAAAAGGCGGCTAAGAGGGTAATACCTATCAGCAGCGACAGCTTGGGATAGATAAACCGGCGTGTTGCCAAGCCGATGAACTCCTGCCAGGCTCTATTGTGATTCTGCCTCAATGCCCAAGGTCGAAACTAGCTGACGGTGCACAGTGTCGGGCAGCGATCTAAGCTTGCCCGGTCCACGCAGCCAGGCCTTGATCTTTTTGCTGTAGAAGGCAGGGACCGGCGACTCTGCGGCGTCCAACTCGACGTTGGGGTTGACGAAGGCGATAGCCGCTCGCACGGGCACTTCCGTATCGGGCAGCCGATCGGCCAGCCAGGCGGCCAGCTTGTTGGCCTGGTGCTCTGCTTCGACATCGGGGACCCCTATGCTTTCTTGACCTGCCAATTGGCGGAACACCTTGCCTCGCTGGCGATGCTTCCACCGCCCATTTTCCTTTGCGTAAGCCACTTGTCCCCCGTGTGTTTTGACCAGAAGGACTGTCAGACCTCCGGGTTCCAGGAGGACGTGCGAGACCGGCAGGACATAGTCCAGCAGCACATAGTGATTGTCCAATCCCTTGAGGGCCGCGGCGAGCGCGTCGTGGTGCGCCAGCGGTCCGGCGTATCGATCATTGAAGAATCCTCCCACAAGCGAGAGAATGATACCCAGTACCATAGCCCCCATGGTCACTGTGAATTGCTCCGGGATGGTATAGGAGACGACCAGTCCAGCCATCAATGCCAGCAATCCGGCAAGGGGTGTGAACTTTCCGATCAGTCTTCGCACGTGGATGTGACGTTCGTTGGCAATGATGTGCATACGCTACTCCTCGAAGCGTCCTATGATCAGACAGGCATTCTGACCGCCCAACCCGAAGGAATTGGAGATGGCCACGCGTGCGTCAACGCGCCGTGCCCCCTCCGGAACGTAATCCAGATCGCACTCCGGGTCCGGGTGCTCCAAGTTGATCGTCGGGTGGATGATGCCCCGTTCGACCGTTAATGCGCACACCGCGGCTTCGATGGCTCCGGCGCCACCCATCGCGTGGCCGATCATCGACTTGGTCGAGTTAATGGGGATCTGATAGGCGCGCTCGCCGAACACTTGCTTGATCGCCTTGGTCTCAATCGCGTCGTTGATCGGCGTGCTGCTGCCGTGAGCGTTGATATAGTCCACGTCCGTTGGCGACAGACCGGCGGACTCCAGCGCCCGACGCATGGCGCGGCAAGCCCCTGCTCCCTCCGGGTGAGGTTGCGCAATGTGGAAAGCATCGGCTGAGGAAGCATAACCCAATACCTCGGCTCGGATGCGTGCGCCCCGGGCTCGGGCGTGTTGCAGCGACTCCAGCGCCAGGATGGCGCATCCCTCGCTGTAGATGAATCCATCGCGCTCGGCGTCGAAGGGGCGGCTGGCTTTCTCCGGCTCGTCGTTGCGTGTGGAAAGGCCGCGCATGGCGCAGAAGGTGGCGATCACGGCGTAATTTATCAGCCCCTCTACGCCCCCGCAGATCATCGCGTCCGCTGCGCCCCGGCGGATGCACTCTGCAGCCTCTCCCACAGCCTGCGTGCCTGTGGCGCAGGCGGCGACGACTGTATTGATCGGCCCCTTGGCCCCCGCCCATAGGCTGATATGATGAGACGGCATGTTCGCCAGCATCGAAATGCCGATGAACGGGTTGACTCGAGCCAGCCCCTTTTCTCGAAACGTATCGGCAGTCTCGATGGCGTTCTCAAAGCCGCCCACGGCCGTTCCGACCAGGGTGCCGACGCGCTCTCCATCGGATAGGGGCACGTCCAGACCTGCATCGGCCAACGCCTCCTGGGCCGTCGCGACGGCCACCTGAGAGCAGCGTGCCATGCGACGGGCCTCCTTGCGGTCGATGTAGTCGGTCGGCTCAAAGCCCTTGAGTTCGCCCGCGATGCGCGAGGGGAACGGCGAGGCGTCGATCTGTGTGATGGGGCCGATGCCGGAGCGCCCGGCCAGCAGCCCCTCCCACGTCTCTTCCAGGTTCAGGGCCAACGGTGTCATGGCCCCCATCCCGGTGATGACAACACGCTTGCGGTCCCTAATGTCCAATCACTCCTTCGCCAATCCATCGCGGATGGCTGCTATGATCTCGCTTTGTACTGCCTTGCGCGCCTGCCTGATGGCGTTCTTGATCGCGCGGGCGTCGGAGCGCCCGTGGGCCTTGATGACGACGCCGTTTACCCCCAGAAGCGGCAACCCTCCAACCTCCGCCGGATCGAGCTGCTTGCCGACCCGTTTGAACGCGGGCCTCGCCAGCAGCCCGCCCAACGAGGTCACAGGGCCTGCCCTGATTTCGTCGCGGATGAGGGCAGTGAGCATCTTGGCCGTCGCTTCCAGGGTTTTCATAAAGATATTGCCGGAGAAGCCGTCCGCGACGACGACGTCGGCTTGGCTGGTCACGACCTCCTTGGCCTCCAGGTTGCCGACAAAGTTCAGGCTCGATCGTTCCAGCAGGTCGTAGGCTTCTTTGACCAGCGTGCTTCCCTTGTGGGGCTCTTCGCCGTTCGAAAGAAGCGCCACGCGGGGCTCTTTTCGTTCGAGCACGTTGTGCGCATAGATCGCGCCCATCACGGCGAATTGGAGCAGGTATTCGGGCTTGCAGTCGGCGTTTGCCCCCACGTCGAGCACCACGACTTCGCCCGCAGGCATTGGGAAGATGCCCGCCATCGCCGGGCGTTGCACGCCTGGAATGCGCCGCAGGGTATGGAGCGTGGCGACTGCCAGTACGCCGCCGGTATTGCCGGCCGTGACGTAGGCGTCTGCCTTGCCGTCGCGCACCAGGTTCATCCCCACGTGCATCGAGGAGTCTCTCTTCTCCCGGGCGGCCCACGCCGGTTCGTCGTTCATCTCGACGACCTCGGAGGCGTGGATGATCTCCAGCTTGAGGCCATTGGTGTCGTGCTCGGCTAGCTCTTGCCGGATGGCCTCCTCGCGTCCGACGATGACGATCTCGTCGCCCCATTCCCGCGCCGCCATCACCGCGCCGGCGACGTCGGGCACCGGGTAGTTATCTGACCCCATGGCGTCAAGCACGATCCTCATTGGGCAGTCTCCTGTTGGTAGTCGGTCCTCGTTGCTGTGAGGGGTGGGCGGTATAAACCCGGCTCATTCTACCCCGACCTGTCTTTGGGCGCAAGTGGGCGGCGGTTTCGATCTCCTTGGCAGTTGCGGGCATGCGCCCTGCGATCGTTTTCACCCTGCGAGGCGTTGCGATAGTCTGGCATTTGACCGCCGTGATTCACTCGCCGATGATCTTGACCAGAACGCGTTTCCTGCGCCGCCCGTCGAACTCGCCGTAAAAGATCTGCTCCCACGGGCCCAAGTCCAAGCGTCCGCCCGTGACCGCCACGACGACCTCGCGCCCCATAACCTGGCGTTTGAGGTGGGCGTCGCCGTTGTCCTCGCCCGTGCGATTGTGACGGTAGCGGCTGATAGGTTCGTGAGGAGCCAGTTCCTCCAACCAATCGTCATAGTCTTGCAAGAGACCACTTTCGTCATCGTTGATATAGACTGAAGCGGTGATGTGCATGGCGTTCACCAGGCATAGCCCTTCCTGGATGCCGCTCTCGCGCAGGCATTCGACGACGTCAGGCGTGATGTTGAGAAACGCCCGACGCGTGGGAACGTCAAACCAGAGTTCTTTCTTGTAGCTTTTCATATCTCTCCTTGGGTGCTTTCCCTGTCCGTCTCGCTCCACCACGCCTCGCCGTTGGGATGGTAGCTGAAGCCGCCGTTGCACTCCCACCTGCGGGCCAGAAGGATGATGACCAGCGCTGGTATGAGAGCGAGCAAACGGGGTGTCTTTTTCACCTCCCACCCTCCTCCGGGTTTGTGTGCGCAGTATTGCCCCGAAATACCAGCCGTATGATAGTATGGACTTTGCGGAATGTCAAAGCACATTGGACAGACTCGCCGAGTTGGAGCAAAGTATGCTCCGGCTTTCGACGCAGTCCTGCGGAGGAGACCGGCGATGAGCCATTGCCCGAGTTGCGGTCAATACACCGGCCCATATGAAGCATGCCCCCATTGTGGCGCTCGCCTGACCGGGCGCACCCCAATCCGCACCATCAAGATCGCTGCCGTCTTGCTGGCTGCTGTGGGGCTCGCGTCCCTGGCGTGACGCCCCATCCATTGCTGTGCCGATTGACGCTTGTACCGTTGCGAAGTATAATCTCTACCGGGTTGTGGCTGTTCGACACAGAACTAGACAAGGAGGTGTACGATGCGCTGTCCAAGCTGTGGTTCCGAAGCAGGTCCTGGTGTCAGTTTTTGTCCTCAGTGTGGAGCTTATATGGATGCCGGAAACCCCTCTCCGCCAGGCTATGGTGCGCCACCTGGTGCGCCACCTGGCGTGCCACCTGGTGCGCCGCCTGGTGCGCCGCCTGGTGCGCCACCTGGTGCGCCCTACGGCGCGCCTTATGGTGCGCCCTATGGCCCTCCCCCCGCGTCTCAGGGAGGCGGGGTAGCTATCGCGAGCCTGGTGTTGGGGATCATCGCCGTCGTGCTGGGTTTCATGACCTGCATACCCTATCTCAATTACTGTACCTGCTTTCTCGAGCCCGTCGTTGCGCTGATCGCGATTGTGCTGGGTATCGTGGGCCTCTCCAGTTCCGAGCCGATGCACAAGGCAAAGGCCACCTGGGGCCTGATCTTGGGGATTGTGGGGATAGTCATCTGGATCGCACTGCTTATTCTGGCCCTGCTTGGGGTTGTCAGCTTGGCCGTGTTGCAAGAGATGCAGTATTCGTACTGACCTGGTTTGCATTCTTGGCTGAAAGTCCTCGCCACTCAAATCGAGCGGCGAGGACTTTTTGGATGCGTGTTGCGGTCGAGGGTTTCTACGGAACTATTGCTTCCAGTGCTTGCACGACGTGTTCGGCGCGGCTCAACGCGCTGGAGGAAAGCTCCCGTCGATCCCAGAAGGTAGATTCGTCGATGATACCGCCGCCCTGATCGCAAAAGTCTATCATCCACTGTAGGCATAGCTGCCCATCTGCGATAGCGCCCTGATACTCGTTCCAGATCGGCGCCAGTTCGGGAACGGAGGCGGGCGCGCTGCTGGAGGGACGGTGAATGGAGTGGGCGTATATCGTGCTACAGTAGACGGCTCGTCCTCCGGCCATGTTGTCGAACCAGCCCTTGATGACCACGAGATCGTCCTTGGTCTGGCGGGCGTCCGCCAGGAAGGTGGCCGCGACGCCAGATGCGGGCGGGGGCGGCGGAGTGGTTGGCGCTGAGACCGTCGGCGCCGGCGGGGACGTCGGTATGGATGTCTCGGTTGGGCGTGGGGTTTTCGTGGGTTTGGGTGTGGGCGTGTTGGTCGGCAGCGGTGTGCTGGTCGGTATCGGCGTGTCGGTGGGCTCTGGCGTCCAGGTCGCTGTGGCTGTTGGGGTCTCTGTTGG
>DAOUDX010000279.1:0-6262 GCA_034430835.1 Anaerolineae bacterium
GCGACTGGGATGACTTTCACGAGTTTCGTCGCGTTCAGCGCCACCAACGTTTGTACGGCACACCGATGAACACAGACTGGCTTGAGCAAGTTGAACGGCTTGAAATCAACCAATTTTAGTCACACCCTATTCAATTGAAAGGGGCAGAGCTATGTCACCAGAAGACGAGACCAAACAGCGCATCATCCAAGGCACCGCGCAGGTCTTTGCCCAAAAGGGCTACGAAGGCGCAACGACGCGCGCTATCGCCCAAGCCGCCGGCGTCAACGAGGTCACCCTATTCCGCCACTTTGGCAACAAGAAGAACCTGTTTCTGGCAATGATCAGCCAGCGGTCGCCCTTGCGCAGTGTCAAAGAGGTACTGGAAAACCAACTCACGGGAGATTATCGCCAAGATCTGCTCACAATCGGCAATCAGTATATGACAACCATGCTCGAACAGCGCAAAGAAATCCTGATGTCGCTCTGTGCAGCCGAGCAACTGCCGGAGATGCAGGAAGTGATCGCCCAGATGCCTGCTCAACAGCGTCAGGTGCTCGGCGAATATCTCCAGCAACAGATGATAAGCGGTTCGGTGCGCGAGATGAACTCCCAGATGGCTGCCCAGGCATTCTTCGGCATGCTCTTTGCTTTCGCCATAAGCCAGAGTCTGTTGGAGGGCACACCTGCCGCACAGGTTCCGCCGAAGGTGGTGGTAGAGCAGTTCGTGGATATCTTTGTGCGGGGCACCATGAAATCACAGGAGGAATCCAATGCAGGCTAGACAGATCAAACTGGCGCATCTCGTACTCGGCGCACTACTCACATACATCCCTTTGCACTTGCTCGAAGAAGGACTTGGCGGGTTCCCCGCCTGGGCCGAGCAGTACTGGCACATTCCCAACTACGACGTTGGCAAATGGCTACTACACAACGTCCTTTTCGTCGTCGCGCTGCTGATTGGCTACATCTTCTACCGGCTTGACCAGGAACGCTTTTTGTCGGCAGGTCTCGGCATCATTCTGTGGGGACTGATGAACACACTCAACCATATAGGATGTTCCATCGCCTTCGGGGCAATCGAGCCCGGTCTATTCACCAGTTTGATCTTTGCGCTGATCGCCATTCTGGCAGTGCGCCAACTGCGCACGCAGAGCCGGCTATCACTGGGCCTTGTTGGGCTCGCCGTGGCGTGGAACGTACTGTATTGGGGCGTCCCAATAGCAGCATTTATCCTTGTTCCGGGTCTCGGATAGGACGATTCGTGGTCCGAATAGCAATCCGGGAGAGAAGCGTGTTCAAATCCTTCCTGGCCCATTGGTTCAAAACTGACCTAGCCGCGGCCGTACTGCTATTCTGTCTGCTCACCGCCGTGCGCTTTGTGGCCGAGCACGTTCCGCCACTCTGGTTTCCGCTGCTGATCGCCTACGTTGCCCTCCCACTGCTCACCGTACCCAAGCGCAACTGGCCCCAGATCGGGTTGCGCCCTCCCGCAGCCTGGCAGCCGATCCTTGTTGGCTCCGCGGTTGCCATACTCGTCAAGGCCATCACCATCTTTGCCCTGTTCGCCTGGCTAGACAACCACCCCGCCAACTGGATGATGGGCGTGGCTCGAAGCCTCCAAGAAATGCCCACCCATCCCCCAGCAGTGATCGTCATCATCGTCTTTTTCATGATCGGGGCTCCCATCGTCGAGGAGGTTTTCTTCCGCACGCTCCAATCAGCCTGGCAGACTCGCTACAGCTCTTGGTCTGCCACTGCCACCGTCGCACTTCTCTTTGGCCTCTCCCACATCGACCAATACCTTTTCCCACCCTCGCCCCTCGGGATGCTGGCGAGGTTCATCCCCGTTTCAATCTACGGCCTCGCGCACGCCTGGGCCTATCACAGGACCGGCTCGACCTACGCCAGCATAGTCAGCCACCTGGCCGGCAACGCTTGGGAAGCGCTGATACTCACCCTATTCATCCTGCCCACGCTGTAGGCAGCCTGCCCACCGGCCCGCCCCAGGCTGACGCTGCGCCGGGGCGGTCATTGCCCTCGGCGGGGCGGATGCGGGCAGCGTGCTCGTCGTCGGGCCGGAGCAGGTCGGCGCACGGCCCGTGATGCCGATACCGCACATGCTGGACAGCGTCCACGAACTCGCCGGGATAGGGACTAGCCTGGGACGAGGGGAGCGGCGAGCCGATGCCGCATATGCATGCCGCCTGTGTCGGGGCAGACGACCAAGACCGGCTGCGTACGGCAAGGCGCGCGAGTGTGGCAAACCCTGGAAGTCGTGCTGTTCGAACTGACCGACACGACCGCTCACCGTGTTTTCGATCCCCGGTTGGGGTTCAGGTTGCTGCGATTGTACGACGAGCATTTGCTTGACAAAACCCAAATTTGCGCTACAATGTTAGTGTATTAGCGGATACTAATATGGACGAGATAGAAGAACTGGCCGAGATATTCAAAGCTCTGTCGGACCCCACCCGGTTGAAATTGGTCCGGCTGCTGAGTCAGCAGCCGGAGGGCGAGTGCACAGGACCGTGCAACGGCACAGGATTTCTGTGCGTCAACGCTCTGGCGCACAAGCTGGGCGTCACCCAATCGGCAGTCTCGCAGCACCTGCGCATCCTGCGGCAGGCGGGACTCGTCCGGGGGGAGCGCCACGGCCCCTTCGTACACTACTCACTCGACCAAGACGGGCTGGACAAGTACCGGGTCGCACTCCAAGAAACGCTGGGCGAGGGCTTTACCCCGGAATGAGTTCTCCTTTTTTTTGCCTAGATACATTAGTTTATACTAATATCGTTATATTCTAACAAAGAAGGAGGTGATAAGTATGTGCTGTGGAACTAGAGGCCATCACGGCGGCTTTTGTGGCTGCGGCTGCGGCGGGCGTGAGCGATTCGGACGCCGCTTCATGACCAAGGAAGAAAGGATCGCCGAGCTCGAGGAGTACCTGGAGAATCTCCAAAAGGAAGCTCAAGCCGTGCAAGAACACATTGCCAAGCTGCAAAAAGAATAGTCGGCACACACAAGATGAGGGCAGGAGCGAGCAAGCTCCTGCCCCACCTCTTGCAAATGGCATGTCATATAAGGGAGCAATCACATGGCCAGACATGAAATCAAGTGCGAGGCAATCGAGGTGAGAACAGACTCAGGCATCTGCCCCGGCTTGGCCAAAACTCGGCAAGGCGAAGTATGCACGTTAGGTGCCAGAACGCCTGAACCCCAGGGCATCTGCATCCAGGCACTCAATGCCATACACCCTATGGCGCTGGCAATGAAGCTGACGGACCGGATGGACTGGGAGGAAGAAGAGAACCAGCACTTTGATACGACGTGCCCCCACGGATTCGTGACGTTCAGAATATCCAGGGTGAAGGAATAGAGAACGCGGAGGAACAATGTCAAACACAATCGTAGCATCCGATCTGACCCGCTACCACGGCGATCTCCTCGCCGTGGATCACGTCAGCTTTGAGGTGCAGCAGGGCGAGATCTTTGGCTACCTCGGCCCCAACGGAGCGGGAAAGACAACGACTATCAGAATGCTCACAGGGCTGTTGCGCCCGACCGAGGGCACAGCATACGTCAACGGCTATGATGTCCTCCACGATATACACTGGGTCAAGCGAAGCATCGGCGTTGTGCCGGAGGTCTCCAACGTCTACGATGAACTGACGGCCTGGGATAACCTCACCTTCGCCGCCGATCTCTACAACGTGCTGCGACGCGAGCGGGAAAAGAGAGCAAAGGAGCTTCTGGAAAAGTTCGGCCTCTATGAGCGCCGCCAGTCAAAGGTCAAAAGCTACTCCCGGGGAATGAAGCGCCGACTGACCATCGCAATGGCGCTGATCCACCACCCCGGCATCCTCTTCCTCGATGAGCCGACGACGGCCCTGGACGCCCGAACTGCCGTCTCCGTCAGGGATCTGATCCGGCAACTGAAGGGCGAGGGCATTACTATCTTTCTGACCACGCACTACATCGAGGAGGCCGACCAGTTGTGCGATCGCATAGCCATCATCAACGAGGGACGAATCGTAGCTTGCGACACCCCCGAAAGGCTCAAGAGCTCGATCCTGGGCATACACACCATCGAGATCTCATTCGACGGCGGGAACGATGAAAGAGCGTCTGCCCTCGAAGCCATCCCCGGTTGCGACAGCGTGGGGAAACAGGGAGACAAATTCAGGCTCTACACCCAAGAGCCCGAGGAGGTTCTTCCCAACCTGATAGAGTATGCGAAGAAACACGCGCTAAAGGTCATCACCCTGAACATGCTGAAGCCCAGGCTGGAGGACGTTTTCCTGGAAATGACCTCAAACGCCAATGAAGGAAGTGAGCAATGAGCGGCAAGAACGGGATACTCAAGCGAGCTATCGTAGAGCTGGCGGGGGCGATCCGCATCGCTAGGAAAGACGCCAAGATCTACTACCTGAAGCCGCCCGTGATCATGTTCGGTTTCTTCTTCCCGGGCTTTACCTACCTGGCCTTCACCGTAGGGCGCTCTATAGAGCCCGCCCGGCTCATCCCGGGCCTGACGGCCATCACCGCGTTTTTCGCCGGAGGATCCATCGGGCCGGCGGTGTTGCCGCTGGAGAGAAAGACCAAGACATTGGAGCGGCTGATGGGCGCTCCCCTTTCTTCACTCACCATCATCTTGGGCAAGACGCTCGCTGGCGCTGCCTTTGGCCTGACGATGTCGCTGGTGCCGCTGCTCATCGGCGTGATCGCGCTAGGGGTACGAATCGCCAACCCGGGACTCCTCATGCCAAGCCTGGTGCTATCTGCGCTTGTATTTGCCGCCTTCGGCATTCTCTTCTCCGCGCGTGCCGAGGAGATGCCCAACGCCATGATGCCGATGAACCTGCTGCGCATGCCCATGCTCTTCGTCTCCGGTGTATTCGTGCCCCTGGAGGCCATGGCCGGCCTCCTACGCCCCATTGCATACCTGATGCCCCTCACCTACGCAGTCGACGCGATGCACCAATCCATGATGGGACCGCTGGAGCCGCTAATGCTGCTGGCGGACCTCGGGGCCCTGAGCCTTTTCCTGACGCTGTTCCTGACGCTGGCGACAAGGGCCCTGCAGAGGGATATGCGGTAGGAAGGACGCTTCACCCCACCCGACAGATCAACCCCTTGAGGTAAGCCCCCTCGGGGAAGGTCAGCGCCACGGGGTGGTCGGCGCCCTGCGCCAGGTGGCCGATGACCTGCACGTCCCGCTCCGCGTCCAGCGCCGCACCGAAGACGATCTTGCGGAACAGATCAGCAGTGACCGCACCGGAGCAGGAGAACGTGAACAGCACCCCACCCGGTCGGAGCAACTGGAAGGCCAGCATGTTCACGTCCTTGTAGGCTCGCGACGCCTTCCCAAGCTCCCGTCCGCTGGGGGCAAACTTGGGTGGGTCGAGGACGACGACATCGAAACAAAGGCTCTGGGCGCGGTAGCCCCGCAGGACATTGAAGACATTACCCTCAATGGACTCGACGTCAGGCTCACTCAGCTCGTTGAGGACAAGATTGCGCCGCGCCAGTTCGAGCGCCGGGGCGGAGCCATCGACCAGCGCGATCTTGGCAGCCCCGCCCGCTGCCGCGTAGACAGAGAACCCGCCGGTGTAGCAGAACGCGTCGAGTACCTCGGCACCCGCACAAAAGGCGGGCAATCGCGCCCGGTTCTCCCGCTGATCGAGGTAGAAGCCGGTCTTGTGCCCCTGCCGCACGTCCACCAAAAAGCGATGGCCGTTTTCGACGATCTCGATCTCCTCCGGCGGTTCCTCGCCCCACAGCAGGCCAACACGCTGCTCCAGTCCTTCCTTCTCCCGCACATCGACGTCGGAACGCTCATAGACGCCACGTACATCAGCAATCAAACCAACTAACAAACCAACCAACTCGTCCTTCCACCGCTCCATCCCCAGCGTGAGGAATTGCGCCACCAGCCTATCGCCGTACCGGTCCACGATCAACCCCGGCAGGTAATCCGACTCGGCGTGCACCAGGCGATAGGCATCGGTCGCCGGATCGTCGGCGAGGGCTTGGCGAGCGGCTATAGCGCGCTCCAAGCGCGCTTGCCAGAAAGCAACATCCACCTGCTCATCCTGTTCCCAGGCCAGCAGTCGCACCACGATCTGCGATTGCCGATTGATGTACCCACGCGCCAGCCAGTTGTTGCCCGTGTCGCGCACGTCGACCACGTCACCGTCCGCCGGGTCGCCCTCCACACGATCGATCGCGCCGGAATAGATCCAGGGGTGGCGCTGGTTCACCGGCTTGGTGCGGTTGCGCT
>DAOUDX010000280.1:0-1702 GCA_034430835.1 Anaerolineae bacterium
TGCGCAACAGGAGGAAACCTCCAGCGAAGGCGCTCCATTGCCCCAGGAGAAACCAGACATCCAAGAGAGGTTCGGGCGGGCTTTTCCTTTGATGTGCCTGAGTGGTTACGTCACCCTTGTTGCTTTCGCCTATTCTTCCTCGCTGATGCTGGCGCGGGTATACGCCAGGCGGCTGAATGAGCGGCTGCCGCATCCAATCTTTTTGCAAGACGAGACACTGGCCCAGATTGTACGGCGGGAGGCTGAGGTTGAGTTGGGCCGGCTCGATCCCAAGAGCACAAACGTGATAAGCCTGATGGGCTATCTGCAGTTCGAGGGCCAGACCGATCCGCAAATTCTTCACCTTTCCCCGAGTGTGGAGCTGTCAACTGCGGTAGGGGTTCCGTTATCGCCACAGGTTCAGCTGTGGGGCCAGGCCGCCACCTGGGTCTGGGACGAGTTAACCCGCACCGATGATGGCGGCATCGAGATGAAGGTCGCCCGGCAGGAGATGTACCAACTGCCCCAACCAACTCAGAACTCAGGCCACCGTCCCCACCCACGAGTGTGCTACGTCGTGCGTGCAGACCCGTGGGGGCACATCATCGAGATCAAGCGGGATATCGAGTAGACACAGCAGGCTTGTGAATTCGGTGCGATGGAAATCTTGCCGGAAATCTTGAACGACATATCAATCCTTGTGACGGTTGTGGTCGGGGGCACGGTGGCCACCGTCGCTTTTCTTGGGCTGGCCATGTTCTCGCGGCGCGACGGATTGATGGTATTAACGATACGCCTCATCGTAGGGGCGTTCTGCGCCCTCGTCTACCTCGGGCTGGCAATGAGATTCTCGCTCAGCGGCCCGATGGTCGTCTTCTTGAGCGCCCTGATTGCGGAACCGCTACAAATTCCGCTCTCGTACGTTTGGATGCCCACCAATAAGTGGTTTCGGCGGTGGGTACCCTGCGTCGTGTGGCTTTATCTCTGGGTCACGGCTCTCATTGGCTGGCGATCCGGATGGCTGGGGCTGCTGATCGTCACGCTGCCGGCGCTCCTCATCGCCTGGCTAGGGCTCTTCTTTGTGGCCGGCTATCTTTTGCCCTTCCCGAAGCAAGACCTATACCGGGGCAAGCATCCTGCGCCCGGCGCAAGGGGCATACCGACTTTCGGTCAGGAGATTCGGGATTTTCTTGATCTCCTTCGCTATCCCCAAAATCGGGAAGCCCGGAAGCAATGTATCGAACAGCGCCGGAAGGCCCTCCAGTGTCTCCTGACGTATACGCTGGGGACGAACCGCCCTTACTACGTCGTCATAGACGAAAAGATCGCAGAACGCGCTGAGGGTACCACTACCTGGTTGACAGAGGAGGAGAAACTGATTCAGCGGGTGGATGGCGCTATCTTTGGAGAGTTCCTGGCGGGTCCAGGTATTGTCCTCACTGGCTGCGACCAGGCCGTCGCCATCTCCACTGGCCAGAAGTTCAAAGGGGCCAAAGGCCCCGGCATCGTCTTCACCGGCTACACTGACCTTCCCGCGCACGTCGTTGACCTGCGAGTGCAGTTATGTGCCTTCCCGGTGGAGGCCTGGACAAAGGATGGCATCGCCATTAGAGTCACTACGTTCATCCCGTTCCAGATCGGCACAGGCAAAGAAGAACCGGCCCTGGGGCAGGGGTTCCCCTATCGTTCCAGCGACGTCTTCAAGGCGGTACACGCGCAACTG
>DAOUDX010000281.1:0-8810 GCA_034430835.1 Anaerolineae bacterium
GAGCGGAAGTTGGGGGTGTCTGACGAAAGGGTGGGCAATGTCCCTGCCCTGGTTATCGGTGATCAGGTCCTGATCGGTTCCGGTGAGATTCCCTCTATGCTCGAAACCTGCATCGACAGATACCTGGCCGAGGGAGGGGTGGACTATTACCCGGTCGAGGAACTCAATGTGCCGACGCCCGTCCTACAGCCGACCGAAGAGATCCATATCGCTTACTTTGACAAGGCTGGATGCCAGGAGTGCGCCCGTGCCAACTACGACCTTCACGCCATTGAAGACCGCTACGACAAGGTGATTGTCGCCCGTTTCCCGATGGAGCAGGACGAGAACACGCTGCTCAACGAGTGGCTGTGCGAAAAGTACGGTGTGCCGGAAGGGAAATGTCTGTCTACGCCGATGGTGTTTGTCGGTGAGGATGTGTTCATCGGCGACGAGGTCAATCTCGACAGTTTGCAGAACGCCGTGGCAAAGTATGCCTCAACTGGCGCTAAACCGACCTGGAATGAGTTCAATCCAGACCAAGCCGAGCAAAGTCTGCTCGAGCACTTCAGGAGCTGGGGGGTGCTCGTGATATTGGGCGCGGGCCTCATCGACGGCCTCAACCCGTGTGCCTTTGCTACGCTGGTGTTCTTTATTTCCTACATGACCTTCACCGGGCGCCAGGGACGAGACATCTTGTTCGTGGGCGTCGCGTTTGCCCTGGGTGTGTTCCTTACGTACCTGCTGGTGGGTATCGGCGTGCTCAATCTCATCCAATCTCTGGAGTTTTTCCCCTCCTTGGGGCGGTGGGTGTATGTGGTCACTGCGTTGCTCTGCGTGGTGCTGGCCATCCTGACTTTCCGTGACTTTTTCCGGGCGCGCCGGGGCCAGGCAACTGAGATGACCCTCAAGTTGCCCACGAGCTTGCGAAAGCGGATCAACAGGGTCATCCGTAAAGGGGCCCAGGTGCGCGCTTTCGCAGCAATGGCCCTTGTCACCGGCTTCGTCGTATCGCTGATCGAGTTGGCCTGCACCGGACAGATTTACCTTCCGACCATTCAGCTCATGGTGGGCCAACCTGAACTCGCCGGCCGGGCCTTTTTCTATCTGGTGCTCTATTGTCTGGCGTTCGTTGCTCCCCTGGTGGTCGTTTTCTTGCTGAGCTACTTTGGCACGACGTCCGAGCAACTGGGCCTCTTCATCGCCCGCCACATCGCGACCATCAAGATCGTCACAGCCCTGGTGTTCGTCGGGTTAGCTCTGTGGATGACGTGGGCGCTGGTGCCGCTGTTCGGTATCAATGCGCCGGGGAACTGGGTGATGATGGGCGGGGTCACGACAGTCATCGGCGCGGGGGCGATGGTTGCACAGGTTAGCGATAGCTCGACCAGCCGCCGGCCTGTCAGTCGGAGAGCAAGCAGGCGGCGGAAGGTCAGACGGTCGAGGAGAAGGCGCTGATGGTTCCGGGGAGGTACGCCATCGTTCTCGTATACTCGACCAGCTACGCCATCCGCGCGGAAAAGATCCTGCACCAGGCAGGGATCGCGTCCAAGCTGATTCCCGTCCCACGTCATCTCAGCTCAAACTGCGGCGTGTGCCTGCGCATCGAGCGCACTGACAAGGACGCAGCGCAGAAGGCGCTGGAGACGGTCAAGCTCGATATCGAGGGTATTCACGATCTGGAGTGATGACGAGAAGCGTCCGCATCGTCGTTCTGACCTGTGCGCTTGGCTTGATTGTTCTTACGGGCTTTATCGCCCTGGGCGTGCCCGTTCCGGGTGATGCCGAACTTGTACATCTGGCGGTGAGTGCGCGCAGCGAAGCACTGACGGTCGCCATCTGGGTGCTGACGTTCGTCAGCTCGTCGATCCCGGCGCTGTTCATCACGCTGGCCGTCAGCGGAGTCGAGTTGTGGCGCGTGCAGCGGATCAAGCTAAGTGCGGCCTGGGCGACCGCGGCGTATCTGGGCTACGTGGCCAGCAACATCGGGCTGCGAATCGCCGTGGGCCGCCTGCGTCCGGGCGTGGAATACATCCCACATCTGCTGCCCGAGGTGCAGGCGAGCTTTCAGCGGTTTTCGTATCCCAGCGGCCACGCAGGCGCGGCTCTGTTTGCCTATTCCGCGCTCGTCGTGCCGGCGTTCCCTCGGAGGGTGTGGCGGTGGGTGGCCCTCATCGTGGCGTTGCTCGTCGCCGCCGGTACGGGGTTTGGCCGGGTTTATCTGGGCGTGCACTGGCCCACCGATGTGCTGGGTGGATATCTGCTGGCGGGATTCTGGTTGGGGATAGGTGTAGCCCTCAAGAAATGGAGCTGAAATCTGTTGCGCTTCTGTGATTGACTTTTCTCGCTGCCTGTTTGTGCTAGGATGGCAAGTGCGATGAGAGACCGGTTTGACCTTCTTGCCCACAGCCTCGATGCCGGAAATGGCGTCTTGGCGACCCGTACCCAAGAACAAAGGAAACGGCTTGGGCAATTCCTCACGCCGCCATCGGTGGCAAGATATATGGCCCACCAACTTGGGCCCCTTCAAGATGGTGATCGAATCCTTGACCCTGCCATTGGCTCCGGTGTCTTGGCATGCGCAGTTATCGAGCGGGCGATTTCCGCGGAAAAGCCTCCCACGCTCTACCTGGATGGCTACGAGATCGACCCCGATTTGGCCCAAGCAGCGCGCGAGATTCTAACACGAGTTGCCGATGAGGCTGCGCATCACGGCGTTACGCTCTACAGCCAGGTTCACGAAAAGGACTTTGTCCTGGAACGCGCACCGATGGGTCCCTTGTTTGATGTCTCTAGTCCTTCCGACTTCTACGACCACATTATCGCGAATCCACCATACTTCAAACTCAGCCGAGACGATCCGCGCGTGCAGGCTGTCACAGGGCTGGTAAATGGTTCTACCAATATCTACACCCTGTTCATAGCCCTGTCCCTCAGGTTGCTTCATCCCTCGGATCGGGACGGTCCGCCGAAGCAGGCTTGTTTCATCGTTCCACGTAGCTTTTGCTCAGGCGCCTACTTTGAGGCGTTTCGGCGTGGCTTTGTGCGCCAGGCCGTTCCGATAGCCGTCCACCTCTTCGAGTCGCGCGAGGAGGTCTTTGAGCGAGGTGACGTGCTGCAGGAAAATATCATCTTGACCTTCCGCTCGCGTCGGGGTGGGGAGGATAGGGAATATCACCCATATGTTTTCATCTCGACTTCTCGCAATGCTGCTGATTTGGATGTGGGACCCACTGGCCGGGAGGTGCCTTTCGAATTATTCCTGGCCAAGCGCAATGGCGCGTCCTTCTTCAGGTTGCCGACCGGCGAACTGGACAAGGCTATTGTGGAGACAATGGACTCGTGGGAAGGGTTGCTGGATCGGTACGGTCTGAAGGTGTCCACCGGTCCGGTCGTGGCCTTTCGGGCAAAAGCCTTTCTGAGCACAGATGTAGGACAAGTCGATGCGGGGCAGGCTGTCCCGCTGTTATGGATGCAGAACGTGCAGGCTCAAACCGTCGAGTGGCCAATCACAAAGGGCAACAAGCCGCAGGCCATCCTGCTGGAAGCGAATGACAAGAACCTGCTGGTGCCTCTGAAGAACTATGTGCTGCTACGGCGTTTCAGCGCCAAGGAAGAACGTAGACGCTTGGTCGCGGCTCCTCTGCTGGTAAGCAGTTTTGACTGTCGATGCCGTCAAGTTGGCCTGGAGAATCACTTGAACTATGTTTACCGGCAAGATGGCGATCTGACCGTTGCAGAGGCAGTGGGATTGTCGGCGTTGTTCAACAGTGCGTTGATAGATCGCTATTTTCGCGTCGTCAATGGTAACACGCAGGTCAATGCTACTGATCTGAGAGCGCTGCCGCTGCCGCCGATGGACGTTATCGAACGCATCGGGGAGCAGGTGCTGCGGGCTGGCAGATCTGCAAACCTCGATGCGGTTGTGTTCTCTATTCTGCACGATGCTAACCTCGTCCCCAACCTTTTCGGTTGTCAAGGAGACAAAGACTATGAGCAAGTTACAGGAAGCACAGGACATCTTGCAGACCTTGGGGTTACCCCCTGCGCAGCAGAATGAGATTTCAGCCCTTACCCTGCTGGCACTCGCTCAACTTTCAGAGGACACGCCGTGGAGTGAGGCTGAATGCCATAACCTTCGCATTCACGATATTCTGATCGAGATCAAGGAAAGATATGGACGTGAGTACGCCGAGAATACCCGTGAGACAGTTCGTCGCCAAGTGATCCATCAATTCGAGCAAGCCGGTCTTGTTCTGCGTAACCCGGATGATCTTTCTCTGCCCACCAATAGCCCTCGTACCCATTATGCACTGTCTGAGATGGCTCTGAAGGCCATCCGGGCTTATGGCTCCAAGCAGTGGGCAGAGGCCGTGCAGATATTCACCGATTCCGTTGGAACATTGCTTGAGGTTTACCAGCGCAAGCGAGATCAGCACAAAATCCCGCTGCGCCTTGCAAGTGGAGAGGAGTTCAAACTCTCTCCAGGAAAACACAATGAGCTTCAAGCTGCTGTTGTCACCGAGTTCGGTCCCCGATTTGCCCCTGGTGCGGTTCTTCTGTACTTGGGAGATACCGAGAACAAGAAGCTGGTTTTGAATGAGGAAGGCTTCGAGTCACTGGGGGTTTTAGCAACCAGTCACGACAAGCTGCCGGACGTGGTACTTTATGACAAAGAGCGCCGGTGGCTTTTCCTGGTCGAGGCTGTGACTTCCCACGGTCCGGTTTCACCCAAACGTCGCCTCGAACTGGAAAAGATGTTTGAAGGCTGTTCTACTGGCTTAATTTTCGTGACTGCATTTCCAGACTTTGCTGCCTTTAAGAATTTCCTTAACGAGATTGCCTGGGATACCGAGGTTTGGCTGGCCGAGATGCCAGATCACTTGATTCATTACAATGGTGATCGGTTTCTAGGGCCGCGCAGTTGATGGAGTTGAAACAGTGAGTAGTGAGCAAATTCGTTTGACAGCGCTCGCCAGCGCGGCCGGTTGAGCGGCCAAAAAGGGGCCTGAGGCCCTGGCGCAGGTGCTGCGCCCGCTGGAGGGGATGTTCACCGCCGAACAGTACCCCAATCTGCTCGTCGGCCTGGAGGTGAGCGACGACGCCGCCGTCTATCGTATCGACGACGAGGTCGCCGTCATCCAGACGGTGGATTTTTTCACGCCCGTGGTGGACGACGCTTATGACTATGGTGCTATCGCCGCCGCCAACGCGATGAGTGACGTCTACGCCATGGGCGGCGAAGTGACGCTGGCGCTCAACGTGTGCGGCTTCCCGCCGGAGTTGCCGCCCGAGATCGTGAGCGAGATCCTGCGCGGCGGCGCGGAGAAGGTGGCTGAGGCAGGGGGAGTGCTGGCCGGTGGCCACACCATCGACGCCAAGGAGCCAACCTACGGCCTGGCGGTGATGGGCCTGATCCACCCCGATCGCGTGTGGACCAAGGGCGGAGCGCGACCCGGCGACGTGCTGGTGCTCACCAAGCCGCTGGGCGTGGGGGTGGTCACCACGGCGCTCAAGGGTGGCGTGGCCGACCCGGTTCACGTGGCCGAGGCGGTGGAGAGCATGAAGCGGCTCAATCGAGAGGCGGCGCGCCTCATTGGTCGGGTCGGCGCCAATGCCTGCACCGACGTCACCGGCTTCGCGCTGCTGGGACACTCTTATGAGATGTCTGATAAAGGCGGCGTGCGGCTGCGCTTCTCTTTCGGTCGGCTCCCCTTCGTCGATGGCGCGGTGGGGTACGCTGAGGACAATCTCTTCCCCGGCGGCTCTTGCAACAATCAGCGTGCCTACGAGTCGCACGTGGACTTTGCCCCTGGCCTCTCCGAAGAAACGCGGCTCCTGCTCTTCACCCCCGAGACCTCCGGCGGCTTGCTTGCCGCCGTTTCCCCGGAAGAGCTCGACGCGCTCCTCACGCTCTTCGCCGAGGCCGGGCACCCTTGCTGGGTCGTGGGCGAGGTGACGGAGGGACAAGGGATCGTGGTGGTGGCGTGAGGCTGCGCTGATGCCCAGTCGCCTCCTCAAGCTCAACCTGCTAGATTTCCCGCTGGCCCTCTTTCTGCTCAGTGCCGTCGTCGGCGTGTGCCCCGCCTACGATCGCGGCCAATGCTGGCCTACGCTGATCGCTCTGGCTGCGGGTTTTCTGTTGTACCTCCTGATCTCGCGGATCGCAGTCTCTCGTCGATGGTGGTACGTCAGCGCGCTCATCCTCGTCGCCGCTGGCCTGCTGCTGTCGCTGTACTTTGTGACCCAGTATGGTCACTTGGGATACGACGAGAATCTTGGGCCGATCAGCCGCCTGGGGGTGCTCGTCGGCAGGATCGCCCCATCGATCGCTTCCTGGGGTCCCCAGCCCAACAGCGTGGCGATTTTTCTGGAAGGCGTCATCTTTCTGGCGGCGGCGCTGGCTTTGACCCAGAAGCAGTGGGTCTGGCGCATCGTCGGGGGCGTCGGCGTGGGACTGATGGCGCTGGCGCTAACGATGAGCGGTTCGCGGGGGGCATGGCTGGCTGTGGCAGTCGTGACGGCGCTGTGGCTGGCTCTCCATTGGCGACCGGCGCGGGTGGTTGCCGTCGTCGTCGGCATTCTGGCGTTGGGCCTGATCGTCTACGTGATCGTGCGCGGCGATATCACCGTCTTGGGCGACATTCCCGTCGCTGGCCGGCTGCTGAGTGCACTGTTCTTGCGCCCGGACCGGCTCGACGTGTACCGCAACAGCGTCTACCTGATCCAGGACTTTCCGCTCACCGGCATCGGACTTGGCAAGCAGTTCGCGATGGTGTATGCCCGGTACGCGCTGTTTATCCAGCATCCATTCCTCACCTATTCCCACAACCTTTACCTGGAGGTGTGGCTCGAACAAGGGCTGCTGGGCGCCGTCGCGTTGCTGTGGTTGATGGCGGCGCTCTACCAGGCCGCCCGGACGCACGCCAGACCGAGGAGCGATCTCCTGTTTCAGTCCACCTGGTTCGGCATCACCGCGGTCTTTGTGCACGGCGTCACGGACGCGCGCCAGTATGAAGACCTGTGGTGCTGGCTGCCGTTCTTCGCGCTGCTTGGGTTGAACGGTGCCACCCTCTTGCGAGTGGATACCGGCGTGCACCGGCAGCGACGCTGGCTTTTCCCCGCGGGCGTCGTGGGCGCTTTCCTCCTGATTGTCGCGGTTGCCCTGTTCCCCTGGCCGGCCACGTACCACGCCAACCAGGGCTGCGTGCTCCAGGCCCGCGCCGATCTCGCGCCATCCCTGGACGGCGAGCAGCGGGCAGCCTTGCGGCACCAGGCGTTGGATCGATATCGGCGCGCGATTCAGATCAACCCCGACAATCGGACGGCCCGGCAACGGCTCGGGCTGATGCTGGTGGAAGCGGCGCGATTCGACGAGGGTGTCGAGCACTTGGAGATTGCGTGGCAGGCGGATCCTGGAAATACAACCACGCGCAAGGCGCTGGGATTGGCCTACGTGTGGGTGGGCGAGCTGGAAAGGGCGCAGCCGCTGCTTCGAGACGTTCGCGGCATCGTCGAGGAGTTGAATATCTGGGGCTGGTGGCGCGGTACTCAGCAGCAAATGGAGCAATCGCTCAATGCGTATCGTATGTCGCTCCTGCTGAAGCCGGATCAGCCGGAGGTGCGGGAGCGGGTCGAGCAGCTTGAGGCCGACCTGTCCCCGTGAGGGATTTCGAGCTGGCGATCGATCCATCCAGGAGGTGCAACACCCGGTCGGCGACGTCGAGGATGCGGCTGTCGTGGGTGACGATGATGACGCCGCTGGCCTGCTGGCGGGCCAGCCTGGTCAATAGCTCCACGACGATGTGGCCGGTGTTCGAATCTAGATTGCCATTGGCTCGTCGGCCAAGATCACCTTGTCTGGAGACACAGGTTGACCTGGACCTCGGGACAGGTGGAGGCTATCGTCAGATGTTTGTTCCCTCGTGACCGGATGTGGTATAATCCGGCTGCTCTTACCCCGACTGATTGTCATTGCTGCTGCAGTCGATCTTCGGTTGCCATGAACCGAGATTCTGACAACCCTCGTGCTTGTGAGTGCCGCCGTCGCAGCGGCGCAACAGGTGAGGGTCGATCCATGGGCGATGGCTATGGCGCTGGGGTGCGGCATGGTTTTTGTGACGCCGATGAGTCATCCAGTGAACGTCTTTGTGATAGGGCCAGGCGGGTATAGGTTCCGCGACTTTTTGCGCGTGGGGCTGCCCTTGACGCTGATGCTGTTCGTAGCCACACTCGTTTTGCTGCAGGTGTTCTGGCCGTTGAGGTAGGGGTATGGGATTGGGGGATATTCAATGCCAGCGTGAGTTCAACTATCGCCGCACGTCCGAGCGGCGACTGCACACCGTCGAAGAGGCACGCGCTTTTGTCGAAGAGATGGGTTTTTGCCATTTCTGGCCTATCAAGGATATCGAGACGCCTAACCTCTTCCATGCCATCGCCGGGCGGGTGCGCGAGGTGCCGAACGAGCACGACGACCCCGACATCAGCAAGTGTTGGGGGTGGAAGGATCACTCACTGGACAAGAAGTGGTGGTACTATGGCAAACTGCTGCGTCGGCGGGCGACGCTGATCTCGCTCGACATGCTGCCATATTTCTACGCGCTGAGTGAGAATTTTGGTGAGTTGACCGATTATTTGTCCGAATATGAGGACGGCAAGATGACGGCCGAGACCAAGGCGATCTATGAGGCGATCTTGGAGAACGGTCCGCTCGATACCGTCCGCCTGCGGCGCGAGGCGCGCATGAGCGCTGAAAGCGCCAAGAGCCGCTTCGACCGGGCGCTGGTAGAGCTGCAAGTTGGATTGAAGGTGATACCGATTGGTGTTGCGCA
>DAOUDX010000282.1:0-1821 GCA_034430835.1 Anaerolineae bacterium
TGCGCAACACCAATCGGTATCACCTTCAATCCAACTTGCAGCTCTACCAGCGCCCGGTCGAAGCGGCTCTTGGCGCTTTCAGCGCTCATGCGCGCCTCGCGCCGCAGGCGGACGGTATCGAGCGGACCGTTCTAAGATCGCCTCATAGATCGCCTTGGCCTCGGCCGTCATCTTGCCGTCCTCATATTCGGACAAATAATCGGTCAACTCACCAAAATTCTCGGAGAAATCTAAACATAGAACTATGGCTTGATCTTCCGCCGGTCCTTCAGATACTACAAGGTCTGGGTGATCTATTGACGGCTCAACGCTTTCAGGAGAGGACTTATGTTTAGGGGAAGGGTCCTGTGAGGATTCCGCGATCATCCAGTCTGATTGTCGAGGTGCATAGATCGTGCTTATTTTTAGGAAGGACCGCAAACTGCCCCGACGTTTCGTTGTCGAGGGCAATGTCGCGTGCGATCGGGAAATGATAGCCGCTGAGTCATTGTAGCAAAGCCAGCGCTCTAGTGCCCTTTAGGCTGTCCTGTGGCCAGTTCGGCCAGTGCTCTCTCCATCCCCTCCGGAGACAAGTCTTGCACGATCAGTAGCGGGGTAGTGCCGTAGGCGATGAAATTGAGGGCTATACTGCCGTAGGGCCACCGGGTTCCACTGGTGTAGCCATGGGCGCTGAGCACAACCAAATCCGCGTTCTCCTGCACAACGACATCCTGCAGCGCTGCTGCCGGGGCATCGCCGACGATGACGCGTGTTTCAACGTCCGGTGAGAGCTGATCTCGCAGTCGTTCCAGGTACTCGCCTGCCCTTGTCCGGTTCAACTCCGTGAGCCTGTCGACCAGTTGTCGCTCCTCCTCCGAAGACGGTGCGTGCCGGGGTATCTCTGGTTTCACTACCACGTGTACCAGGAGGAGTTGAGAGTTGTGGAAAAGAGCAAGCCTTTGGGCCAGCGGTAGGACGCACTCGGCTCGCCGCGAGCCATCCAGAGGCACCAGCACTCGCTGATAGCGCATTTGCGCCATGTCAACGGTGGGGCTTGTGTGGGCGCGCACGATCATCATCGGCACGTGGGCTCGCAGGATGACTTTCTGCACAACACTGCTCACGTTCCAGCCACTCAAGCCGCCCTGCCCGTGTGTGCTGATCGTGATCATACCGACGTTGTAATCTCGCGTGAACTCGACGATACGCTCCGGCGGCAAGCCTTCCAAGATGACCTTTTCTGCTTGCAGGCCGACTCTGTTAAGGCGGGCCACCAAGCTGTCAAGGTAGACTCCAGCCTCGACTTTGCGTATCTGCCATTGCAGGGGATCGATGGCCCGCCTCAGGCCGGTCGCCTGGTTACGTTCTACCACTCGCAGCAACGTGATTCGGGTCTCAAAGACCTGGGCGAGTGTGACAGCGTGAGAAAGCACACACTCGGCCAGGAGGGATCCGTCGAGAGGAACTAGTATGTGGTTAAGCATGACACTCCTTCTTCCCGCCGTTGGCCTGTGGCGGCGACAGGTGTCAGACAAACCCCTATTGATACAAGGCGGGACAACAGTCGGTAAACGCGGATCGGGTGACAGTCTGCGGCGATCTATTGCTTGGCCGGTGGACAGTCGTCGTTGAGATGGCAAGGCAATATGCCCCACTACATTATACAACAAAGTCTGCTCTGTGCGACACAGTGGGTTGAGATAATGAAAACGTAACTACTCAGCCATACATACAGGAGTTGACGAGTGCTCCACTGCCACATATGGGGGTTCTTTTGTGCCCCCTGCCGCTGAAACTGAGCAGAACTGGTCTGTCATAGCCGTGGAGACCCTACATATTGGG
>DAOUDX010000283.1:0-18143 GCA_034430835.1 Anaerolineae bacterium
GGCGTGGCAATACCTCGATTACCGCTCAGCAGGCCGAACACTGCCCGCCGGGATGACGATGGCCGGCTTGGCTGTAGAGGGAATGACGCGCGAAGAGGTCTTCAACGCCCTGGACGTGGCGTTCGCAACGCCAGTGGAGGTAATCTATCAGGGGGAACATATGACGCTGCCCCCCGACAGCGTCGAGTTTCGCTTCAACGTCGAGCAGACGGCGGCCAACCTGGATGCGGCCCTGGCTGCACGAGGTGACGTGGATGGCTTCATCGCCCACATTCTGCGCCAACCCTCTGAGCCGGTAGATGCCCCCGTGGCAGTCGCCTACTCCGAAGAACGTCTCGATGGCTTTTTGGCTCGGGTCGCGCGTCAGTACGACCACCCGCCGCAGGTCCCGGTGCCCCTGCCAAGCAGTCTGACCTTCCGTGCTGGTCAGCCGGGCTACGAACTGGATGTCGAGGCCTCTCGCCGCCTGCTCTCCCAAGCTCTCGCCTCGGCCACCGACCGGCACGTCGAGCTGGTCGCACGGACAAGTGAGGCCCCGCCGTTGGAGATAGCAGTTCTGGGCGAGATGCTCCAATCGCTGGTGGACAGCCACCCCAACGTGATAGCGGGCATCTTTGTCAAAGACCTGCAAACAGGGAATGAAGTGAGCATCAACGCCGACATTGCCTTCTCCGGATTGAGCGTGCTCAAGATCGCCATCCTGGAGGAAACCTATCGTGTCTTGGATGCGCCCCTCGATCTGGAAGTGACAGACTGGATCAGCGATTCATTGGGGATCACCAGCAGCAACTTCAAGGCTAACTTGCTGCTGCGAGATGTTATTGGCGATGGCAGCAGCGGCTACCAGGGCGTCGAGAACCTCACCGCTTCGATGAACCACCTGGGCCTGCGCAACACGTTTATGGTTGCGCCCTACGATGCCGACTGCCCCTACAGCATCACTACACCAGCCAACTCCCGCACCGACATCAATACCAGCCCTGATATCTGTATGCAGACCACACCATTGGACATAGGGTTGCTCCTGGAGATGATCTACCAATGCAACCAGGGCGGCGGCGGACTGATGGTCGCCTATCCTGGCTCCTTCACTGCCGAAGAGTGTGGCGAGATGCTTGAGTGGATGACCAAGAACAGTTTCGACAACCTCATTGAGGCCGGGTTGCCGGAAGGGACAATGGTGGCGCACAAGCATGGTTTTGGCGATGGAGGGCCACATGCCGATGCAGGAATCGTGTTCAGCCCCGATGGTGACTTTGTATTGGTTGTCTACCTCGACAGCCCACAGTATTTGGAATGGGCGGAGAGCTCGGCTCTAGTTGCCAGTATTGCCAGGGCGACCTACAATTACTTGAACCCGGTACCCTAGCCATTGTGGTTCTTCTCTGCTTGGGAGCGCGACAGTGTCCCTAACCAGCCCTGGAGCCGGTAACACCATGGCTCTCTGTCAGATTGCGTGGTTTGTCCATTTGACCTATAATTAGTGTGCAGCGTGGTTGCCCATCACACCACGGAAACATCTGTGGCACAGAGATAAGCGGCGATATTGCTTGCGGGATCAGTATGTCAGACACAGAGAAATTCAGCACTCAGCACCTCGCGGGGAATAGACCCTCCCCTACCACGTCGCCCGCGCAGGAGCAGGGGGCACCGGAGAAAATACCAGTGCCAACCGCCCAAGAGCCAGTTGCGCAGCCGGCTCCCTCAGCGGGAGAGGAGCTAGGGACCCGGCACATGTTCCCTCCACTAGAAGGTGTGGGCGCGCAGCGCAGCCACGGCCCTTTTCAGCCCTCCCAGGCCGCTGAAGGCAGGCTACCCGACGGGCACGTGCTGCAAGGCCGCTACCGCATCATGGGAGTGCTGGGGGTTGGGGGCATGAGCGCCGTCTACAAAGCTCAGGACTTGCGCTTCCCCAAAGTCACCCGCCTATGCGTTGTCAAGGAAATGCTCAACACCGCCACCGATCCCGAGGTGCGGATCATGATAGAGCGCAACTTTGAGCGCGAGGCAAACATCCTTGCTACTCTCAGTCATCCCGGTATCGTTCAGATCTATGACTACTTCAGCGAGGACAACCGCAGTTACCTGGTCGAAGAGTACGTGAGCGGCAAGGATCTAGAAGTCATCCTGACAGAGACCGAGGGTTTCTTGCCCGAGACACAGGTGGTGAGTTGGGCCATCCAGGTATGTGAAGTCCTGAGTTACTTGCACGGCCACGACCCCCGTCCAATCATCTTTCGCGACATCAAGCCCTCCAACATCATGCTCGGTGGCAGTGGTCGAATCCGATTGGTCGATTTTGGCATCGCTCGTCTTTTCCAAAGTGGACAAAAGGGCACCATGATCGGCACCGAAGGCTACTCACCGCCGGAGCAATACCGCGGCATTGCCGAACCACGGGTGGATATTTACGCCCTGGGAGCCACAATGCACCACCTGCTCAGCAAGCAGGATCCGCGACTGGAGCCGCCCTTCTCCTTCCACGAACGCCCAATCCACAAGACGAATCCCATCGTATCCCACGAACTGGCTGATATCATCAACCGCGCATTGGAGTATGACATCAACAAACGCTACGGATCGGCAGAAGAGTTGCAGCGGGCATTATGTAGCCTGGCTTCTGCACGCGGCATAGGTGGAACGGCCCCCTTCGGCGTGACGTCCGCCGTCGGCGTCAGCAGCAATGTACTGGCTGTGTGGCGCTTCGCCTGCGAGGACGAAATCCGGTCCTCTCCAGCAGTGCAGGATGGGGTCGTATATGTTGGCTCTTATGACAACAACCTCTATGCGATCAAGGCTAAGAGCGGCGAGTTCCTATGGAAGTACGCCACCGAAGGGGGCATCGCTTCGTCCCCTTGTGTATACGATAGACTCGTGTTCGTCGGTTCCTCAGACACTCTGCTCTACGCGATCAACGCAGATTCAGGGCGCATCGCGTGGACTTGCCCGACCAAGGGCAGCGTGTGGTCGTCGCCGAAAGCTGCCTTCGGCCACGTGTTCTTCGGCTCAGACGACCGGCACCTCTACGCGGCGAACATACAAAGCGGGCGCGTGGCCTGGACGTTCGAGACCGAAGGCAAAGTGCGCTCGTCGCCTGCCATCGGTGAGGAAGCCATCTACGTAGGATGCGAGGGGGGTGTCGTTTACGCGATCGACACCAGCGGGCAGGCACGCTGGCGCTTCCGCGCCCGACGCGGCGTGACTTCCTCTCCCGCCCTCACCGAGGAGATGGCGTACGTCGGATGCCAAGATTGGTTTGTCTATGCCCTGGATATCCGCTCGGGCTGGACGGTCTGGCGGTATCGCGCCAGTGGCCCAATCGTATCGTCAGCCGCTGTGGACAATGACCTGCTCTTTATCGGCTCGACGGACAATCAAGTCTATGCACTAGATGCTGAGAGCGGTCGCCTCGTTTGGCGCTACGCGACTGAGGGACAGGTGACTTCCTCGCCAGCCGTGGGTGAGGGAGCGTTGTACATTGGTTCGGCAGACGGGGCAATCTACAGCCTAGATGTCAAGACAGGCGCCTTGCGGTGGCGCTTCCAGACTGATGGCCCGGTTATCTCGTCGCCTACGATAGAGGAGGGTCTAGTTTACGTCGGTTCGGCCGACCGCTACCTCTATGCACTTCCTGTTTGAGCCACAGAAACGCTCCGACAGGATATGGAAAGAGTGGAATTATGCAATTCGTGCGCAACCTCCTGGGACTCAAGAAAACCGAGTCTGCTGCCCCACCATCGCCGCCCGAGGATACTCTTCCTCGCTCCAGACTCCTGGCTGGCTGGGCGACCGACGTAGGGATGGTGCGCAGCCACAATGAGGACACAGCGCTGATCATCATGGCCACGCACGCCGGCGACGATGCGATGCAATCGTTCGGGCTTTTCATCCTGGCCGACGGTATGGGTGGACACCAGGCTGGCGAGGTCGCCAGCTCTCTGGCAGCGCGGACTGTGGCCCACCATGTTACACGCAGCTTCTACCTGCCAATCCTTACCAGTCAGGAACGGGATACCGGTCAGCCGGCCCTGCAAGAAGTGCTTGTAGATGCGGTGAGATCGGCCAATAGCCTCGTGGCAGAACGCGTGCCCGGCGGGGGGACGACCTTGACGTGTGCTCTGATGCTCGGCTCGCGCGCCTACATCGCCCACGTAGGGGATAGCCGGGCCTACATTGTCACGGAGGATGCAACTCTGCAGCAGGTCACTCACGATCACTCGCTGGTAGACCGCTTGGTCGAACTGGGACAGCTGACTCGCGACGAGGCCGCCGTGCACCCACAGAAGAACGTGCTATATCGTGCCGTCGGCCAAGGGGGTGTACTGGAGGTAGACACTTTCGTGCGAACGCTCTCGGCAGGCGAACGGTTGCTGCTCTGTAGTGACGGCTTGTGGAGTATGTTGGATGAGGCGGAGTTAGCTGGCATCATCACGCACTCTTCCTCGCCTCAGGCGGCATGTGAAGGACTGATTGCTGCCGCCAATCAGGCAGGTGGACGCGACAACATCACAGTAATCCTGGCTACTCCACCAGTGGGCTAGGCATGTGACTGTAGACGTCGGAAAAGACTATTACGCTATTCTAGGCGTAGCTCGATCTGCAACAGACGAGGAGATCAAGCACGCCTATCGCGCACTGGCGCGTCAGTACCACCCTGATAGCCGGACGGAAAGTGCTCCCACGACGCTGTTCCACGAGGTGCAGGAAGCCTATGCAGTCCTGAGCGATCCGCGCCAACGCCGCTCGTACGATCGGCAGCGGACGGATGCGGGGTTGAGCGAGGATTCGGCGCTTTCCTGGGAGATCACTCCCAGCCAGAGCCAACTCAGCTCTCTTCACGAGGAGCAGGTACTCTATCTCATGATAGAGATACAACCTGCCACGACTGAACAAGGAGAACGGCTGCCGCTTAACCTGTGTCTGGTGATTGACCGCAGCACCTCAATGCAGGGCGCGCGGTTGGAGAACGTCAAGATCGCAGCACACCAGATCATTGATGAACTGCACGACGACGATTCGCTGGCCGTGATCGCCTTCAACGATCGGGCCGATATCGTATTGCCCAACCGACGGGGCATCGAGCGCAGGCGGGCCAAATCCAAGGTCTCCGCCATTTGGGCCAGCGGCGGGACAGAGATCTTGCAGGGCATCCAGACCGGATTGGGGGAGGTCGAAAAGTACCACGACAACCGGGTTACCAGCCATCTGATTCTGCTCACCGATGGCCAGACCTATGGCGACGAAGAGGACTGTGTCGCCGAGGCCAGGCGCGCGGGCGCAAAGCGCATCGGCATCACGGCGATGGGTATCGGCGAAGACTGGAACGACGCGCTGCTCGACGAGATCGCAACCAAGAGCGGGGGAGTTTCCGCCTACATTGCTTCGCCAGGCCAGGTGCGCACGCTCCTACAGCAGAGGGTGCGCGGGCTGGGGGCAGTCTTCGCCCGGAACCTGGAACTGAGGCCCCGGTGCACCGAGGGAGTATGGTTGGAAAGTGCGTTTCGCATCGCGCCTTACCTGGACCGTCTTTCACCAAGCGGTGGTGTGATCGATCTGGGATCGTTGCAAGCCGATGCACCGCTGGCTCTCGTGCTGGAGATAGGCGTGGCCCAAAGGCCTCCCGGAGAACACCGGCTGCTGCAGCTCGAACTGACAGGAGATGTACAGGCCCTCGGTCGCCAGGGAGAGACGCTGCGGCGCGATATCTCCATCACATTCACACCCGCCGAGCTATCGGAAGAAACGGTCCAGCCAGCCATTCTGAGTGCGCTGAGCAAGATTACGATCTATCGCATGCAGGAGCGGGTCTGGGATACGCTTGATGAGGGGAACGCCGAAGGAGCAACCCATCAATTAGAGATGATAGCCACGCGCCTGTTCGATTTGGGAGAGTCTCGGTTGGCCCGCGCAGCGATGTTGGAGGCCGGCCGCATCGCAAAAGGGGGGACCCCCACGGCCAAAGGGCGCAAGGAATTGAAATACGGTACGCGTAGTTTGACCATCGCTTCAAGGAGAAAGTCACATGATTGAATGCCCATCATGCGGACGCAAGCATCGTCCCGGTACGTTATTCTGCAGCGAGTGCGGGGTATACCTGCCGACCGGCGGACCTCTACGAACCGAACCGCTGCCCGACGAGGAGTTACCCGTCTCACGCGCCAACCCGTGGGTCAGTGAACAGGTTGAGGAAACTGAGGCTCCACCCGCCACGCTATTCCTCAAGGTTCTGGCCACCGAGCGCCAGATCCGGCTGCCATCCGCAGCGGAGGTGCACATTGGACGCCTTGACGCAGCCCATGGCATCTTCCCCGATCTGGATCTCTCACCGGATGGAGGCCTTGAGGGTGGCGTCTCGCGTCGTCACTGCAAGGTGCATCAACGGGGAGCGACGTATCTGGTGGAAGACGTCGGTAGTGCCAATGGAACATTCCTCAACGGGCAACGGCTAACCCCTTACCTGCCTCACGTGCTCAAGGACGGTGACGAACTCCAGTTGGGCACTGTCAAGCTCCAGATCGTCCTGGAGGAGTAAACCCGGAGGTCGCGCATGCCTCACACCGTGATGATCCATGTGTTGAACGAAGACGCCGTCGTGGGAGAGGTGGAGAACCTTCCCGAGCCCTCCGACCAAGTGATCGTCGTGAGCAATGTCCGGCGACGCGATGGCCGCGAAGTCTCTTACGTCCTGCCCGAAACGAACACGGTCATCTTTCCCTGGACACGCATCCACTGCGTGGAAGTCATACCCAGCGAAGCCGAAGAGAAAATCATCAGCTTCATTCGGGAGACGGCATAGAGCACCGAGAGCGGCCTGCGGGCCATCGTGCGCCGCGACTATTCCCAGCCATGCCTGAGCGCCGCGAGCTTATCCTAATTGTGGACGACGAACCTCGTATGACCAGGTTCATCCGCATGAACCTGGAGCTCGAGGATTACCAAGTGATCGAAGCCCACAATGGCCTGGAGGCGCTTGACAAGGTGCGCACGGATCTGCCCGACCTGGTTATCCTCGACGTGATGATGCCTGAACTGGATGGGTTCGAGACGTTGGAGATGGTGCGAGAGGTTTCCAACGTGCCCGTGATCATGCTGACGGTTCGGGCCGACGAGGAGGATAAGGTGCGCGGGCTGGGGTTGGGGGCCGACGACTATGTGACCAAGCCCTTCGGCGCTCGCGAGCTCGTCAGCCGCGTCAAGGCAGTGCTGCGCCGCACACAGGGCCTCACCAAACCCGAACAGGCCGTCCTCCACATCGATGAGCGATTGAGCATCGACCTCAACAGCCGCGAGGTCATCGTCGAGGGCAAGCGCATCAAGCTGCGCCCGACCGAGTTCCGTTTGTTGTACCACCTGGTGGAAAACGCGGGCTGGGTGGTGCCCCACGAGACGCTGCTGGCCAAGGTCTGGGGCTACGAGTATCGTGAGGAAGTCCACTACCTGCGCCTGTACGTCACCTATCTGCGGCAAAAGATCGAACCAGACCCATCCCATCCCCGCTACATCCTGACCGAACGCGGGGTGGGATATCGTTTTGTGGACTTT
This sequence comes from Anaerolineae bacterium, assembly GCA_034430835.1. GTDB lineage: Bacteria > Chloroflexota > Anaerolineae > B4-G1 > B4-G1 > JAFGED01. The sequence continues at coordinate 7,543 of DAOUDX010000283.1, forward strand.
CGCAAAGGGCAGGGAGTCGAGACTCGCGGCGACTAAAGGTCGCGGCGATCTTCGGTCGTCGTGACCTTCGGTCACCAGGAGGAGACATCATGGCAAGTGTCAAAGTCGTGGTAACAGGCCCTTTTAACGTTGGCAAAACCGAGTTCGTCCGCACGGTCTCTGACATCCCTATCGTCTCTACCGAACAGCGCATCACCGACGACCTCAGGTTCACGAAAGAGGAGACTACGGTGGCCATGGACTATGGCCAGGTCAAGCTTGGGGACGATCGGTTTCACCTTTACGGTACACCAGGGCAGGCGCGCTTCGACTTTATGTGGGACATCCTGTCCAAGGAGATGGACGCCTTCGTCGTGCTGGTGGATAGCTGCGATCGGGACACGCTGCTGGCCGCCAAGGGTCTGCTGCGCACGTTTCACCGCCTGTGTCGCAGGCGCCACATTCCTTACCTGGTGGTCGCGAACAAGCAGGACAAGGAGGGAGCCTGGCCGGTTGAGAAGGTTCGCAAATCACTGGGACTGAAGGACATTCCCGTCCTTCCTTGTGTTGCCAAGGATAAATCCAGCGTGCGCCACGTGCTGGAGGAGTTGCAGGCTCTCTTGCCATAAGTAGACTCGGCGCTCGACTATTCGCCTCGCACTCCCGCGCAGATCGCGGGAGTGCTTTTTGTTTGGGCGTGGCTAAATCTGGTTGATGCCACTTGGGCGAAACACCGTCATTCTGAGCAGCCTGTCCTGAACGTAGTGAAGGAAAGCGAAGAATCTTGCCCACAATAGGCGCAGAGACCCTTCCCTTCGACTCCGCCCCTCGACTTGCTCAGGGGGCGCCTCAGGGCAAGCTGCTATGCTCAGGGTGACGAGTTGCTCAACCGATTTTAGTCACACCCTTTTTGTTTGGGTGTGGCCGAAATCTGTGGGGATGGAGGGTAAACGACCCACGTTGTCTAATGCACTTTTAACGTCGCTCTTACGTCAGTCTAATGAAAAGGTGCGATCAATATAGGTAAATTCATAGCCCGCACACTGGGCTACAGATACTAACCATAGGAGGTGTGAGATGACGAACCTGGTACGTTGGGAACCCTTCAGCGATCTGGTCAGCCTGCGGGAGGCCATGGATCGGCTCTTTGAAGAGAGCTTTGTGAGCCCACGGGCCGGATGGCCGGTTCCGGTCGAGGGGGGCGCGCTGGCAGTGGACATGTACGAGACAGACGACGTCGTCGTCGTCAAATCGGCCGTCCCTGGCATCAAGCCCGAGGAGTTGGACATCACCGTCACCGGCGACACCTTGACCATCAAAGGCGAAACCAAGTCCGAGCAGGAGGTCAAAGAGGAAAACTATGTCAGGCGCGAGATGCGCTACGGCTCCTTCTCTCGTACTGTGGCCCTCCCCAGCTCCATCGTGGCCGACAAGGCCAAGGCCGAGTTCGAGAACGGCATGCTGACGCTGACGCTGCCCAAGGCTGAAGAGGTCAAACCCAAGGCGATCAAGGTCAAAGCAAAGTAGGCTACTTCGGGAAAAGCCCGGTGCTTTTCCCCCCGATGATTCGATTGTGGAGGTGACGATATGGCTGTGATACGTTGGAACCCATGGCGAGACCCGATGACCCTGAGAGAGGCGACCAACCAACTCTTTGAGGATAGCTTCGTGCGCCCGAGGCGTCGGTGGGGGGATGGCACGCCAGAAAGTCCGTTCCAGCTTCCGCTCGACGTTTACACGACTCCGGAGGAGATCGTCCTCACTGCATCGCTGCCCGGGCTGACGCCCGACGAGGTCGATATCTCCATCGACGGCGACGTGCTCACCATTCGCGGCGACATGAGAGCGCCTCTGGAAAACGTCGATTATCTGTTCCAGGAGCGATCCTACGGCTCCTTCTCGCGGCGGTTGACGCTGAACGTGCCCGTGAAGGCCGACAAGGCCGAGGCGCATTTCGAGAACGGCGTGCTGACGCTGACGTTGCCCAAGGCCGAAGAGGTCAAGCCAAAGGTCATCAAGGTCAAGAGCAAATAGACAGGAAAGCTCGTAACCCGGTACCCCGACGGAAGGGCAGAACCGCGCGGTTCTGCCCTTTCACGTTTCGTTTGAAACTCTTTGTATGGCCTCGTACTCTGCCCAATCCCCGTCTTTGCAAACACAGATCTCTCCGGCCCGTAGACGGATTTCTCAGACACGCTCTGAGAGCCTTCTGCGCCTCCATATTCAAGTCTACGCCGCCCTCGTCGATGATCTCCTTGGCTATCGCCAACCTATGGGAGCCGCCGGCTTTTCCCCACCTCTTCGCGGAAATCGTTCAGCGCCCCCGGTGCGATTCGAACGCACAACCTGCGGATTCGAAGTCCGACGCTCTGTCCAATTGAGCTACGGGGGCAATTGGTGTATAATGAAAGCCGGATCAAGGTCCGGCCGTCAGGGGTGAGTGATGGGATTCGAACCCACAATCTCCTGGGCCACAACCAGGTGCCTTAACCATTAGGCCACACCCACCAAGCGGCGCTATTTTACCATAAAGCGCGGGAAGGAGCAAACACCATGGTACTTAGAGCACCACCAACCCAACGTCACGAGGTGCAGATCCTCGGCAGCGGCTTTCAATTCAGCGGCCAACTGGAGACGGTCGGAAGCGTGATGGCCTTCATCAACGACCCCGCCCGCGAGAGCTTTTCGCTCTACGACGCCTACCTGACGCCCCTGACGCCCGGCAGCCCGCTGAAAGGCTTCAGCCGTTCTCTCATCATCGTCCGCAGACCCCAGATCTCGTTCGTGTACTTTACTTCAGCAGAGACCCGTGCCTCGCTCCAACTGCTGCAGAGGGAGGAGTTGATCGTCGCCTACATGCCGGTGGCCGTGTGCCGGGGAGGTTTCCACGTGACGGCCGAAGCGCGAGTGCGGGACTTTATCGACACCATCACAGGTTACTTTGTCCCTGTCAGTGGAGCGCAACTCTTTCCCCTCGTCGAGCTGCCCGCCCCTTTCCCGCTGGAGGCCGACCTCCTGCTGGTCAACCGCACCCTGGTCCAGTCCTATCACTCGGCCTGATCGGCCCCTCCCGCCGACTGCTTCTTGGCCACGACCAGCACCACCTGGTTGTGGCCGATCGTCTCCTCCATGGTGCGGGAAGCAAACCCGGCCTCCCTCAGCACGCTCTCGCTCCCGCGTGGGAGAGGCTCCCCCTGTCCCGTGATCCGATGGAGCCAGCGGACGAAGCGGGCGAGCGGGTCAGGGCTGCCCAGGCGGGCGCCGGCGACGACGATCAGCCGCCCGGCCTTCCTCAGGGCCCGCGCCGCCTCGTGCAGCGTCTCCCGCGCCAGGATGAACTCGGTGGGAAACGTGGCGACGACGCTGTCAAAACAGCCATCGCGGAAAGGAAGCGCCTGCGCCCGGGCGCGCACCAGGGGGACGGCCATGCCGGCCTTCCTCAGCCGCCGCCGCGCCATCCGGCCCATAGCCAGCGAGAGATCGAGCCCCACCGGCGATAGCCCTCGTTCCCCCAGCGCGACCAGCAGGTGGCCGGGGCCGTGGGCCAGTTCCAGCACCCGTCGGCCTCGCAGGTGCAGGATCGCCTTCTGCCCCCACGCCTGCCACTGCCCGAACGACACCATCCAGGCCACACAGTCGTACGTCCAGGCGAACTGGTTGTAGAACAGGTGGAAGGCGAGCCGCAAGGACGCCCACCACAGACGGCGTATTCTTCCCATCCCTCCCTCAAACAAACACCCCCGCCGCAACCCGCGGCGAGGGTGTGTTCACGTCGATTCGCGTCTGCGCCTGCCTATCCGATGGATGAGACGAAATCGAGGTCGTCTCCGCCCAGCAATGGCTCCCCTCCCTCCGGCACCGATGTGGCCCATGCCACCAGGTCTATTGAGAGCCTCTCGAAGAAGCTGTTCGGGGGCAGGTTGCCGATCCCGTACTTGCACTCTACCACGCGCGCCCGCACGCATAACGTCTTGGTTTCCAGAACGATCTCTTGCCCCTCCTGGGCCAGCACCGGCTCGCCCTTGGGTGCCAGCTTGGCGCGCAGCGCCTCGTCGTTGAAGGCGTATTCCGACATCAGCACCTTAGTCACGGTGCGAATGTCGCTCTTGTCGAACAGCCACACCTCGAAGGCGGTGATCTTGTTGGGCGCGCCCACGCCGACGGTCTCGGAGACGCCGACGCCGCACTCGCCCATGAACTCGCCGCTTTCCAGCTCGACGCTGAACGATGGGTCGTAGTGGTCATCCCCGAGGGTGTAGGTGGTCGGGAACTGGGCCAGCGGCGGCCCTTCGGGTCCCCAATAGGCCGGCTCGGCAGGATACATCCTTTCGGCCATCGCGCCCCGCTTTTCTTTGGACTCGCCCCCCCGGCTGCGCAAGCGGGCGTAGATAAAGAGCCCTCCCACGGCGACGCCGGATAACACCAGCAGGACCAAACAGACCGGCACAACAATGGATAGGATGCTCGGACCCCCGCCCGTGCCGCTAAGGTCTATCATCTGCAAATTCGTCATCACGCTGCGCAGGCGTTGCGCATCCTCACCACTGCACGTCGCGTAAGTCCCGCCCTCGCTCTCGCAGGCTTGGGCCAGGTCGTTCAACATCGATGTCGCTTCCTCGACGTTGTCCTTGAGGGTGGCCTTGCGGGCGTCGCTGTTATAATCCTTGCCCAGAAGCATGATGCGCGCCCATTCGGGATTGGAAGCGTGCTGGTGCTCATATTGCTCGGCGACCCACAGGAGATAGTTGTCTCGAAAGTCCGCGCGCAGGTTGGAAAGCGGGGAGTTGACGACCTCAACCGGAAGCCACCACCAGCCCACGGCCAATCCCAACAGCAAGCCCAGCACGGCGCCAGCGAGGAACACGATCCACCGGCGCTTTCCAACGAACTCAAAGATCTGCAAGATTGTGTTCATTTCCGCCCCCTTGCCTGTGACTAAGCCTTGCGGGAAGACACTCGTGGTCTATTGTACCACAAGCGTCTGTGGCGCGCAATTACTTTACCATAAAGCGGCAACTAAGGCAAATGGCAACTTTCGCTGACGGCACATTTTATCGTTAGCGTCGTCGCGTTCGATGCAAGTGGTTCTAGTCAGTATTGTCGCAAGAAACGTGCCAGTGCGCCGTCATTGGAAGGAACAGGCCGGCGCACACTTAAACGGGCCGTTATTCAGACCGCTCTCCGCTGCGTTGACTTTTGGATGGCCAGGTTTCAATGCGCCCTTATATGTGGTAGCGGCGCGCTTGAGGGGCCCAACATGTGGGGGGCGACAAGGGCTGCCCTGTTTTCACGGGGCTCCCAAAACACTTGATCGCCGCTCGATTTCGGAAGCTTTGGCCAGGCTGGGGCAAAGGCGGGGAAATTTCCACACGATGAGGGAAAGTGCGCAGCTTTCTTCCGTCGCACCTATTTCTCTCCAGCTCGCGGGTGTGCACGCACGTAGACCTCCCGCGCCCGGCTCTGGCTGACGTGGGTATAGATCTGGGTCGTGGAGAGGTTGGCGTGGCCCAGCAGTTCCTGCACCACACGCAAGTCGGCCCCGCCGTCCAGCAGATGCGTGGCGAAAGAGTGGCGCAGGACGTGGGGTGAGACGTGCGTGCGAATGCCCGCCTGCTCGCCGGCCTTGCTCAGTATCAAGGTCACGCCTCGCACCGATAGCCGTCCACCCCGATGGTTGAGCCACAGCGCCCCGGTCGCCGTCCCGGTCTTTCGCCTGGCCAGCAGCGCGGGCCGCCCTGCCTTCAGGTAGACCTGCACCGCCTGCACCGCCAGCGACCCCAACAGCCCGACGCGCTCTTTGCTGCCCTTGCCCATCACGCGCACCTGGGCTTGGGCCAGGTCTACGTGCGATACGTCCAGGCCCGCCAACTCGCTGACCCGCAGCCCTGCGCCGTACAGTACCTCGATGATGGCCCGGTCGCGCAGCCCCAGCGGCGTGGACGTGTCGGGAATGCCCAGGAGCGCCTCGACCTCGGCAACCGTCAGGTACTGCGGCAGCCGCTTGGGGATGCGGGGGGCGCTGATGGTGCGGAAGGGGTTGCGCTCCAGTACCTTGTCCTGCACCAGGAAATCGCCGAAGGAGCGCAGTTCCGCCACGCGGCGCGCGATGCTGGCCTTGACGTAGCCCACGCCGTCCAGTTCCGCCAGGTAGTTCCGCAGCAACGTGCGGTCCACCTGCGCCAGGGAGTTTACCCCTGCCTCCCGGCAGTAGCTCAAGAACTGGTCGATATCGGTGCCATAGTTCTTGACGGTGTAGGGAGAGGCGTTTTGCCCTTGCAGATGAGTTAGGAATCGATCCAGCAGCTCTTTCATGATGGAGGCACGTTACGCTTCAAACCTCCGTCGTTTCCGGTTCGATCTCTGACAAAGCAAACTCTTCCTCGCATGCGACGCATTTGGCCCGCTCCTTGCGCGCCTCGACGAGCAGTCCGCCGCACGCGGGGCAGGCCTGCTTCAGCGGCCGCTTCCACGAGGCGAACCGGCACGACTGCTCGTCGCTGGCGTCATAGTTGGAGCAGCCATAGAACGTGCGCCCGCGGCGCGTTCGCTTCTCCACGATGTCGCCGCCGCACTCCGGGCACTTGATCCCGGCCCCGACCGGGATCTGGCGACTGTAGCGGCATTCGGGAAAGTTGCTGCAGCCGATGAACTTGCCGAATCTGCCGTACTTGGTGATCAGGGGATTCCCGCACTTGGGGCAGTCCTCGCCCGTCGGCTCGTTGCCCATCTGTATTTCGGGCATCTGCTCCCGTGCCCGCTCCAGTGTAGCGGCGAACGGGTCATAGAATGCGTGCAGCACCGGAATCCATTCCCGCTCGCCGCTGGCGATCAGGTCCAGGTTGTCCTCCATCTGGGCCGTGAAGCCGATGTCGATATAGTCGGGGAAGTGTTCGACCAGCAGGTCGTTGACGACGACGCCCACTTCGGTGGGATGCAGTCTCCCGTCGCGCCGTTGCACGTAGCCGCGCTGCTGGATGGTGGCCATCGTCGGGGCGTAGGTGCTGGGGCGACCGATACCGTACTCCTCCAGCGCCCGCACCAGCGACGCCTCGCTGTAGCGCGGTGGTGGCTGCGTGAAATGCTGCTCCGGCAACAACTGAATCAGGTCGAGCAACTCGTCCACGCTCAGCGGCGGGATCTCCTCCCGCTGGCTCTCCTCCTCCGTCTTTGCGTCCTCGTCCCTGGCCTCCTCATATACAGCCAGGAAGCCCTTGAAGCGCAGGCTGGAGCCGCTGGCGCGGAAGAGATAGGGCATTTCCCCCCCCTTCATCCCCCCCATGGGGGGGGATGAATTGGCTCTCCCCCCCACTGGGGGGGAGATGGAGGGGGGGAGACCCGCCAATATCTCCACCGCGATCGTATCGTACACCGCCGGCGCCATCTGGCTGGCGACGAAGCGCTCCCAGATCAGCGTGTACAGCCGGGCCTGGCTGCGGTCGAGATACTCCTTGAGCGACGCGGGCGTGCGGGTGACGCTCGTAGGCCGGATGGCCTCGTGGGCCTCCTGGGCACCCTTGACCCTGGTCTTGTACCTGGGCGGCTCAGCAGGCACGAAATCCTGGCCGTATTTCTCCACGACGAACTGCCGCGCCTCCGCCTGCGCCTGCTCGGCTACGTTGACGCTGTCGGTGCGCATGTACGTGATCAAGCCCACCGGGCCGTCGCCGAGGTCCATGCCCTCGTAAAGCTGCTGGGCCAGGGCCATCGTGCGCCGGGCGGTGAACCCCAGCCGCCGCGCGGCCTCCTGTTGCAGCGTGCTGGTGGTAAAGGGGGCGGCAGGGTTGCGCCGCCGCTGCCCCTCTTTCACGCTCGCCACGGCGTAGGCGGACCTCTCCAATTCGCCAACCACCGCCTGCACGTCGGCTGCGCCGTGGAGTTCCGGCTCCTCCCCGTGGATGCGGTGCAGCTTGGCGATGAAGGCGCGCTGTCCCCCCCCCTCATCCCCCCCGCGCTTGTCCTGAGCGTGGGCCGAAGGCCCAGAGTCGAAGGATGCGGGGGGGACAGAGGGGGGGCTAGCCTGCTTCGCCAGCTCCGCCTCGATCGACCAATACTCCTGCGGGACAAACGCCTCGATCTCGCGTTCACGCTCGACCACCAGCCGCACGGCCACCGACTGCACCCGCCCGGCGGAAAGCCCGCGCCGCCCCATCTTTTCTCGCAGCAGCGGGCTGAGCGTGTAGCCAACCAGCCGATCCAGGATACGGCGCGCCTGCTGGGCGTCCACCCGCTGCATGTCGATCGCGCGCGGGTGGGCAAAGGCGTGCGCGATGGCGTCCTGTGTGATCTCGTGGAACTCGACGCGGTGCACCTGGCGCGGGCCGATGGCCTTCTGCAGCGCCTCGGTCAGGTGCCAGGAGATGGCTTCCCCCTCGCGGTCGGGGTCGGTGGCCAGGTAGACCTCGGACGATCTCTTGACGTCCGCCTTCAGCTCGCGCACCACGTCCTTGCGCTTGACAGGGATGACGTAGCGCGGCTCAAAGTCGTGCGCGACGTCCACGCCCAGCCGGTTGGAGGGCAGGTCGCGGATGTGGCCCACCGAGGCCCGCACGGTGTAGCCCTCGCCCAGGAAGCGGCCCACCGTGCGCGCCTTGGCCGGCGACTCGACGATCACCATCTTGGGCTTGCCCGAAAGGTCGAGCCCGGCCTGCGGGTCGAGACCGGCGTGGGCCGGGGTGCGCCCCATCCTGAACAGCTTGGTGCCGCACTCTGGGCACACCCCTTGCGTGGCCGGTGTCCCGTTGCTGGTGAACACCGGTTGGGGATCGTTCATCTCGCGCTTGGTCTTGCACTTGACGCAGTAGGCTTCCATATATCTCAGTTTCAGATCGTGCCGCGATACAAGGCCGCGATAGCGGCGTCGGCTTCATGCGCGGGTTATGCGGCCTTCAGCAGTACGTGAAGCCGTCGACTCAGAATCGTCTCAGCTGTCATTACCTGTCAAGGGTTGTCTTGGAGCTACAATCTCCCACAGACTCAGCAGAAAATCCTGAACTGCCTCCAGATATGACTCGGCCTTCTGTTGCGATACCTCCGCGTGCGTCAGAACTGGGATCCCCATTGAGTCCGGTTCAGCCAAGTCAAGTCCGCCTCTGTGTTTCAATGAATTGACTGCTTCCCTGAGTTCATCAACCAACTGATAACCTGGGAGAGTCAGCAACTGGATTCCATACTCTCTCTCTACTGCGTTGACGAGCACGCTTCTGAATTCTCCCATAGCTCCAGATGTAAAACGTTTGGTTGGGCTCAAAGTGCGGCTCACAAGAGCGAGCAAGCTGTACTCTATCAGGGAATTAAGCTCGTATAGTACTGCATTCAGTACAATTCGCCTTGTGCCTAAGAAGATCTCATGCTTGCTCAGCGAGCCATCACTGTGTAGTCCTGTGTTACTCTCGGTAGCCGCGTCTTTCGCGAGGTTCTCTATGTACGGCAAAAGCACCTTCATGAATTGCCTAATGGTATCCAGTTCCCATCTAACCCATATGTCGAATCTCATGGTGATTGTGGTACTCCTGGCTTGTCGCAAGCATAGTAACACTGTAGTGAGTAAGCCGCATAACGATGTGCTTCAGCCGCGCCGCGACTTTTCCAAAGCCGATAGGTTGGGTTTCGCCTCGGGCCTTCGGCCCGCCTCAACCCAACGCTTTTGCTTGTTCAGATCTCACCGCGATCTGAAGTTGGGTTTCACTCCGTTCAACCCAGCCTACCTACTGCTCCTTGTTCTGTGATTTCTAAACATCTCCGGCAAGCTGCCGAGCCTTGGCTTGATCCACGATCTGGTACATACCCCGTCCCAGGCTGCGAACCACGCGAAGATACTTCAGTATGGCAATGATAACCGCGAAACCGCACTCGCCGTCGCTGTCGGTCCTAGGGCAATACTCCCTAAATGCGTCTCTGCTGATAAACCCTGTGCCGCAGGTGCTTCTCAGGAGCCGCTTGACCTCCAGAACAAATACCCGCTTCTTGTGCTTCTTTGTCCGATCCCTGCTCCAAAACCAATAGCGAAGTACAGGCTCTCCTGTATTCTCATCAGTGTCCCATGATTGGAAGTGATATGGATCCTTGCCGGGAGTCAGCTTGGGAAACATCTCCAAACGGTTGGGTATTGAGCGCACAAGAATCTGCTCCAACATTGTAGACTCTCCCCAAAACATCACGTCAACCTAGATTGGTCTTTTCCAACTTTGCCAGTGGGTGGTAAATGTGCCAGCTAACGGTTGGCTTCACCCGCGCAGCCAGTAGGTTGGGCTGAGCCAGAGGCGAAGCCCAACGCTCTCGCCACCTGTGCCTTCCCCTGTTCAGATCTCACCGCAATTTGAAGCGTTGGGTTTCACTCCGTTCAACCCAACCTACCTACTACGATTGGGGGTGTCTCGATTTTGTTGCAATACACTTGTCAGCAAGCATGTTGTTCATCAGCGTAGCAAGCCAAGAAAGTTGAGAACCACATTGGTGATAATAGTAAACACCATTGCCAAGATAGCTGTGCGGGACATTTACCCAAAAAGTTGCACCAGTAGATAATGTGTGAAGTTGACCTCCTCTGGCAAGTGTGAGATCATACAAATTGCACAGGGGAGGCCAATATGGGAAAGCGATACTCAGCAAAATTGAAGTTCCAA
>DAOUDX010000284.1:0-7562 GCA_034430835.1 Anaerolineae bacterium
ACGGGCTGTGGCAAATCATGTTACGCACTGTCGAACCAATCCGTCCAGGTCGCCGATACCCACGCAGTAAAGCCAGGACGCTCAAACGATTCTCGATGACTTACAAACCCGTTCGTTAACTTAATGACATTGAAGCGCATGTTCGTCGAACCGGGGGCCCGGCGGCAAGGCGTCGCCAGGAAAATCCTGGAGGAACTGGAAGCCATTGCCTCTCAGTTCGGGTACAGGGCTTTGCGCTTCGAGACCGGCCTCAGGCAACCAGAAGCGATCAGCTTGTACGAGTCTGCCGGATACCGGCGCGTCCACTGCTACAGCCGGTACGTCGATAATCCGTTGAGCGTTTGCTTCGAGAAGCGACTGGACTGACGCTCCTTGTACGAACGGTTCGCCCGTGTTACAATCGTGGCAAGTTTGTTTTCGTGTGTGATCGAGTCTTGAAATGCCCGAGCCAAAGAACGCCGAATCGCGCCTGCTGGACGCGCTGGCCAGTCTCAACGAGATCGGTGCAGCCATCAACCGCATCAGCCCGAGGGACGCCGGCAGCGTGGAGGCGACGCTGCGTCTGATCGTCGAAAGTGCCATCGAGGTGGTGCCTGGCGCTTCGGTGATCTACACCTACGACCAGGGGCAACGAGCCTTTGACCTCGAATCGCGCGTGTCGGCGGGCGAGCCGGAAGATTACGTTCCCCAGGATGACCCGCGTCCCGACGGGATCGGTATGCGCGCCATCGGCCAGCGCCGCCGTGTGCTCTCCTACGAAGAGGACGGCCTGGACATTCACCCCGACAAGGTGCGCGCGGGAGCCCGCGCGATGGCCTGCTTCCCGCTGGTGGTAGCCTTCGAGCCAGTGGGTGTGCTCTACGTCTACCTGCATCCAGATCGCCGATTCAGCCAGCTCGAGCTGCTGATGCTAGAGATCTTTGTCAATCAGGCAGCAATGGCCATCTACCAGGCGCGGCGGCTGACCAGCATCCAGCGCGACCTGACGCGCCGAGAGGATGAATTGAACCGCCTACGTCGCGCGGGTCTGCTCATCTCCTCCCGTCTGCGGTTGGAGGAGACGCTGGAGGCTATCCTGCAAATGGCGCTGGAGGTGACCGGCGCCCAGTACGGTATCTTCCGGCTGGTGGACGAGAGCGGCAGGAACTTGGTCGCCCGCGCCGTCGCTGGCGAAGATATGACTCAGCCCATCACCGATGCCCTCGCCATCGACGGCTCCAGCATCATGGGCTGGGTCGCCGAGCACCGTGAGCCGTTGTGCATCCACGACCTGAACGCGGCCCCCTGGGTGCGCATCTATCGGCCGCTGTACGCCGACCTGCGCATGTGCTCTGAACTGGCCGTGCCGTTGGTCGGGGCCAGCGGGCGCCTGGAGGGGGTGCTCAACCTAGAAAGCCCAGAGGTGGGTGCTTTCAGCGAGCAGGATAGCCTGCTCCTCCAATCCCTGGCGACTCAGGCGGTTGTCGCCATCCAGGAGGCGCGGCTGCTGGACGCGCTATTGGAGGTCGCACAGCTCTTGTTGGCGCAGCCTTGCGAGCAGGTGCTCAACCGTCTGGTCGAGCTTGCGTGCAGTCTGCTCAACGCGGCTGCCAGCGCCATCTGGACGCTGGAGGGAGATGAACTGGTCCTGCAGAACGCCAGCTCTGGCTACCAGCGCGGGGAGCGGCTCCCTCTCGCCGACAGCCTGACCGGCCAAGCCGTCGTCAAGCGCAGGCCGGTGCGGGCCGGGGACGTGCGCACCGATCCGCGCTTCAACCGGCCCGACTTGGCCCGCAATCAAGATTGGAGCCGGGCACTGATCGTGCCGCTGGTGACAGACGGCGGCAGCCAGCCCATCGGCGCGTTCAGCGTCTATAGCGTGGGCTCGGAGCCAGCCCGTTTTGCCGAATCGGAGTGGGACGAGAAGGTGCTCACCTGCCTGGCTCACTACGCCGCCCTGGCGGTGCAAAACGAAGCGCGCCAAAAGGAACTGCGCGCGATTCAGAAACAGCATGCCGTATCGGAGACCTTTGCCGTCGTGGGCGACATCGCCGCTAACGTGCTCCATCATCTGAATAACAAGGTGGGCACCATCCCTGTGCGTATTCAAGGCATCCAGGATAAGAGCAAGGCCGCGTTGCTGGCCGATCCCTACCTGGCGAAAAATCTGGAGGCCATCGAACGCAGCGCGTGCGAGGCGCTGGAATCGGTGCGTGAAAATCTGATCCACCTCCGACCCATCCACCCGGCGCCGGTGGACGTGACCACGTGCGCACTCGCCGCGGTCGAGGCGGCCAGTCTACCCGAGGGAGTGCGAATCCAAACCAAGGGACTCGGTGACTTACCCCTCGTCGCCGCCGGGGAGCGAAGCCTGGCCATGGTCTTTACTAATCTGCTGGAGAATGCAGCGGAGGCCATGGAGGGGGACGGCACCGTGAGCATCACGGGCGCGACCGACGGCGATCGGGTAGAGATCACCGTCAGCGACGACGGCCCCGGCATCCCCCAAGAACTGCACGAATCCATCTTTGAGTTTAACTTCTCCGGGCGCAAGTCCTCCCGCCCCAGCATGGGTTTTGGCCTGTGGTGGGTCAAGACGCTGATGGCCCGTCTGGGCGGAACGGTCGCCGTGGAAAGCGATGGTGTTCACGGGACGACGTTTCGCCTCCGGCTCCCCTGTGTGGAGAGCGTCCCTCCTATGGAGAGAGTGTCATGACGTGCGCATTGATCGTCGAAGACAGCAACTCCTGGCAACAGATTCTGACAGAGATATTGGCCGACGAAGGGCTGCAGGTTGACGTCGTCGACAACCTGGACGCGGCGGTGGAAACTCTGCGCGCAACTCCTCACCGCTTGGCCGTGGTCGATCTTTCCCTATCTGGCGACAACTACCAGAACCGCGATGGCCTGGGCGTGCTCGACGCCGTGCGCCGCCTGGACCCCGGCTGCGCGACCATTCTGCTTACCGGCTTTGCCACTGTCGAGCTGGCCGTGAGCGCACTCACCGAGTATGGCGCGCTGAGCTGCCTGCGCAAGGAGACGTTCAACCGCACCGAGTTCCGCGAGTTGGTGGAGCGCGCGCTGGCAGCCGCACCGGAGCCGGAGGCCAAAGCTCTCTCCCCGGCAAGCACAGTTGCTGGCGAGCCAGCTTCGCAGGGGTTGGCACTGATCGTCGAGGACGACGCCGGGTGGCGCTCCATCCTCTCGGAGTTGCTGGCCGACGCCGGGTACGAGGTACGTACGTGCGCCAGCTACGGCGAGGCGCTGGGCCTCCTGCGCCGCGAGGCGTACACCCTGGCCGTGGTCGATCTGTCGCTCGACGGCTCGGTGACGACCAGCGCCGACCTCTGGAGCCGTGGCACGGACGAGGAGGAGTTGGGCGGGTACCGGCTGCTGGCCAGCGTGCGGGCCGGCGGGACGCCCACCATCGTCGTCAGCGGCATCGCCACGCCTGAGCGCATTGAGCGCGCGTACGACGAGCACGCCATCTTTGCCTTCGTGGAAAAGCAGGCGTTTGACCGGCACGCGTTCCTCCAGACCGTGGAGGAGGCTCGCGCGGCTGCTGACTTCTCCAGCGAGCTCGACGTCTTGACGGCGCGCGAGCGGGAGGTGGTGGAACTGCTGGCTCAGGGGATGACGAACAAGGAGATCGCCGCCGAGCTGTTCGTCACCACCAACACGGTCAAGCGCCACCTCAAGTCCATCTTTGAGAAGTTGGACGTACACACCCGCTCGGCGGCGGTGGCCAAGGCCGTCGGCGCCAGGGTCTCGACCGAGTAAACCTCAAGGCATCCCTCGCCATATTTGTTTGCCCCCACATCGCAGTAGTGATACACTAGGCTTGCGCGCTCAATCGCCCCTTGACTCTGACGTTACGTCATGGTGTATACTATGGCCCAGGAGATGAGCGTGAAAGCCTACACCGTCAGTCAACTGGCAGAAATGGCCGGGGTGAGCGTCCGGACGCTGCACCACTACGACCACATCGATCTCTTAAAGCCGTCCTCCCGAACCGCGGCGGGCTACCGGCTTTACGCGGAGCAGGACCTGCTGCGCTTGCAGCAAATCCTGTTCTTCAAAGAGCTCGATTTTCCGCTGAACGAGATTCGAAACGTCCTTGATGACCCCGAGTTTGATCAGGTCAAGGCTCTGGAAAATCACCGGCGGCTGCTACAGGGACGGGCGGAGCGGCTGGCGCATCTCCTGAGAACGATCGATAAAACAATCCAGAGACTTGCGGAGGACGATATGACAATGACGGACGAAGAACTCTACGAGGGGTTCACGAAAGAGCAGATCGAGCGCTACAAGCGCGAGGCGCGCGAGATGTACGATCTCGAACTGGTGCAGGAATCGGAGCGGCGGGTGCGCAGTATGTCCAAGGCGCAATGGGACGCTGTGAAAGAAGAGGGGGACCAGGTCACGCGCGCGATCGCCGAGGTGGCGGACAGGGCGCCCGGCGACCCAGAGGTCCAGGCGCTCATCGCGCGGCACCATGCGTGGATCGAGCGGTTTTATCCAGCTTCGGCCGAGGTGTATCTCGGCCTGGGCCAGGGCTATGCTGAGCATCCGGATTTTCGCAGGTTCTACGACAAGTATCGTCCTGGCCTGGCCGACTTTATGCAGGCGGCGATGGCGCACTATGCGGACCATACCCTGGCGGAGGAGGACTGACGCGTGAGTAGAACGATCGACGCCGTTGTGGCCGGACACATCTGCCTGGACGTGATCCCCGATCTTTCGGCGACGCCTCAAGACGGGTTTGAGCAGCGCCTTCGCCCGGGACACTTGGTGGAGGTGGGGCCGGCGACGATCTCTACTGGCGGTGCGGTCTCAAACACCGGGTTGGCGTTGCACAAGCTGGGAGTCTCAACCCGGCTGATGGGCAAGGTGGGGGATGATCTGCTGGGGCAAACCGTGCGGCAGATCGTGGCCGCGCATGGAGGTGACCTGGCCGATGGCATGGTGGTCGACGGAGCGGCCCACACGTCCTACACGATCATTGTCAACCCGCCTGGCGTGGATCGTACGTTCCTCCATTTTCCCGGAGCCAACGATACCTTCAGTGCCGACGACGTGCGCTATGACGTGGTGGCCAGGGCGCGCCTTTTCCACTTTGGTTATCCGCCTCTCCTGAAACTGACCTTCCAGGACGGCGGCGCGCAACTCGTCACGATCTTCCGCAGGGTCAAGGGGATGGGTATCACTACCTCGCTGGACATGACGCTCCCCGATCCTGCCTCGGCGGCAGGCCGCGCCGACTGGGTTGCGATCCTGCGAGCTGTGATGCCCTACGTGGACGTCTTCCTGCCCAGCATCGAAGAGGCTCTCTATATGCTCCGCCGTGAGACCTACGAGGCGCTCTCGCGGCAGGAGGGCCAGGGCAGCTTCCTGCCCTTGGTCACCCCGGCGCTACTCTCTGAGCTGGGCCGCGAGTTACTGGCGATGGGGGGGCGCGTCGTCGGGTTCAAGCTGGGGGAGCGAGGGTTGTACGTGCGCACGGCGGGCCGTGCAGCCATTGAGGGAATGGGAGCGGCGCGGCCCCCTGACGCCACCGCCTGGGCCGATAGGGAGCTGTGGGCACCGTGCTTCCGGGTGGAGGTGGCGGGCACCACCGGTGCGGGCGACGCGACCATCGCCGGGTTCCTCGCTGGGCTGCTACGCGATCTATCGCCCGAGGAGGCACTGACGGCGGCGGTGGCCGCGGGAGGCTGCAACGTGGAGATGCCCGACGCCGTGAGCGGCGTCCGCCCGTGGGAGGAGATGTGGCAACGCGTGAAGGATGGGTGGGGGCGGCATGCACTCTCCATCGACGCGCCTGGGTGGCGCTTCAGCAAGAGCCATCAGGCGTGGATGGGGCCCGCGAACTCGGTGCAGGAGGTGGCCAGATGAAAAAGTGTCTGAGCCTGGGCCTGGCAGTTCTTCTTACCGTCATTGTGGCGGGCGGCTGTAGAGCGCCTGCGCCCACGCTCTGTGATGGCGAGGGTTGTGTCGGCGACACGTGGGTTCGCCCCAAGGATGAGACGACGATGGTCTATGTACCGGGGGGAACGTTCCAGATGGGAAGCGACGAGAGTGACCCACTGGCTGACGCTGACGAGTTCCCCCGACACGAGGTGACGGTGGATGGGTTTTGGATGGGCCAGACGGAGGTGACCAACGCCCAGTTCGCGGCATTCCTGAACGAGGCCGGGGATCGGGCCGAGAATGGGGCCAAGTTCATCGAGCTGGAGAAAGGCTACTGCCGGATCGAGCGAGCGGAGGAGGAATACCGGTCACGGCCGGCCGCAGCGAACTATGCCGTGGTAATGGTGTCTTGGTATGGAGCGAACGCCTACTGCGGATGGGTCGGAGGGCGGCTGCCGACAGAGGCGGAGTGGGAGTACGCGGCGCGTGGGGCCGAGGGCAGGCTCTACCCCTGGGGCGACGATGCGCCGACGTGCGAGCGGGCACACCGCAGCGCGTGTGCAACCTGTGCAAAGGCGGTCGGACAGCTTCCAGAAGGTGCGAGCTGGTGTGGGGTGTTGGACATGGCGGGGAACGCGTGGGAGTGGGTGGCGGACCGATACGGAGAGTATCCTGCCGAGAAGCAGGTGAATCCCACAGGGCCGACGTCATCTGGGCTGCAGATAGCGCGAGGGGGCGGGTGGCATGCCAATGCGAAAGAGTTGCGCACCACTTACCGCCTGGAGAGCGGAGCGGGGAGCTGTGTGGGCTGCATCGGGTTTCGCTGTGCATACGATAACGCTCCCTGACAATGTCGACTGGGGTGAGGGAGAAAAACGTGAGCTTGCTTGCCGAGCAGGAAAAGTATTGGGATGGCGTGTCCGAGGAAAAGGATTTCACGCTGCCCCTTCAAATGGGCGAGTTTGAAAAGCACGTCTCGCGGGAAATGTACATCTTGGACGTCGGATGCGGGTACGGACGGACGCTGAGCGAGTTACACGACAGTGGTTTCGTGAATCTTTATGGCGTCGATTATTCCCAGGGGATGATCGACAGGGGCCGCAGGCTACATCCGTACCTGAACCTGCGAAAGAACGACGGCAGCACGCTGCCGTTCGAAGATGACGCCTTTGACGCCGTGATCCTGATCGCCGTGCTGACCTGCATCGCCGAGAGCGAGGGGCAGCGCCGGTTGATAGCCGAGATCGAGAGAGTGCTGAAGGATGGCGGGATCCTGTATATCAACGATTACCTGCTCAACACAGACCGCAGAAACGTCGAGCGGTACGTCAAAGCCAGGGACAAGTACGGCGTGTACGGCGTCTTTGAGCTTCCCGAAGGCGCCGTGGTCAGGCACCATACGCCGGATCACATCTTTGATATCACAGCGGGCTTCAACCGGCTGGAGTTCGAGACCATCGTCTATACCACGATGAACGGGAACAAGTCGAACGGGTTCTACTACGTTGGCAGGAAAACCGTGTAGGTCGGGTATGCTACCTGACACACCGATTTCCCTCAGAGCCTTTTGGGGCTTGCAAATTGGCAAGTATTCTTGATGGCACTGCCAGCGAGGGTACCCCAAGGTATAGGCTCCTGCGCGCGATTTCGTGGGAAATCGGCCAGTTATGGGGCAC
>DAOUDX010000285.1:0-7297 GCA_034430835.1 Anaerolineae bacterium
TGCGATTTGCGATTTGGCCAGCGCGATTAGCAATCCCAATCCGGCAACCGGCACAATGACGTTCAACACCTGGTATGCCCATCCCGCCATCGGCACGTTGATGCCGCCAAAGTTGCCCCAGTATCCGTTCATAAAGCTGAAGCGCTCACGCCAGAGTTGGGGCAGATCGGCGGGTACGTCCCGCTTGCCCAGGATCTGGGTGAACATCTCGACGCCGGAGAGGTCGCCGTAGAGTCGCAGGTTGCGCAGGTACCACCACCCGCTGACGGCTAAAGCCGGCAAAATGACCAGTGAACAATGAACAATGACCAAACCAGCGCGCCGGAACAGTGATGTCTTTGCATACTGTCGCCAAGCGCGTACAGACACGACCAGTGCCGCGAGCGGGGCCAGCGCCAGCGTCTGCGACTTGGTCAGCGCCGCCAACCCCAAGACAATTCCCAGTGACAAATAGTCAACGAGCAAATGCTTGGGATTTGCAATTTGCAATCTGCGATTTGCGATTCTGATGAGCATCCACAACCCTAAACTGGACAGCAGCACCGCCAGGTTATCGTTGTTGACGGAGGCCGAGATGAAAATGACCATCGGTGTGAAGGCGTGGATCGCTGCCGCGCCCAGGGCCAGCGCGGGTCGATCGGGCAGCACCTCGCGCGCGATGCGGTAGGTGAGGTAAACCGCCGCTGCGCTCATCAGCACGGAGAGAGAGCGGATGATGTGCACTGCCAGCACCGTCCCTCGCCAGGGGAACCGCTCCAGCGCGGGGTTGTGGACGACCAAGTTGACGTTGCCGTCGGGGGTGGCGCCAGCATCGACGTGGGGGTTGAGGTGGCGGACCGCGTCCATATCGGACGTATCGATCCAGCAGGTGGCGACCGCCGACAGGGCGTAGTAGAGGGGCGCCTGGCTGCCCTCCTGCCGCCAAGGCGTTTCAACGCCCGGGGTCTCGACGCCGGGCTCCTGCACCGGCAGCGCCCAGTTGTCGGCGATATACTTCACCATCGGGTAGTGCCACTTTTCGTCGGAGGCCTCGAAGACGGGCGTGACAATGCTGTAGGTGAAGCCCAGGAGGATGAAGGCGGAGACGATAGCTGTGATGAGGGTGTGTTCCGCCCGTCGGCTCATGCGACCATCTCCGCGAAAAAGTCCGCTGTGCGGGCGGCGATCCGATCCCAGGTGAACTCGGCTGCTAGTGTCAATGCGCCTTTTTCCAATCGTGCCCGCAGTCCGACGACGTTCGTCAGCCGCGCTACGGCATTGGCCAATGCCTCGACGTCTTCTGCAGGGATCAGCAGCATGTTCTCGCCGTCACGGAACTCAGGCGTCTCCACGGCAGGGCGCGTGGTGACGATGGGCCGCCCGTGGGACAGGCAGGCGTGCAGGCTCCCGTGCCTCAGGGAGACCCCGTCTCGGTAGGGCAGCACGCACACGTCCACTGCCGCCAGGCTCGCCGAAACCTCCTCCGGTGAGACGAAGCCGGTGCGATGCACGTGCTCCATCAGCCCTCGCCTGGTGGTGAGGGCGTCTACCCGCTCGGCGTAGGCTGCGTTGGTGGGGTCGGAGTTGCCCACGCGCCCACCGACGAGGAGCAGGTGAGCCGGCAGTCCCCGGCGGACGAGTGCCGCCAGTGTCTCGATCAAGTCCTCGCCTCCCTTTTGCTCGTTTAGGAAGCCAAAGTAGCCCAGCAGCAGGTCGTCCGGCCCGATCCCCCACCGTGCGCGCCAGGCGTTCCTCTCGTAGCCTGCGGGCAGGCGGGGCGTGATGTTCGAGCCAATCGGGATGCGAACCAAATTGGAGATTGGAGATCCGAGATTGGAGAGTCGGATTTCGTCCTCACGGTTGGTGGCGATCGCGCCGTCGGCGCGGCGGGCCAGCATTTCGACCGATTTCCAGCGCAGCGGCCCGGCCTTGGGGAACAGGTAGGGCACGCGCAGATCGTGAAAGGTCACCACCACCGGCGGCCTCCTCTTGCGCTTGGGCACAAAGTGGACGCCTGGGTGCATCCCGTAGGCGGCGGTCTGGAACTGAACGTTCAGCACGTCGAACTGCTCCCTGTGTGCTATTCGTAGTACCTGCCTCCAGCAATTCCATCCCCAGCCTTCGATCTCCCGATGCTCTGAGATTGGAGATTGGAGATTGGAGATTGGAGATTGGCCCGTGATCACGTGGACGTCGTGACCGAGGGCCGCCAGACACTTTCCGATCTCGCGGGTGAAATCCCCCACGCCGCCTTGATCCGGTGGGTATTCGCCAGTAACTAATCCAACGCGCATACCGTATCCCGACTGCGAAGTCTCTAATCTCTAGTCTCTGACCTTGAATCCTGAGCCTTTGCAGGCAGCAAGCTCGACCGTAGTACTTGCCAGTACGCGGCGATTCGCTCCGCCCGCAGGGATCGCTTGTGGCCGACCAGCCACTTGGCTCCCTCCAACCCTAGCTGCCAAACGTAGTTGCCCAGCAGGAACCAGCGCAGCGCCTCTCCGGCGAGGCGCCCGTGATGCTTGCGGAAGTAGTACACCTTGCTGGTCTGGAAGTGGACGTGGCGGGAGGTCACCACCTGATCGCTGCTCTTGCCGCCGTAGTGGACGATCTGCGCCGTGGGCAGGTAGACCACGCGCCAGCCGGCGTCCTTGAAGCGCTTGCACCAGTCCAGTTCTTCCGAGTACATAAAGTACCCCTCGTCCATCAAGCCTACCTGCGCGATGGCCTCCCGCCGGGCCATCAGCGCTGCGCCCATCACCCAATCCACGTCCAGCGTCGTGTCGTCCGGTTGCTCTTGGACGTAGTAGCGCTCCAGCAGGCGGCGAGGAGCGCAGCCCTGCAGCCAGGTCGATTCGAAGAAGGCGGTTGCCAGGGTGGGGAAGCGGCGGCGGGAGGGCTGCATGCTGCCGTCATCGTTCAGTAACTGCGGGCCGACCACGCCCATGTCTGGGTTCTCGTCGGCGTATGCCACCATCGTCGCCAGCGCATCGCCGACGATTTCCGTATCCGGGTTCAGGATCATCGTGTAGCGTCCTTGGGCGACGGCGATGCCCTGGTTGTTGGCTGCCGGAAAGCCACGGTTCTCGGTGTTGACGATGAGGTGGACGCCGGGGAATTCCACCTGCACCATCTCCACGGTTCCATCGGTGGAGACGTTGTCCACGACGATGACTTCAAGTTTGCAGGTCTGCAAGTCAAGCACAGAGTGCAGGCATTGCCTGAGCAGGTCGCGGACGTTCCAACTGACGATGACGATAGACAGGTCAACCATCGATTCCAAACAGGCGGCGTGTATTCTCCACTGTTGCCTGCGCGACTTTTTCCTCCGATACACCGCGGGCACGCGCTATCGCCTGGGCGACGTAGCGCACGTAGGCTGGCTCGTTGCGCTTGCCCCGATATGGCTCCGGCGTCAGGTAGGGGCAATCGGTCTCGATGAGCAGCCGCTCCAGTGGCACTTTGGTCGCGACCTCCCGCAGCCGCCCTGCGTTCTTGAAGGTGACCGGCCCGGAGATACCAATGCAAAAGCCCATCTCCAGCACCTCGTCCAGCCGCTCGGGGCCGGCGGCGTAGGAGTGGAGGACGCCTCGCCATGGCCCCCCCTGTCCCTCCGGGACATCCCCCCCGCGCGCGGGGGGGACTGAGGGAGGGCCGTCTACCCAGTCGCGCAACATAGCCAGCACGTCGTCGTGGGCGTCTCGGCTGTGGATCACCACCGGTAGGGGCGATCCTCGTGATTGCCCTAACTCTGCCGCCAGCGCCAGTTGGTCGGCAAAGGCCTGCCGCTGCACCGGGCGCGGCGAGAGGTCGCGATAATAGTCTAGGCCGATCTCGCCCACCGCGACCACCTTGGGATGGTCGGCCAGCGCCCGTAACTCGGCCAGCGCCGCCGGGGTGAGCGTCTTTGCATCGTGGGGATGGATGCCCACGGTGGCGTAAACAAAATCGACCCTATCCGCCAGCGCCACCGACGCCCGGCTGGATTCCAGGCCCGCGCCTGCGTTCACGACGGCGACCAGCCCCGCCTCCCGCGCCCGGGCGATGACGGCCTCCCGGTCGTCGTCGAACTGGGAAAAGTCCAGGTGGGCGTGGGAGTCAATCAAACCCATCGTCGTCTTCTTGCCACTGAAACAGGAGGGCTTCCGCGTTGTCGCCGTCCCCTTCACCGCGTTCCTGATCGAGCTCGACTAGGTGATCTTCGTCGCGGATGACCTCGATGGCGGCCCGTTTCTCCGACGTGGAGAGCACGGCATCCATTGTCAGCATCCCGCGCCTGGTGGATTCGCGCGCCTTTGAGGGCGTGAGCCGCACTTGCCCGGTGATGAGGCCGGTGACGAGCAGCAGCACGACCAGGCCGATGAATCCCACGATGGCCCAGAATCCCGCCATCGAAGGGGCCGATGCGAACTCCGGCACTGGCGTTGGTGTCATACGTCATGCCTCTTGCTTCTTTTATGCCAGCCCCGCCAGCTCCAACCCCGCATCCAACGGCGAGCCGGCCGCCAACGCATACTCGCGACTACCTTCCATGGCTCAGAGCTGCGATCCAGTTCTCTATTGCGTGCTGGTTCCGGTGCTCTACCGTGGGCAGGATCCTCTCCAGCCTTGAGATCACATCCTGGATGCTCCAGCCGGTGTCGGCGATCTTTGATTTTACACGCCCAATCAGATAGGAAGAGGGCTGAGTTGCCGAGAGTATGTCGGCCAAGCGCCATTCTACATGAGCCTTTTTGACCTCTTCGGCTGACAGTTCTGTTAAGCGCTTCAAGGCCGCCTCGGTCAGGCATTTGGCGATTTCCTTATCGCTACTCTCAACGTATATTCTGTTGATGGGTTCCGTGCCTGACGCGCGAACCCGCAGGTAATGGCGGTCGCCACCTCGCCCATCCCGCAGTCGTAGTTCAGCAAAATCATACCTGATGCCACCGGCGTAGGCGATTTCTAAACCGGCGAACGTGCCTTCGCCCGGTACTCTGTCGAGAAAGTCGTTGATGAGTGCCTCTTTTGCCTCCAGCACGGCATCGACGTCAGCCCGTCCGGTGTTGGAGGGTTCAGGTTCAAGTTCACGCCCGCCGAATGACTCCCATCCTGCAACTGCTGCGGTGTCTTTCCAAATCTGTCGTATCGGTTTTCCGTAATAGGCGACCATGTCCATAATCAGGAGGTTGGCCCAAATGCCGTCTTTGTCCGTTACGTGTCCTCTGGTGGTTAATCCTGAGCTTTCCTCACCGCCGATCAGAATCGTGTTGCGCCACCCCTCTGGTAGCTCCTTAAGGAACTGATAGCTCCGGTCAGTACGCCGTTGTTCCTCAATATACTTGATGCCCACGGGGACCATGAAGATGTACTTGTACATCTGAGCTTCGCGCTGGCCCGCCCGCCGCTGGTAGAATGGATGATCGACGAAGGCTGGCAGAACTCCCTCCTCCCACTTCGGGTGGTCTTGCTCGTTGGGCCGTCCCTCCTCGGCCAGTTTTTCGGCTCTCTTCCTGGCCAACTCCTCGATCAAAGGTGATCCCGTCTGCGTGGCAATGATGCGGCCGGTCAGTTCACGGTCAATACCCAAGTATCTAATCAGCATTGGCAACACTTGATTGGGGCGATAGTAGGTCCCATCCCAATCCACGATGCCAAAACGGTCGGCATCTGTGTCCATACCTA
The DNA here is from genome assembly GCA_034430835.1 of Anaerolineae bacterium. Lineage (GTDB taxonomy): Bacteria > Chloroflexota > Anaerolineae > B4-G1 > B4-G1 > JAFGED01. The sequence goes on from DAOUDX010000285.1 coordinate 5,644, forward strand.
CTCCTAGCGCCGCGTCATCCAGCCTTGCCACTTCAGCTTTCAACGCATTGATGAAGGGCTCCTCTGGATTAGCGTAGTCTAGGCCTGGCAGATTAGGATCACGTTCAGCGTGAATGACCTTGTGGCGGACGCCGATCTCGCCTAATAGGCGGGACAGGTACCCTCGGCTGGCACCGTGCATCTCGTCAATGACTACCATCTTACCGGTAAAGTGCTTCCGAATTCTCTCGGGATCAATCGAGATACGCTGATTGTCTTTGCCACTGTCCAGTATCCAGTTGGCATAATCGACGATCGGATCAAATCCTCGGAGATCGTCACGCGCTTCCGCTTCGGCTAGATCTACAACAGGGGCAGACCTATCTAGCAGTTGGAGCTGGTTGGCCCGCGCAGCGATGAAATCGGTCAGGCTGGTTGGCGCCGGATACCCCTGTCGAGGATTGAATTTGATCCCCTGCCATTCCGGTGGATTGTGACTGGCAGTGCAGTTTATCGACCCCGCGACTTCGTCTGGGTCGAGGTAGTCCATCAGGTAGTACACCAGTGCTGGCGTGGGGGTGTCTCGATTCGCCAGATCGACCTTGAAGCCGTTGGCGAGACACACCTGGGCGGTCCACTCGGCCACGCGCCGGGCGTTCCTCCGACTATCGTACCCGATCACGACGCGTTTCCCCCGCAGGTCTTCAGCCTTAACGTGATCGGGCACGTCAGATGCCTTCAAAAAATCACAGATTGCCTGTACCACGCGCTTGGCGCAGGGCTGGGTGAAGTCCAGCCCCCAGCGGCCTCTAACTCCAGACGTTCCGAACCGGGCGTACTTGCGGTCGTAGATTTCGCGAAGCAGCCCGGGCGTACTCCCGTCCCCGACAAGTTGGGGGTCAACGGTTCGAAGGCGAAAACTGTACAGGCGCTCTACCACGTTGCCAACCTGGATGATGCGAAACGGCATGAAGCGGTCGCGGGCCAACGGCGAGTTCCTGCCCGAAGTATCGCCCATGCTTTGCAACAAGGGCGCAATTTCTGCATCAATGTCGGCCCTGAGAGACGCGAACACCGGTTGGCGCAGGTACTGCTTGGCGATGGCGACGGCGTGCTCTCTCAGTTCCCCCATCTGGGGCAGCAGTTCCTGGTCGAGCAGTTTACGGCGCTCCGAGTCTCCTATAAACGTCTCGTGCCGGTACTGCCCTGCTTCCGCGAGAATTGTCAGGAGCATGCTGAACAGCTTTGCCGATTCCGAGAAAGGCCATTGCAGGCCCGGGGCCACCTCTCGCTCGACCACATCAAGAAAGCGATGAGTCAGACCAGTCGCCGGCCCCCAGACCCCTGGGGTTTCGGCCTCTGTCAGGACTCTAAAGAGCTTGACGAACATCGGTCCCAGCCGAGGCCGCTCCAATTCATCTTGTTCGAGCCAAGCCTCAATTTGTCCTAGAGTGTGTTTTCCGTTTCTCACATCGTTTCTCCTTGCGCATATTGCAGTCAAAGCGCCCTGACTAACCGCTCTCACCCGTCTCAAGACCAGATCAGCCGACAGCTCCGCCAACAGGTGGTGGCCAAGTTGCTGCTCTCTGCCACATACGTTCGAACTCTTCCGTGTATATTTCGAAAAACGCTGTTCCTTCCCCTGCAATATGGAAGCAAGGTGCCCGGGTTCCTC
>DAOUDX010000286.1:0-15546 GCA_034430835.1 Anaerolineae bacterium
ATTTCAAACAATCGTGTGGTATTCAGCGTTGGAGGCAACAAATACCGGTTGGTGGTCACCATTCGATATCAGTCGAGGGTCATCTTTATTCGGTTCGTTGGTACCCACAGTGAGTACGATAAGATAGACGCCACCACGATTTGAGAGGAGATTCCTAGTTATGGAGATCAAACCTATTAAGACTGAAGTCGATTATCAAGCAGCGTTGGAGGAAATCGAGCGCATTTTTGATGCAACTCCTGGTACGCCCGAAGCTGATCGTCTGGAAGTACTGGTGACGCTGGTGGAGGCATATGAGGATGAGCACTACGATATTCCTCTGCCGGATCCTATTGAGGCGATTCAGTACTACATGGAAAGCCGAGGGCTGTCGCGCCAGGATTTGGAGCCTTATATTGGAAGCCGCGCTCGCGTTTCTGAGATACTGAACCGTAGGCGACCTCTCACTTTGAGGATGATACGGAATCTAGAAGAAGGGCTTGAAATTCCGGCAGAGACACTCATACGGCGCTATGATTTGGTTTCACCGAAAGAAGAAAAAGCGGTTGAGGCATCTGCTATAGCGCGGAAGGCATCGGTGATCAGATTGCCGAGCTTTTCTCCTGATATCGTGTTGTCGGTTGACACCAGAGACAAAACTAAAGACGAGGCTGACGATTGGGTATTGTGGGAACCCTCAGAAAACTGTAGTTTCTATGTCAAATTGCGGGCTTGTACCTCGGCACCAGTGCAATAGGAGCGGATCTGTAAATGATAGACCATGTGTGGACAGTAGTATGCTCACAGGCTGTTGTTGATCGCGATTCTAACAATGTGAGTCTGCAGAATGTAATCGAGCAGATAACGATTGCTGATGCACCTAAACCTGATGGAGTAATTCGGCTTAGCCTGCAAGTGATGACGTTGTGGGCAAGGTCGGATTTCGATGTGCCGAGTCGGGGGCAAGCCCGTCTGTCTCTTTTGCTGCCCTCTGGCGAAACCGCCAAGGAGTTTGAAACCGCCCTTGACCTGTCCGAGGCTAGACGCCTTCGAACAGGGTTAAGAATGGAGGGATTCCCGGCAAGCGAATCTGGTCGTTACACTTTGCGCATGGAATTCCAGAACGAGGGTGAGGAATTGTGGCATTTTGGGGCTGCTGTTCCCATAGAAGTACTCTTCGAGCCACCGAAGGCTGAGTAAAGGGATAGGCTCTGGTTTCAAAGGGCTAATACTCTCGCGACCCTTACCCACTCCTCCAGGCTCAGCGTCTCCGCGCGGCGCTTTGGATCCACATCGATCGCTTGCAGCCTGGCTGCCACCTCCTCCGGTGGCAGGCGGAGCCCGGCGGCCAACGTGTTGCGCAGTTGCTTGCGGCGTTGGGCAAACCCCGCCTTCACGACGCGGAAGAAGCCGTCCACATCCTCTGCCGGCACGGGCGGTTTGTCGTGCATGTCCACCCGCACCACCGCCGACTCCACCCCCGGCGAGGGGAAAAAGCTCCCTGGCTTGATACGGAAGAGTAGCTTGGGCTGCCCATAGAACTGCACGCTCACCGCCGTCAGGCTCATCTCGCCCGGCCCGGCGACGATGCGCTCTGCTACTTCCCGCTGCACGGTGACCACCATGCGCTGCGGTCTAAGGCTGGCCTCCAGCAAGTGGCGCAGCACCGCCGAAGTGATGTAGTAGGGCAGGTTGGCGACGACCTTGTACCGGGTGGCGGGTCTGACTAATTCGGTCGGGTCGAGCGCCAGGATGTCGCCTTGCACCAGCGCGACGTTGTCGAGGCCGGAGAGTGTCTCTCGCAGCACACCTTTCATCCGCTCGTCCAGCTCGACGGCGACCACGCGCCCGGCGTTGCGGGCCAGCCGCTCGGTCAGCGCTCCCAGCCCTGCGCCGATCTCCAGCACGACGTCGCCGGGGGCCAGCTCAGCAGCGGCGACGATCTTTTCGAGGGCAGCCTGATCGACGAGGAAATTCTGGCCCAGCCCTTTGCTGGGTCGGATGCCCCACTGTCTCAGCAGCGTGCGTGGGTCCATGGTCTAGTTGATCACATAATTGATCTCGTCGGGTACGGGGGTCAGCAGGTAGACGTCTACCCACTTGTACCATAACCGTAGGTTATCATCGTCGTATCCCAGGTCGATGCGGCGGCCCTTGATCGCGCCGCCGGTGTCGCCTGCGAAACCGATACCGTAGCCGGGGACGTAGACGTTGGAGCCCAAGGGAATGATTTTCGGATCCACAGCGACGATGCCGAATCTCATTGGTAGGCCCAGGCGCGTCCGCCCGTACCAGGGCGCGTCCTTGGGCGTGCCAGCGGTGGAAGCGGAATAGGAGGTCGCCAGCACGCGGACCGTCCGCCAGTACTCGATGGTCCCGTGTGGGGTGTCCATCGTGCGGATGATGATCTGGGTGCCGTACCCCATGACTTTCGTGGTTGGTGGGACGGCGACGTACACATTCTCGATCTGGCGCGCGACTTCCACGCCGTCCTCGTAGCGCACGCGGATGCGCCGCTCCCGGATGCCACGCACGCCTTCCTGCAGCAATCTCTGGTGATCGATCTCTAGGTCAGGATCCGCCTGCCACGCCGTTTCGAAGGGGATGGGCTCTTGCTGGATCTCGAAGCGCTCGGCAACTCGAACGACCCGGATGGCCGCGTCGTCTTCCAGAGGGGCGTCGAGGGGAGGCAAGGCGTAATCTTGACCGGTCAGGACGACGTTCAGATCGGCCAGCACCTTGTCTATGCGCTCCCGGTGGGTGCGGGTGCGCAGCGTCCGTCCATCCACTTGCACCGTCACCGGTATGGAGCGATCGAGGTAGACGTCCGTCCCGGCGGACATGCGCGCGTTCAGCCTTGGCCGGACGCCGTCGGCCAGGTAGAGTGTCACACCGATCCGGTGCAGCGCCTCCCCAACAGTGGGCGCGGTGGTGTGAAACGTCGTTGTCTGCCCCTCATCGTGCAGTGTGAAAGGGACGGCGCGATGTATGGTGATGTGGACGGGTTCGGGCGGGGCTGCGATTTTTCGCAGTGAGTGACCAGGCGAACGACCGGGCAGAAACGATCCCTCGACCTCCACCTCGTCGTGCGGTCCCACCGAGACCTGTGCTTCAAGCAGAGCCTCCTCGACCGACGCGGCGTGGGTGCGAAACGTGACGGAGTGTTCGTAGATGCTGATGGTCACGAGGCGGGCCTGTCGCACTTCCACGGTCGTTCCCGGTTCGAGGAGTGTGTCTGGATCGGCAGGGGTGACGATGTCTTCGCGGAAGAGAGCAATGCCGGCGTCCATCAGAAGCGCGCCGACTGTGGCTTGTTGTGTGCGCAGTTGCCGAGGCTGACCGTCTATCACCAGCGTGACCGGCGTCAGGGTCGATTGGTAGGCTGCCAGCAGCACGGCGGTGATGACCGCCAGGGCCGTGAAGGTTATAAGGCCCCTCGGCCAGTAGAGGGGCTTGGATGAAGCCGTCGCAGTCTCCATATGTGCTGTGAAGTGGTCGTGCACCCCCCGTCGAGTCACACCACCCGCCTTGCCGAGATCACCCGGCTCCGACCAGGTATCCCTGCGGCGCCCAGGAGTGGCTCCTTACCGTTGCTTCCTCCCGGACCTGGCGGGGTTCGGAGGGTCCTGCCGCGCAGGCCCCGGTCTTCAACGTCGGTTGACCCCGGCAGAATCGGGTGAGCCTACCCTCGGGGGGGAGTTCGACCCCGCTGTGGCGGATTGCGGGTACAGGGCACCGCCAGTTCCCCGTCTAGCACGACCACGCGCATGCTACCGCAGGGGGGGTGAAATGTCAACTCTGAAAGATCGAGCAGGTCACGGTGCGAAGGGCCAGGAAAAGAGAGGAGTTTCTTGACATCTCAAAAAACCTGTGGTATGATTGCGCTGCGTTAGCACTCTTGTCACCTGAGTGCTAACGCAGCGGACAACCATTCAACTTATTCTTTTAGCTCAAGAGGAGGTAGCGAAATGGCAGATATCAAACCGTTGGCTGATCGAGTCGTTGTCGAGCCGCTGGAGAAGGACGTAGAGACCTTCGCCGGCGGCCAACTGGTGCTTCCCGACACTGCCAAAGAAAAGCCTCAGCAGGGCAAAGTCATTGCCGTTGGGGCGGGCCGCCTTGACGAGGATGGCGAGCGCATACCGATGGAGGTCAAGGTTGGGGACACCGTGGTGTACGCCAAGTACTCCGGCACGACCTTCAAGACAGAGGATGGCAAGGAAATTCTCTTTATGAGAGAGAGCGATATCCTGGCCATCCTGGCACAATAGAACCGAAATCGATAAGGAGGAAGTGATATGGCAAAGCAGTTAGTTTTTGGCGAGGACGCCCGCCGTTCTCTCAAGCACGGGATCGATGTGCTGGCAAACGCGGTCGTCACCACTCTGGGGCCCAAGGGACGCAACGTCGCGCTCGACAAGAAATGGGGCGCGCCCACCATCACCCACGATGGCGTGACGGTCGCCAAGGAGATCGAGCTGGAAGACCCCTTCGAGAATATGGGAGCGCAACTCCTTAAGGAAGCGGCCACCAAGACCAACGATATCGCCGGTGACGGCACCACTACCGCCACGCTGCTGGCTCACACTATCATCACCGAGGGCATGAAGAACGTGGCCGCCGGAGCCAACGCCATGCTGCTCAAGCGCGGTATCCTGGCCGGCACCGAGGCCGTGGTCAAGGCGATCGCTGATAATGCCGATGAGTTGACCACCAAGGAGGAGATCGCTAACGTGGCAGCCATCTCCGCGCAGGACCGGGAGATCGGCGAACTGATCGCCGAGGTGATGGACAGGGTGGGCAAGGACGGCGTCATCACCGTGGAGGAGAGCAAGGGGTTGGAGTTCGAGACCGAGTACGTCGAGGGTATGCAGTTCGATCGCGGGTACATCTCTCCCTACTTCATCACCAGTCCCGAGTTGATGGAGGCGGTCATTGAGGAACCCTACATTCTGATCCATGACAAAAAGATCTCGGCAGCGCAGGATATGGTGCCCGTTCTTGAGAAGCTGGTGCAGCGCGGCGCGCGTAATCTGATCGTCATCGCCGAGGATATCGACGGCGAGGCGCTGGCGACGTTGGTGCTGAACAGGTTGCGTGGCATGCTGAACTGCCTGGCGGTGAAGGCGCCTGGCTTCGGCGATCGGCGCAAGGCCATGCTGCAGGATGTCGCCGCCCTTACCGGCGGCCACGTCATCACCGAAGAAGAAGGCCGCAAGCTGGATAGCGCCACCATCGAGGACCTGGGCCGTGCCGATAAGGTCATCTCCACCAAGGACGACACGACCATTGTCGGCGGCGCTGGCGACGAGGCGCAGATCAAGGGTCGCATGGAGCAGATCAAGGTCGAGATCGACAAATCCACCTCTGATTACGATAAGGAGAAGCTGCAGGAACGGCTGGCGAAGCTGGCCGGCGGCGTGGCCATCATCCGCGTGGGTGCGGCCACCGAGACCGAGCTGAAGGAAAAGAAACACCGCGTCGAGGACGCCCTCTCGGCTGCCCGCGCGGGCGTCGAGGAAGGGATGGTTCCCGGTGGCGGTGTGGCGCTGATCAACACTATCCCCGTTCTGGATAAGGTCAAGATGGACTATCCCGACGAGCAGACCGGTGTCACCATTCTGCGAACGGCGTTGGAGATGCCTATGCGCAAGATCGCCGAGAATGCGGGTGAGGATGGTGCGGTGATTCTCGATTCCGTGCGGCGTCTGCAGAAAGAGAAGAAGAACCTCCACATCGGCTACGACGTGATGACCGGCGAGTTCACCGACATGTTCGAGGCAGGCATCATCGACCCGGCGAAGGTGACGAAGGGCGCGCTCTCCAACGCGGCCTCCATCGCGGCGATGATCCTCTCCACCGAAGCGCTGGTCACCGACATCCCTGAGCCGGAGCCTCCTGCCCCAGCAGGACCTCCAGGCGGCGGGATGTACTAGACCGACGAGACCAGTTGAAAAAGTTTCGCAATCCAAGGCCCCCTGCTACGGCAGGGGGCCTCACTTGTAGTTAGCGACGGGCCGCCGTGCTGGACAAACTGGCCGCTTGTGGCATAATCAAAGCCTGGGTTCTCGGAGTGATCTGGATGGGCAGACGGCAGGGATTCTGGACTAGACTGGTAGCGGCGCTTCAGTCGGCGCTGATCGGTATCCTCCTGGCGTCCGCTTTTTCCAGCCTTGACCCGAATGCCAGGGTGAAGGCCCTGGGTATCCCTGACTCTCGGTTCGGCGTCGTCGAAGCGTATGTGGCTCCTGCTGATGCCACCGAACTGGGTGCGGGTTGGACGCGCGTTACCTTCGAGTGGAACCGGATTCAGCCCAACGGCACGCACGAATGGAACGTCGTACCCATCTCTGACGATGTCCTGGCCAATGAGATCGCCCAGGGCCGCCAGATCGTCGGGTTGCTGATCACCACGCCCGCGTGGGCCACCGATACCTCCATCGGCCCCGGCGTTCCTCAGGGATTGCACCTTCCCGCCGATGATCCCAACAATTTGTGGGCCAACTTTGTGCGCGAGATAGTCACCCGCTATGCCGGGCGTATCGACCACTGGACGATCTGGAACGAACCGGAGATCCCCCGGGAGTCGCCGGACGCGACGTGGGGCGGCTCCCTGGAAGACTTTATCCAGTTGCTGCGCGTCGCCTACGTCGTGGCCAAGGAAGCCAATCCCAACGTCACCATCCATATGGCGGCGGTGACCCACTGGCACAACGACCGCTGGTTCGGCCAGTTCCTCGACGCCCTCGTCGCCGACCCTGCGGCTTCGGCCAACAACTACTACTTTGACGTGGCGACGCTCCACCTCTACCACGAGCCCGAGAAAATCTACGAGATCACGGCCCTTTACTACCGCGAGATGCGCGAAAGGGGTATTTACAAGCCCATCTGGATGGCGGAGACGAACGCTTACCTCTCCCGTGTCTCGGAGGACGAGCAGGCTTACTTTGTCTTCCAGGCATTCGCCTTGGAGATCGCCGCTGGCGCGCAGCGCATCGGCGTCTACAAGATGGCAGACACGGCGACGGACGGTGCTGCCGATCCTGAGCCTTTCGGGCTGGTGCGGATGGATGGCACTCGCCGCCCTGCGTTCGAGGCCTACCGACTGGCGACGACTTATCTCGCTGGCTTCCGGGGCGGCACGTGGGATCGCCGGGACACGATCTCGATGGTGACGATCGACCGGGGCGAGCAGACGACGACGGTCGTTTGGACGCGCGCGCCCGCCCCGCAGCAGGTCATGCTAGCCGCGCGGACGACGCGCGCGTTGCTGGTGGACGTGTATGGCTCGGCCCATCAGGTTTACCCGGAACGCGGCTACTACTTCATCGATCTTCCCGGGGCCAAGTGCGCGCAGGGCACGCCCGACTGCGCCATCGGCGGTGCGCCGGTGATGTTGATCGAGGATGCGCTGGTGGATGCCATCACTGCCCAGCAGCCGGCCACGCCGACTCCGTCGAACCTGGCCGACATCCCCACGCCTACCCTCGCACCCACGCCCACCGGGATTCCCACGCCGACGCTCACCCCTTCCCCCACGCCGCTGCCCGCGCCGACCCACCCTCCCACACCCACGCCGACGCCGACACCCACCCTCGAGCCACTCCCGACCTCGGACGTTCCTGCCGGACGCCCGTGGATTCTCGTCGGCGCGCTGGCGCTGATGATGGGAGGGTCTGCTGTCGCGGTGAATCGGTTGGAATCCGCGGGGCGGGAGCGACGGTGAACAAGTGTAGTTTGGGATGCGTGGTTGGATGTGGTGGATGTGGTGCAGGCCGATGTTGCCCGTGAACCATTGCAGCGCTTTTGGCAGCCTGTAATTTGACTCAGAGAGCAATTTTGACACCCCATCCCGGCTGTGTATAGTCATCCTCCATACCCATTGTTCACCTACTCATTTCCAATGCGCATCGTGGTAAAAGTCGGAACCCGAACCCTCTCCGGAGGGGGTGACACCCTAGACCGCCCACGGATGGTCGATCTAGTGCGGCAGGTCGCGCGCCTGCACGCCGAGGGGCATGAGCCGTTGCTCGTCTCCTCCGGCGCGATCTTTGCCGGGCGCGAGGCGCTGGGAGAGCTAGCGGGCGTGCTGCATCCGTCCCGGCGCAAGGATATTCCCTTCAAACAGACGCTGGCCGCCGTCGGGCAGGTGCGGCTGGTGACCATCTACGAGCAGCTCTTTGGCCTGTACAACGTCACCATCGCCCAAGCGCTGTTGACCCGCGCCGACTTGGCCGACCGGGAACGCTACCTCAACGCGCGCAACACGCTGCTCTCGCTGCTGCGACTGCGTGCCGTGCCGGTGATCAACGAAAACGACGTCGTCGGCGTGGAAGAGATCCGCATCGGCGATAACGACAACCTGTCCGCGCTGGTCGCCAACCTGGTGGATGCCGACCTGCTGGTGATGCTCACCGACCAGGCAGGTCTCTTCACCGCCGACCCGCGCCTCGATCCCAACGCGGGATTGATCCGAGAAGTAGCCTGCATCGACGACGATGTCCGCCGCCTGGCCGGAGGCAGCGGCTCCTCCGTTGGTACCGGGGGTATGGCAACCAAGATCGAAGCGGCGGAGATGGCGACGCGCTCCGGCACGCAGGCCGTCATTGCTTCGGGCAGCGAGCCGGACGTGCTGTTGCGCTTGGTGGCCGGGGAAAGCCTGGGCACCCGCTTCCTGCCGGTCGTCAGCCGGGTTGAGAGCCGCAAGCGGTGGATCCTCGCCGAGCCGCCACGCGGCGAGATTGGCGTGGACGAGGGCGCAGTCGGGGCGCTGATTCACCGGGGCAAGAGCTTGCTCGCGGTGGGGGTGACCGGCGTGAGCGGCTCCTTCGAGCGGGGGCAGACGGTGCGCTTGCTGGCCCCCGATGGGCGCGAAATCGGGCGGGGCGTCACGCACTACGGCGCAGAGGATCTGGTCGCCATTCGCGGCCTCCGCTCCGACGAGATCGCCGCGCGATTGGATTCCGAGTACGGTTCCATCGTCGTGCACCACGACGACATGGCGCTGGCGCCGTAGAACTCTAGGCTTCCGCGATATCTTCCTCCACCACCGGCACGGCAGTAGACGCTCTCAGGGAGCGATCAAAAGCTTTCCAGCAGTTCCAGGATGACGCCCAGGGCGGGCGCGCTGTCCATGTAGGTGTACCGGCCGCCAGTGTAGTCTCCCTGTTGAATCACCCCGATGCCGTTTTCCTCCAGAGACTTGACCACTCGCTCGGTGTCCTCCACGAAGAAGGCGATGTGATGCACGCCTTCTCCCTTTTCATTGAGGAATTCCTGCCAGGTGCTGGGGCCGCCGATGGGTTCGATCAACTCCAGATTGACCTGCCCCATGTTGAAGAACGCCAGCCTGGCCCGCGCGTCCGTCGGGTTTCCCCTGTGCCTTGTGTGCGCGACCTCCGGTCCATCCGTGATGATGACGTCCGGCCTTGGCAGTCCCAAGACCCGGCAGTAGGCCTCGATCGAGCGTTCGATGTCGCGCACGATCAGGCCGATCTGGCAGACGACGTTTGTGCCCAATCCCTGACCGTTCAAGGTTTCCTCCTCGTGGGCGGTGCCTAATCGATTGCTGCTGCCTCGATCTTGGGCAGCATGTTCGCATCGACATCGGCGTCATTGCTCGGGATGGGCACCTCGTGGAACAGGAACCAGTGCTCGACGTGCTCCACCGCCTCGCCCGGCTGCAGGGTGACGAGTGGGGCAACCGTCTCGACCTCCAGCATGTCGGGGTTGGTGAATGTCTCGAAGGAACAGCCCAGGTCGGGGTAGCGCGCGCCGGAGACGTAGGTGAACTTTTTGACAAAGAGATGGCCGTCGCGTGCATAGGCTGCCCAGCCGTCCTTCACCATCGCGCCGATCTTTTGCGGCTTGGTCGCCTGGGGGTCCTGGCGCAGCAAGATGTATTTTTCTCCCCACGTCCAGCGCGGGTCGGACATGTCGGTGTACGCCCAGAGGGTGAGGGTGTTCGTCGGCAGCAGGTTTCCCGCATGGGAGCCGCGCGGCGGCAGGGGCACGATGACCACGCCACCCTGCGCCATCACCGAGAGCGCCCAGGGGGCGAGTTCCACCGGCCACAGATTCGTGTTGCGCAAGCGATGGGTCAGCTTCACGTGCGCCTCGTCCGGCGAGAGTCGGATGTCTATTTGCTTCTCGATCCCTGTGGTCGGTTCGGGCGGCTGGGTGACGCGCGCGCTGCCCTCCCACTGCTCGATCTTGATGGGCGTGTTGTCCGGGAAATACGTGCGCACGAGGTCTTCGGGCGCGTGCCACAGCCGGTGCCCACCGTAGATGCGCCACTCGTTCCCGCCTGTCAGCCCCATCATCTCCTCGTACTCCTTGAACTCGTTGTCCTCGCCGACGAAGCCGAAGCGGATGATGCGTGGGCCCACATCCGTCGTCACGATTAGATCCACTAAGTCGTTCGACAGGCGGTAGCAGTTCGGCCAATCCTTGTAGTCGATTCTTTCCATTTTTGTTCTCCTGTGGGGCAAGGTTATTCAGGATTATATCCCGATGAGCGCGTTCGTACAAGCTACTCTGTTACCTGTACCTCTCCCATCACCCACACCCGGTCCGCGAAGGCATCCGCGCCCACGGTGATGGGCAGCCGCACCAACGTGTCGGGGCCGTAGAGGCCCAATTCGAGATGGTACACGCCGGGCGGCGTCTCAGGCTTGACCGGCACCGGGTGCACCTGCACGAAGCGATCTCCGGGCTGAAGCCCGTCTGCCCACACGTCCAGCCAGTCGTGCTGACCCCAGAGGTCCTGCCCGTTTGATGTCAGGTGCGCGAAGGCGACGACGGGGGCGGGGTCGGCGGCCAGCACCTTCCAGTAGGTGACCAACCGCAGTTCGCCGCCGGGCTGCGCCGTTGCTTCCTGGAGTCCGGCCCCCAACAAAGCGAAGCGGTCGCCGAAGACGAGAGGCAGTGTTGGGGTTGGCAGGTGCGCCAGCTCGGGCGGCCAGGCCAGCGGAGCGTTTGCTGCCGCTGCCAGTCGCGCCTCCAGCGCCGCAGGTGTGTCGATGCGAAAGGTGGTTAAGTCGTCGTCATCGGTGGGCAGCAGTGTGGCATCGGCAAGGAACAGCTCCTTCAACTCCGGATCGAAGGCCTGCGGCTCCAATGGGTCGTTGGGGAAATAGATGGTAATTGGACCCTCGCCCGCGGGCCAGACCCAGCCTGCGCCAAGGTCGGCTTGGTGACCGCAGCGACCACCAGGATTGAACCAACGCACGCTCAGGTCATCGCGCCGCAGCGCCAGGTCGAGGCCAGCGATGTTCCACAGTTGCCAGAAGTTGACGCAAGGTGCACCGACGGCCACCGGGCCGGGTGGGTCACGTCTGTCCAGCTCGCGGGCGAGGGCGGTGACGCCCCCTTGATAGAGCTCGCGTACCTCCGGCGCGCCAGCCCAGACGGCGAAGTAGGCGTAACAGGATAAGGTACCGTGGAAGGAGATGGTAGTTGCTGTCAGCAGGAGGCCGATCCACTGTCGCCGCCTCGAAAGCGCACGCCATAGCGCGTCCAGTCCTATCGCCAGCACCATGTATACCGCCGGTTGAGTTGAAAGCGTGTGGGTGAACGATCCGGGCGGTGGGCTGACGAAGGCCGGCCCCAAGCCCGCCACCAGCCAGAGCAGCAGCACGCCGCAGCGCCACCGGCGCAGCCGCGCAGCACATAGCACCAACCCGCCGTAGAAGAAAAGAGAGGTGAGCGGGTCAAAGATGGGGCGGCCAGCGATGTTGTACAGCCACTGCGGATCGCCCCGCAGGGTGAACATGGACAGCGTGCCGGCGGCGATCTCCAGCACGGGGCGCGGATCGCCCTGGCGCAGTGCATCCAGCGGGCCGCTGAGGTGGCCAAGGCGCTCCTCGGCCTCGGGGTGGGCGCGCAGGAACAGGGCGAGCGGCAGGACGACGGCGAGCGTCACCAAGCAGAGCAGCAGCACCCCCCGCCAGTGACGGCGCAGGGTCGAACGGTCGAACGCGAGCAGGTAAACCACCAGCCCTATTGGAAGCAGGACCATTACCCGGCCCGGCGTATATGCGTAAACGTGACTGCCTAGTAAGAGACCCGCCAGTGCGAAGTCAGGCAAGTCGCGCCAGCGCGCTCCCGACTCTCTGCCCAGGCCGCGCGCTAGGAACAGCACCGCTAGTCCGGCCAGCGGGGGTAGGAGCGATGTCTCCAGCGCCATGCGGGTCTCGACCAGCGGCCAGAAAGAAACGGCGTGAAAAGCCGCCGCCAGCAGCGCGGCGCGCGACCCTGCCAGGTGACGACCGGCCAGATAGAGCGCCAGCACCGAAAGGGCACCTAACGAGGCGCCGGGCAACCTGATGGTGAACACGCTCCAGCCCAGCAGCCTGACCGTCAGCGCTTCGAGCATGGGGTAGAGTGGCTCCTGGCCGTGGTTTTCCGGGAAGTAGATGGCCCACCGGCCTGCCAGGACGCGCTCGGCCAGGCGCGCGTTCTGCAGTTCGTCGTATCCAGGCCCGGGCGGCACGTCGCTCAGGGCGATCAGGCGCAGGGCTGCGGCTGCCAACAGGACCGCGATCAGCCCCCAAGGCTCCCAGCGCCGCAAATCGGCAGCCCTATGCATCGTCGCGCCTCTTGTCAAAGGGGGGCATTTTCTGCGCTGCCATTGCTTTCAGCTTCGATAGCGCGCCTCGTGCGGCCTGACGCTCTTCCGGGGAGAGGGGCAGCGCGGCGAACTCGTCCTCGTCCAGCACCCGCATCTCGCCGTCGGCGGCCACCCACAGGTCGAGCGCCAGATCTTCCGCTTCTACCTGGCTGGCGGTGATGCGGGTCGGGCGGGTGACGTTGCAGTACCAGCCCTGCAAGCGCCCGTCGCTGGCACAAATCTCGAAAATGTTGTACCACTGCCCTGCGTAAAAGTGCTCCGTCCAGCGGCTGCCGGTCTCGAGCACGACGTAGCCCAGGTCGAGGGGAGGGCGGTCCCAGGTGGTGCGCAGCACGATGGTGTCGTCTTCGCGGTGCAGCACTTGGCCGAGGTAGGAGAGGACCTGGCGGCCGGTGTGGTCGAGCTTGCGCACGGTGACCTGTTCCATCGGCCTGATTCTACCAGGATCGGGGCGCAGCCGCAAGGCACGGCGGGAAAGGCGGGCCGCACAGCATGCCGTCGCAATGTACCGCCAGCTGCGAGAATGGCTGACGACGGACGACGAAAGACGAATGGTCTGTGCGGGATACTCTCTTTCGTTCTTTGTCTTTCGTCAGTCGCCCAAGATCGTCCTGTCGAAATGGGGGATGCAATGCCTATTGGAGTGTGGGGCTATTTGAAGGAATATGAGGCTGAGAAGGGGGACATCTTCGATGCCGTCGAGAAGGTGCTCACGTCAGGCCGCCTGATCCTGGGCGAGAGCGTGCGCAATTTCGAGAACGAGTTCGCTGCCTACTGTGGGGTCAGGCACGGCGTGGGGGTCGATAACGGCACCAATGCCATCACGCTGGGGTTGCGGGCCATCGGCATTCAGCCCGGCGACGAGGTGATCACCGTCGCCAATACCGCCGTGCCTACTGTATCGGCGATCGTCACGGCGGGCGCGGTGGTGCGTTTTATCGATATCGACCCGGCGACCTACCTGATGGATACCAGCCAGTTGGAGGATGCTGTTAGCGAAAAGATGCGCTGCATCGTGCCTGTGCACCTCTTCGGCCAGTGCGCCGATATGGACGGCGTCCAGCGGGTCGCCAGGAAGTGCGGCCTGAAGGTGCTGGAGGATTGCGCCCAGGCCCACGGGGCCGAGTTCAAAGGGCGCAGGGCGGGGTCGATGTCCGACGTTGCCGCTTACTCTTTCTATCCGACCAAGATCCTGGGCGCCTATGGCGACGGGGGCATGGTGCTCACCGATAGCGACGAAGTAGCCCTCAAGTTGCGCCGGCTGCGGTTCTACGGGATGGAGGACACCTACTACGCCGAGGAGCACGGCTACAACGCCCGGCTGGACGAGCTGCAGGCCGAGATCCTGCGCCGCAAGCTGCGCCGGCTGGATGGCTACGTCGCCCGGCGGCGCGAGCTGGCCCGCCGCTACAACGAGAAGCTGGCCGATACCTCCCTCATCCTGCCCCAGGTTTCGCCCGGCAGCTTTCACGCCTACTACCTCTATGTGGTGCGCCACCCACGCCGTGACGAGATCATGGAAGGGCTGAAAGCGTACGACATTTTCGCCAACGTCAGCTACCCTTGTCCCATTCACACCATGCGGGGTTACGCGCACCTGGGCTACGAGGAGGGCGACCTGCCCCAAACCGAGGCCGCGGCCAAAGAGATTTTCTCCCTGCCGATGTATCCCTCCCTGAGCGACGAGGAGCACGACCACGTCTGCACCGCGCTGCACGAGGTGCTGGCGGGGGTGTGAGAGTGGCTTGTTTGCGTATGCAATCTCATGCGAAAAAAACTCGTAGAGTAATGGTTAGGCAGCAAGACTTGGCACTGCGTCAGGATTGACCCAGAGGAGGACTGCGTATGTCCGCAGATGACCGGTCTCAGGCACAGGTAGTAGCCAGTTCCTTCAGGAAGACACTTGAGCGTCATGGATATGCATTCCAGTACAGTGCGCTAAGAAAGGTCGATGATCTCGCTGAGCGAGGGGGATCGTGCTGGCGGGTTTCAGTATCTGAGTTCCCAGTCGAAGTGCAGGGCTCAGGAACACGGATTGACTTCGTCTTGGAGAATGTCGGGAAACCCTTGTACATGATCGTCGAGTGCAAGAGGGCCAATCCAGCATTATCGAATTGGTGCTTCGTGAAGATACCCGAGGTTCTGGTTGATCCGTTGCACCACGGAGTGTTTGCTGAAGTCGCGCACGTATCTGGTGTGCCGACACTGGTTTCTGCAACTCAACACTTGTTTCACTCTGACGAGGTATATCATCACGCCCTGGAGGTCAAGACCGACGACAAAGGAGATCCAGGCGGAAAAGGTCGGGGAGCGATTGAAGAAGCAGCGACCCAAGTATGCCGAGGTCTCAATGGACTGCTCGATTTGCTCACCGTTGCCTTGCCGGCATTTAGAACCGAACTCAAGAACGCGGATACTATAGGTTTTCTGCCAGCTATCTTCACAACGGCACGGCTCTGGGTAAGCAGCACAGATATCACTCTGGCTGATTTAGAGACCGGCAGGCTCAGTTCCTCGGAGCTGGAGCTTGAGGAGCGGAAGTGGCTTTACTACTATTATCACCAGTCGCCCGGCTTGAAGCACTCCGTTGGTACGGGGACTGAGAGTAAGTCGCTAAACGAGCTTCTTTACAAGGAGTACGTCCGCACCATTGCGATAGTGAACGCTTCTGGTCTTGGCGAGTTTCTCAGTCTAAATGCGTGGAAGTGCTGAAGCTGGCTCGTGCGGTCTGTTCTGTGCCGCCTAACCCTCGCTGGTGTGCCCTGCAAAGCTATCGTCTGCTAACCGGTGGAAGTCCGGTCGTGGTAACTACCAGGAGGCCACGTAGCAGGCAACCAGTGCAGCCGGGTGACTGGCTGTGCTGAAGCGTTGTAACCCCCTGGGAAAGGGGAGCAAAGCAGCAGCCCGTAACATCAAGTGAATCCTGCAGCGCCGAA
>DAOUDX010000287.1:0-13207 GCA_034430835.1 Anaerolineae bacterium
CCTCCTAGACTGTTCTGGCTCTGACACCAGAAGCATGCCGCGGGTGGCCCCTCATGTCAAGTTGGTGTTACGAGGCACTAATGCCTCAGATTTGCCAAAGTCCAGCAGGAGAGATTGACCATGGATAGGCGCATCAGGGACCTGTACAACGATTCGATCTTGGAGGAAGCTCTGGCGCGGTACGACGTAGCCAGGGACGAGATCCAGCTACTGGATGGCTTTGAGAACTTTATCTACGGGTACAGGAAGGACGGCGGGCGCTATGTCCTTCGCATATCCCATAGCCTGCACAGGACGTCGGACGCGACGCAGGGGGAGTTGGAGTGGCTCAACTACCTGGTTGATGGCGGCGTGCCGGCCGCGCGGGCGGTTTTTTCCGAACGCGGGAATCTGGTGGAGCCGATTCCGGTAGAGGACGGCTCTTATTTCACAGCCGTGTCCTTCGAGTGGGCCCTGGGCGATCATCCCACCAGAGAGGATTGGCGGAGCGGTCTGCCAGTTCAACTGGGTCAGATCTTGGGGCGGATGCACGCGCTGTCGAAGGATTTCGAGCCCAGCGACCCGCGCTTCCGGCGGCACACGTGGTATGAAGACGCAAGAGGTTTTGTGGAAGAGTACTTGCTGCCTGCGGAGACGGTCATCATCGATAAGTACAACCAACTGGTGGATTATCTGTACACGCTACCTCAGGGCAGAGACGCCTACGGCCTGATACACGTCGATGCGCACGGCGGCAACTTTTTCGTCCACGAAGGCCAGATCACGCTCTTCGATTTTGATGATTGCCAGTACAGTTGGTTTGCCAATGACATCGCGATGGCGTTGTTCTACGCTATCTCCCACGATTGCGTGAGCGAGGAAGACCTCGCCTGGGCCAGGCGTTTCCTCAGGGAGCTTATGGAAGGCTATCGCCGTGAGAACACGATTGATGCGCGCTGGCTTGGGGGGATCCCGCACTTTCTGAAGCTGCGCGAGATCGACCTGTACGCTGCCATCCACCGCAGCCTGGATCTGGATGACCTCGATCCGTGGTGTGCGAGTTTCATGAGAGACCGCAAGCGCAAGATCGAGCACGATGTGCCATACGTGGAGCTGGACTGGGAAACGTTTGCCTGATGGATGTGTGACCATGATCGCCGTGAATTTGGATCGCGTGACTGCAACGTACACTTCCGAGCCGGTCTTTGAAGATCTCTCGTGGGAGATCCACGATGGCTGCGTGACTGGACTGGTCGGCCCCAACGGCTGCGGCAAGTCAACGCTGCTCAAGCTCATCGCTGGTGAGCTGACCAGCGACGCGGGTTTCGTCGTGTGCCGCAAAGGACTCACGATTGGCTACCTGCATCAGGGCCCACTATTGGAGGCAGGGCGCACCGTGTGGGAGGAGACACTGGCTGCTTCGACTGAGTTGGCGCAGGTGGAGGAAGAACTGGCCCGCGTCGAGGCTCGGCTGGCCGACCCTGCCATCTACGGCGACGAGGCAGCCCTGGCGCGCACGCTGGCTCACCAGGCGCGGCTGCTGGAGGGATTCGAGCGGCTGGGTGGTCCCGGCTACGAGGGGCGCGTGCGCTCGACGTTGCGCAGCCTGGGCTTTGGCGAGTCCGACTTTGACCTGCCGGTAGATGTCCTCGGCGGCGGTCAGAAAAAGCTGGTGGGCTTGGCCAAGCTGTTGGTCACTCAGCCCGATCTGTCGCTCCTCGACGAGCCGGACAACCATCTCGACCTGGATGGCAAGGCGTTTCTGGAGCAGTTTGTCCACGGATACAAGGGGGCTGTCGTCATCGTCTCCCACGATCGCTACCTGCTCGATCAGGTGGTGGACGAGATCGTCGAGTTGGAGGATGGAAGACTCACGCGCTATCCCGCCTGTACCTATTCCCGGTACGCCGTCGAGAAGCAGGTGCGGCTGCTCCGCCAGCAGCAGCGGTACGAAGCGCAGCAGAAGGAGATCGCGCGCATTGAGGCGGCCATCGCACGGTTCGAGGAGTGGGCCGGTCGAGTGGATGACGAGCGGCACGCTCGCCAGGCCCGCAGCCGTAAGAAGATGCTGGAGCGGATGGATCGGGTCGAGAAGCCGATACTGGCGCGTCGCCAGATGGGGTTAGAGCTCAACGGGTGGCGCGGATCGAACAAGGTGCTGGAGATCGTCGATCTGGGCAAGACGTTCTCTAACGAAAGCGGCGATGACATGGTTGTTCTCGCCGGGCTCAATCTGCTCGTCTGGCGGGGCGAGCGGGTGGGACTGGTCGGCCCCAACGGCGCGGGAAAATCCGTCCTGTTTCGCCTCATCCTGGGCCAGGAGATTCCCGACGGTGGCGAGATCAAGATTGGCCCCAGTGTCGAGGTCGGCTACTATGCCCAGGAGCACGAGACGCTGGAGGGCAACCGCACACTGATCGACACGGTGCGCCAGGTGGGACGCCTGACGGAGAACGAGGCGATCAGTTTCCTGGGGCGTTTTCTCTTCACGTACGATCAGGCGCGGGGACCGGTTGGGAACCTTTCCGGGGGAGAGCGTAGCCGCCTGCAATTGGCGCGTTTGATGCTCTCGGGCGCCAACTTCCTATTGCTCGACGAGCCGACCAATAATCTGGATATCCCCTCCGCAGAGGTGTTGGAGGAAGCCTTGGCCGATTTCGAGGGCACGGTGCTCGTCATCTCCCATGACCGCTACTTTCTCGACCGGGTGGTGGATCGCGTCGGGGAGTTGGATGACGGCATGCTGACTGAGTACGTCGGCGGCTACAGCGATTATCGGGAGGCAAAAGGGGGTTCATCAGGTTTCTTGTTTCATCCATCGGTCAGCGTATCAGGCGGCTCAGGTCCGAGATGTCCGCGCACACCACGTCTGGACTGATCGGCGACTCGGCCAGCTCAGCCTCCGTTGTGATCCCCGAAAGGACCAGCACCGCCGTCAATCCCAGTCGCACCCCGCCGGCGATGTCGGTGTCCAGCCGGTCGCCGACGACGGCCGTCGTCTCAGGTCGGGCCCCCATCCGCCGCATGGCCTCCTTGTACATCGGCGGCTCCGGTTTCCCGGTCACCACGGGCGCGACCCTCGTGGCGGCCTCCAGCGCCGCCAACTGCGCCCCGTTGCCCGGCACCGGCCCCTCTTCCGTCGGGTAGCTCACGTCCGGGTTGGTGCCGATAAAGCCTGCCCCCCGGTGGATCAGCAGCGCTGCTGTCGCCAGCTTGTCCCACGTCAGGTGCGTATCCCACCCGACGACGACGTAATCCGCTTCCTGCTCCGCCAGTTCGAATCCCCGCTCCTCCAGCGCCCGACGCACCCCCTCCCCCCCGATGGCGTAGACTCGCGCGCCCGGCGATGCCTGGCTCGCCAGGTATGCGGCGGCCACCTGCGAAGAGGTCAGGATGCAATCCTGCGCCACCTCGACCCCGAAGCGGGCCAGCTTGGCCGTGTATTGCTCTGGCGTCCGGCTGGAGTTGTTCGTCGCCAGCGTGAAACCGATGTCGCGCTCGCGCAAGGTTGCGAAGAACGCCTGCAACCCCTCCATCGGCTCGTCTCCGCGCCACAGCACGCCGTCCATATCAATGATCAGATGAAGTGTGTTGTGCAGTCGCTCTCTCGCATTCGCGTGCTCAACTTCCAATCTCAAGTCTCTGGCTTTCAGCAACCGTTCATAGTCGGCGGGTGTGTCTATGTCGGCCAGCACGTCCGGATCGGCGACCTCGACGGTGACAGCTTCGCCGGGGTGGGCGGCGAGGACGGCCCGTCCCCCCACGTCCCCTTTGATGGCGGCCAACTCGGGGAACAGCCGTCGGGCGAACAGAGTCGGTGTGCCCCGCCGGCCCGCGTGCGCCGGGTGGACGATGGCCGCGCCGGTTTCGTCAAAACGGTTGGTCATCGCCCGCAGCAGATCCGCGGTCAGCAACGGCTGATCGCATTGCATCAGGATTGCCGCCTCCGTCTCCGGCGGGAGCGCCGCCAGCCCTGCCCGCACCGACATGCTCAGTCCCTCCTCCCAGCGCCAGTTTGTCGCTACCTGCACCGGTCGCTTGCCCAGCGCCGCGCCGATGGCTTTCGCCTTGCAGCCCAGCACGACGACTACCGGCGACAGCCCTGCCGCCAGCGCCTCGTCTGCTGCGTGCGCTGCCAGTGGCGCTCCGCTCCAGTCGAGCAATTGCTTCGTCTTCCCGAACCGGCTTGATCCCCCCGCAGCCAGAATGATCCCGGCGATTCTCTTCAATGCTTTCAATCTCCCTCTCGATCTATCACTTGCAGACTTGCTGATTTTAACCCAACTTGCGCGGTTGTCCAATTTGCCACCCTAGCGCCCCTCGGCTATAATGCGCCCATCGCTCCGGTGGGAGGGAATGGTGAGGCTTTCGATCATCATACCAGTCTACAACGAGATAGAGACCATCGCCGAGATCGTCGCCCGCGTGCGGGCGGTCGATCTGGCGGTAGAGGTGGGCTTTGGACCAAGGAACGGCGCCGTCGTCCAGATCGAGCGGGAGCTCATCATTATCGATGACGGTTCCACCGACGGCACGCGCGAGGTCTTGAACGCCCTCGAAGGCGATCCCGACGCCGTCGTCGTGTTCCACGAGCGCAATCAGGGTAAGGGGGCTTCCGTGCGCACCGGTTTGCAGCGTGCCACTGGCGACGTGATACTCATCCAGGATGCCGATCTGGAGTACGATCCCCGCGAGTACCCGGCGCTGCTCAAGCCCATCCTTGAGGGCCGCTCCCAGGCCGTCTACGGCTCTCGCTTCCGAGGCGGGCCTACCAGGGCGATGTTCTTCTGGCACATGCTGGGCAATCGTTTCCTCACGCTGATGACCAACGTGCTGTACAACACTATCCTCAGCGACATGGAGACCTGCTACAAGGTCTTTACGCGGGAGGTCGCCGAGCGGCTCAACCTCAAGTCCCCCCGCTGGGGATTCGATCCCGAGATCACGGCCCAGATCCTCAAGCGTGGCTACCGCATCTACGAGGTACCCATCTCCTACGCGGGTCGGGAGTTTATGGAGGGGAAAAAGATCAATTGGCAGGATGGCTTCGTCGTGTTGTGGACGTTGATCAGGTGCCGTCTTACGCCGTGACGGCGCGCGGTTGGGGGTGGGATCGCTGGGCACTGGCGGCGCTCGTGCTGCTGGCGCTGCTGCTGCGACTGCCCCCGGTGCTCGATAACCGCTTCCACTCCGATGAGGCACTGTATGGCTACTGGGGGCTCCTCATCGCAAACGCGAAAGATGTATGGCTGGCTGGCGTGCCGGTCTACAAGCCGCCACTGCTGCCTTACCTGGTGGCAACTGCGCAGGGATTCCTTGGTGATTCCGAGTTTTCCGTGCGGCTGCCGGGGTTGGTCTCAGGTGTGCTGATCATCCCACTGTCCGCATCGCTGTCTCGTGCCCTCTATCGTGATCGGTGGGCAGCCTTGACTGCCGCCGTCTGCGTGGCGCTATCTCCTTTCGCGATTCTTTTCTCCGCCACCGCTTTCACTGACTTGCCGATGGTTGTCCTCGGATTGGGGGCCTGCGCGGCGGCGGCGCGTGGAAGACCGGGATGGGCGGGGCTGCTCGCCGGCCTGGCCTTTGCCTCTAAGCAGACCGGCCTGGCCTGGCTGCCACTGACCGTTTTGCTCCAAGTCTTGAATCTCCGATCTCTGATCGCCAACCGCCGCCGATGGCCATCGTTCTTCGTCAATTGCTTTTTGGTTATGGCGCTAGTGTTTGCCTGGGATGCGGTGCGGATCGCCCAGGGAGCCGAGAGCTTTTTGGGACTGGGTGTCACCGGATACGGGGGACTGCGCTTCATCTGGCCGCAGGAGTTGGGGACGCGGCTGGGCGAGTGGGTGGAGTTGGCGCGCTACTTGTTTGTCTCGCCTGTCGCCAATGGCGCGCTGATGCTCGGCTTGCCCATGCTGGTCTGGCACGCCCTCACCCGCGCCCGCCGGACGCGAGAGGGCCTCGTTGACCTGCTACTCGCATCGTTCCTGCTTGCCTTCTCCTTCCTTCACTGGCTGTGGGCCTTTCCCATTTGGGATCGCTACCTGCTCCCGCTCGTGCCCATTCTGGCCATCCTGCTGGGTCGCTTTGTCGCTCTCTCCGCACGCTTCATTTGTTGCAGGATCGGCCATTGGTCATTGGTCATCCGTCGTTCGTTATTTGCTGTTTGTTATTTGTCATTTGTCATCCTCCTCGCCCTTCCTGCCTGGAACGCCGCCCACAGCCACTACCCCGTCGGCGGCGACCACGGGGCATACGATGGCATCGACCGGATCGCTACCTTCTTGAACGAGCGGCCCGAGGGCACCGTTGTCTACCAGCACTGGCTGGGGTGGGTGTACAACTACTACCTCTTTGGAGGGCCTATCTCCCTGGCCCATTGGCCGACCCCGGCCTGGCTGGCACGGGACGTGCAAGCCTTTGGCGCTGGCCCTCCGCGCTACATCACCTTCCCATCCTGGGAGTCATCCGCGCGGGTGGAACGGGCGCTGGCCGAGGTGGGTTACGGGCTGAAACCGGTGCTGGCCACGACCCGCCGCGACGGGACTCCTTCGTTCACGCTGTATCAGATCCAACCGCTGTCAAGCCGATGAATCAACCAACTACCCAACTAGCCAACCGCTCAACCCGTCTACTTGTGGATCTATTCGCCGTCGTTCTCCTCTGTGCGTTGGTTCTCGCCCTCTTCTGGAGGATCGCGCTGGCGGGCCGCGTGTTGGCTGGGGGGGACGTATTCACCTACTTCTATCCCTACTGGGCCGAGGCGACGCGTGCCTTTCAGTCGGGGCGGCTGCCGCTCTGGGATCCCTACCTCTTCATGGGTGCGCCGTTCTTGGCCAACAGCCAGGTGGGCGTCTTCTACCCGCTCAACTGGCCGCTGTGGCTGTTGCTGCCGGCCTACCAGTCCGTTCACCTGACCCTCGTGCTGCACCTGTGCCTGGCGGCGCTCAACGCGTATCTGTGGGCGCGGGCATCGCTGCGGATGGGATGGGTGGGGGCATGGGTCGTCGGCGCGGCGTTTGCCTTGGGCGGCTACATGGGCGCGCAGGTGGAGCACGTCAATCAGTTGCAGGGATTGGCCTGGCTGCCGCTGATGCTGGCGCTGTACGACAAGTCTCCAATCTCCAATCTCCAATCGGTGCGTCGGCGCACCGGTGTGGCTGCGTTTGTCGGTCTCGCTGTCGTCATCGCACTCGTTCTTCTCGCCGGCCACACGCAGACGGCCTTCATCTCGCTGGTCGGGCTGGCGGCCTACGGCCTGGGACCGATCCTGTGGCGTGCGGTGCGCGACCGCGCGTGGCGGTTCCTGCTGCGGCAGGCTGTGCTCTTGATGGCTGCGGTAGGCCTGGGCGTGATGCTGGCGGCGGTGCAACTGATTCCGACCTTTGAGCTCGCGCGCCTGTCGGTGCGCGCCGGGGGGCTGCCGTTCAAGGAGCGCGTTTCCTTCTCCCTCACACCGTTCTATCTGACGCGCGCTCTGCTGCCCGGCTACATCGATCCCGTGCTGCCGGAGCACATCGAGCACGTCGCTTACGTCGGCGTGGCCGGCCTGGCCCTCGCCGCATATGCCATGCGCAGTCTCAATCCTCCAATCTCCAATCTCCAGACTCGCAGTCTGCCATGTGCGATCCTCATTCTTGTCTTTGGCCTGTTCCTTTCCCTCGGTGCCTACAATCCCTTCTACTGGCTCCTCGCCCGCTATGTGCCTGGCTTTGCTCACTTCCGGGTGCCGGGCCGCTGGCTGGCTTTCTACGCCCTGGGCGTGGCGGCATTGGCAGGGTGGGGTGCCGACGCGCTGTGGAACCGCCGCAACCGCCTGCCCTGGCGTAGCCTAGTGCTGCTGGCAGTCGTGATCGCTGCGATGGCGGGATGGGCCGTCTTGGGCGTGCGCCTTGGAGAAGGCGATGGGTCACGCGTGGGATGGGCGACCATCGCTGGCTGGGCGGCGGCGGGTCTCCTCTCGCTGGGGCTGCTTGCAGCGGCTGCGCGCGCGCCGCGACTGGCCGCAGCGGGACTGGTGTTGCTGATGCTCGTCGAGCTCTTTGCCGCGACGACCGCACTGCCCCATAGCCGAGCCACCGCCTACCAATCCTTCACCAGTCTCCGCCCTGCCATCGCCCACCTGATAGCCGAATCCCCTCCCCTGCTTGCGGGGGAGGGCCAGGGAGGGGGAAACCGCTTTCTCAGCATGTCCGACCTCACCTTCGACCCCGGCGACCTGGGCGAGATCGAGGCTGCCTACGGGCCGCAGCTTTCCGAACGAGCCCTCTACGACTACGTCGTTGCCACCAAATACAAGGAGGTCTTGGGACCCAATCTTCCATTGGCCTTTGGTGTCCCCGCCATCGACGGGTACGATGGCGGCGTGCTGCCGCTGGCCCGCTATGTCGCAATCCAGCGCTTGTTCGTTCCCGAGGGCAAGGTTTCCATCGACGGGCGGCTGCGCGAGAATCTGGCCGCCGTTCCCCCGGGGCACTGGTTGAGCCTGTTCGACGTCCGCTACGTCATCACCGACAAGCTCCACGACGCCTGGTTGGACGGCGTGTTCTACGATCTCCAGTTCGGGGCGCAACTCGCGGGTGGCGAGACGGCGGCGGTGGCGCACGTGCCATCCTTCGAGGCGACAGCGCTGGGATTCGTCTCCCACCTGCGCGATGGGGAGACACTGCCCAATGGGACGCTCGCGGGTGTGGTCGTGGCGAGTTTCGGCGATGGGACTATGCACACGTTCGACCTGCGCGTTGGCGAGCAGACTGCCGAGGGAAGCGACCATGCCACGCGATTGCGGTGGGAGAAGCCTGCCGCGCCGGTGGCCGTCGCTGTGCGGGCGACGTTGCCCGAGGGAGAGCTGGTCGTGCGCGGGCTGAGCCTGATCGACGAGCGCACTGGCAGCTTCCAGGCGCTGGTTCTATCTGACCAGGGCCGGTTCCGGCTGGTGCACTCCGGCGACGTGAAAATCTATGAGAACCTGGACGCGCTGGGGCGCGCGTTTCTCGTCCACCAAGCGGTCGTGGCCGACGGAGACGGGGCGGTGCTGGCGCTGATGCAGGACGCATCCTTCGACCCGGCGGCGCAGGTCGTGTTGGAGCAGGGCGATCCCATGAGGTCGCTTCCCACGAGGCCATCTGCCGCCCGCGTCACCCACTATGCGCCGGATCGGGTCGAGGTCAAGGTAGAGACCGGCTCGCCCGGCTATCTCGTCTTGACCGACGCCTGGTACCCCGGCTGGGAGGCGACGGTAGATGGCGAGCCGGCAGCGGCCCAGCGGGCCGATCTGCTCTTCCGCGCGGTGGCGGTGGGCGCCGGGACGCACCGGGTCGTCTTCACCTTCCGCCCGGCGAGCCTGCGCGTCGGCGTGGGTATCAGCCTGGCGGGGTTGGCTGCTCTGATCGTCGCCGCGCTCGCTTTGTACAAAGCCCGGCGCAGTGCTATAATGGGTGCAACGGTTGGTTAGGGCAGGTTCACTACCTGCCCCTGGAGAGACTGCAACGCAAAGGAGGACAGAATGAACACCTTTAACCGTGTCGTTGTCGCAAGCCTGCTGGTGATCGCTGCAATGCTGTGTTGCGTCCTGCTGGTGGGTGGAAAGTGGGTGATCCCCGCTGCAGCGCAGCAATTGACTGCGCTTGCTGGCTCTCTTGAGAGCGCGAAGTGGTATGAGGCCGTGGGGGTGGGTGCGGGCATTGCCCTTGTCGTGGACCTCGTGCTGATCCTGCTCATCATCCTCGAGGTGCGTCCGCCCAAGCGCAAGTTCATCCGCGCCGACAAAGCCGCTGGCGGAGAGGTTCAGGTCAGCATTGCCTCCATCGCCGACCGGCTGAAGCACGAGGTGGGCGCGCTCCCGGGCGTCCTGGCCGCCAAGCCCAAGGTGACGGGCAGGCGTGGCGGCGTCGTGGTCCACCTGGAGGTGGACATGGCCGCCGGCCTCGACGTGACCTCGCAGGCTGAGCAGGTTGTTGAGACGGCCCGCCAGGTGGTGGAGGAAAAGATGGGCCTCAAGATGGCCCGCCTGCCCAAAGTCCACGTGCGGACCGTGGCTTACCCGCACGCAGCGGTCGAGCGGAGACGGCCGTCCGAGCCGGAGCCCGCGCCTGCGCCGCCGCCTCCTATCGAGGCGGTGGAATTGCCGCCAGCTCCGCCGGAAGAAATGGACTAGTCGAGCACTTTTCCGAAAAAGGTCATCTCTTTATCGCCGATCTCGACGCCGGTGATGATGGTGTTGCTCTCGGTCTGCGTGCTTTCGGCGAACGTTTCGTTGATCATGTCGGTCAGTGCTTCTGTGACCACGTCGGGCACAGGCAGCGGGCCGAGGGCGATCTCTTCGATGGTCACGCTGGCCTGCTGGTCTACAACGGCGACGGTGAAGGCGACCATGCCTGGCAACTCGAATGATTCGACGAGAGGTACCTTCGCATAGACCTCGACGCGGCCGTTGCGAAAGTGCACTTGAGGCTGGCTGATGGGAGGGGTCTGTTCCTGTTTCTCCATCATCTGCACCAGGAGCGAGGTCATCTCTTCTTCGGTGACGGTCAAGCTGAAGGAGCCGTCGGCGGCGACGTCGAGTGAATCCATCCGTTCCTCGAGACGCTGCACAGCCTCGTCCGAGGGCGTGATGGGGTAGGGCGGCTGCGGGCCGCCCAGCGCCGTGCAGCAGCAGCAAGCCTGCGCGACGACGATTAGTGGAATGAGTACGATCAGAACCTTCGATTGCATGGATTGCCTCCCGGTCTGCGTTGTGCTGATCCGCTAACTTGCCGGTGAACACAGTGGATTATAACACGATCACTAACCACGCGGAAGGAGATCGGATTCTCAGCCTGGTGGCGGCGGTGGAAGGGCTGCTGTTCGTGGCCGACTCTCCCGTCTCAGTCGTGCGTCTGGCAGAGGCATTAGAAGTCACGCCGGCCCAAGTCGAGCACGCGCTGAATGAATTGGAAGAGTCCAGCAGTGCCCGGGGCCTGTGTCTGCAGCGGGCCGGCAGCCGCGTTCAGCTCGTCACCGCGCCGGAACTGGCCCCATCCGTCGAGCGCTTCCTGGGGCTGGAAGCGCGCACGCCGCTCTCCCGAGCCGCGCTGGAGACGCTGGCCATCATTGCCTACCGCCAGCCCATCACCCGTCCCGAGATCGAGGCCATCCGGGGCGTCGGCTCGGATAGCGTCCTGCGCACGCTGCTCAGCGTTGGGCTGATCGAGGAGATAGGGCGGGCGCTCACGGTGGGCCGTCCCATTCTCTACGGCACCACCTTCGAGTTCCTGCAGCATTTTGGCCTGCGCGGCCTGGACGAGTTGCCGCCGCTGGAGGAGACGTTGGCTGACCGGGATGATGTGGAGGAGGGCGCTGGTGTTCTGGCCTAGGTCCCTGCGTCGGTCATTGCCCGGTATCGTTGCTTCAGTGATGATGCTGTCCGGCGTGTTGCTGTTTCTGGCTGGGCTGGTGCTTCCTGCCTGGGCGGGAGATGGCCACACTGACCGATTGCTCCAGGGTGACACCGTGGTGTCTATCGATCCCCCCGATGTCGTGATCACCATGGGGAGTACGGTGTCGGTGGACATCCGCGTCGAGGATGTGACTGACCTGTACTATGCGCTCGTGGTCGTCATTTTCGATCCGGCCGTGCTGGAGGTGGTAGATGCCGACTCGTCCATGGCTGGCGTGCAGATCGAACCTGGGGCGTTCCTTGGCACGGACGAGACGGTGGAATACAACGAAGTCATCCAGGAAGGTGGGGAAATTTACTTTGGCCAGGCAGCCGATGACGATCCGGTCAGCGGCAGCGGGGTGCTGGCCACCATCACCTTTCGTGGAAAGGCTGCCGGGAGTTCGCAGATCGTCATTGATGAGGAATATTCCGGGTTGGGGGACCAGGAACTGGATTCCATCGACGCCAGCGTCGAAGATGGAACTATCACCGTCGTCAGCGGCACGATACCGCCGACGTCATCGACGGCCACCGTGACGGCGACGATCACGGCGACGACGACCCCGACGCCCGGCTCCTCGCCCATGCAGACGCCCTCGCCCACCGCGAGGCCGACGACTGCGCCCACGTCTGCGCCCGGCCAGACCGCTACGCCTCTCCCCAAGCACACACCGGTCCCCACGCCACAGCCCACCTCGCCCGTCCAATCCCGCACGATGCAGATCTGGCCTGAGCGCCGGATCGGAGTCGCCTCTGGGCTGCGGGAAGGTGCGACGTTGTACGCCGATGCGGAGGTGCTTCCCTTTGGCACATTCAGCCTGTCGCCAGGCGAGACTGTGGAGGCGCGTACCTATCTGGATTTCCCGATAGGTGTGTTCCCCCTGGGCACCGACGTCAAGCGCGCGACGTTGTACGTCTACGTGGATGGCGTTTCGGGGACGGGTGAGGGGATCCTTGGCGTGCACCGCGTCCTCCAACCGTGGGACGAGACGGGGTGGAGTGGGGTGCCGGCTGCGTGGCCTGCATTCCTTGCCTCTCCCGTCGCGGTCGCCGAGTTCAATCTCGATGTGGAACATGTGATGCTGCCTGGGGTTCGTTCCAGCCCCGGGCTCGCCTGTGTGGTGCCGGATTCGCCGCTGCCTACTCCCACGTTTCCCTCCTCCGGCCTGCCCACCCCAACTGCGACGGCCGTGCCCACCACGAAGCCGACTGCCACACTTGCCGCCACGCAGACCCCTGTGCCGACGAAATCGCCGACGTTGCCAACCTCCACGCCGGTGCTTTCCCCCGCTGCATCGACTTTCGCTCTCGACGAGATGGCCGGGCGCTGGATCACGTGGGACATCACTGCACTGGTGCGAGCCTGGCTGGCCGATCAAGTAGACGACTATGGGCTGGCGCTGGCTCTCGCGCCCGATTCTGATGGTGGTACGGAGTCAGTGGGCGGCGTGCTCCTGGCGCGCTGGCTTGCCATCGACGATCCCGACACAGTGCCCTACTTGATCGCCGATGTTGATATCTACCCGGTCACGCCGACGCCTACCCCCGCGCCGCTCCTCCCGGTCGCCGGCAACTCCGCCGGGTGGGGGTGGGGCGGCGCCGTCGTATCGCTCCTCGGCGCGGTATTGCTGGTGATCGGATTAGGTCTCGCTGTGCGGTGCAAGGCTGGGTTATAGCGCGGTCCCCAATCGCGCGACTGCGAATTCATCTTCATTGGGGCCTGGTCATCCGACCAGGCCCCTTCCTATTCCTAGGGCGATTGCATTTGCAACTGCCCTTTGCAAAACAAAGAGTTGTGGGGGGTGTGGGGGG
>DAOUDX010000288.1:0-10808 GCA_034430835.1 Anaerolineae bacterium
ACTTCCACGACTTCTAGCTCTTTCCCTGAGGCAAACACCAGTTGGGACTCCACGGGCCAGGGGCAAGTCCCGGTGTTCTTGACAGTCCAGATCTTGGTGAACGTCTGCCCAGGTACGAGCACAGGAGGCCAGACCGGTGGATCACTCATGACCTCCAGATCGAACGTGCACGAGGCTGTGGACGTGGCATCCGCGTCAGGGGTGAGAATGGGCGTGGGGGAAGGGCTCGGTGTGAGTGATGGGGTCAGTGTGGCGTGCAGAGTTGCCTCCAGGGTCGATATGGCGTCGCGGGTAGCCAGTTGAGCAGCGACCTCGGTTGAGACCAGGTTCACCGGCGTGCCTTCTACTGTTGTCGGTGTGGAGGGCTGTGGCGCAATGGCAGAAAGCATGCGTTGGCCTGTGCCTGTGGCGAATAGAGCGACGATGCCGATCACGATGAGGATGGCGGCAGCACCAGCCAACACCGGGGCCCAGGGTAGTCTGCGGCGAGCAGTAGGAGCCTCTGCCGCGGGCGGAGTGACTGGTGTCGGACGAATGGCTGGCGCACTGGGCAGCGTTGCCGTCTCCCACCCCGTGTCGTCTGATGGGATGGAACCATCTGTGGGGTAGGATGGCGCTGTCGCCGCCAGCAACTCTGATGTCGATAGTTCGATTGACTCCCCTGCTGCAGCCTTCTTCAGCGCTGTTGCGAATTCCTTGGCGGTCTGATAGCGTTTGTCGGGATCCTTCGCTAGCGCCTTGAGTGTCACAGCCTCAATGCTCTTGGGTAGATCGGGGTTGACGACAACGGGCGGTGGTAGAGGGGCATTGATGTGCTTGAGTGCGACGCCCAAGGGAGTATCCGCGTCAAACGGACGATGGCCCGTCGTCAATTGATACAGCACAACGCCCAATGAATAAATGTCGGAGCGCTCGTCCCCGGCCTGTCCCATCCCCTGCTCAGGAGCCATATATGCCGGGGTACCGACCATTGCGCCGCTGGCCGTTAAACCGGCGACATCTACCATCTTGGCGATGCCAAAGTCGGTGAGAATAGGTTCACTGTCCTCGTTAAACATGATGTTGGCGGGCTTGATATCCCGGTGCACCATGCCTCTTTGGTGGGCATAGTCCAGTGCGTTGGCTATCGCTGTGACGATGCGGACCGACTCGCCCAGTGGCACCATTTCACTTCTCTTGGCCATCTCCTGCAGGCGCGTCTTCAGGTTGACGCCATTGATGTATTCCATGACCATGTAGTAGGCGCTGGTGTCCTCATCGTAGTCAAAGTCATAGACCTGGATGATGTTGGGATGGCGCAGCATCGCGGCGAACTTTGCTTCGCGCTGAAAGCGGGTCAGGAAATCCTCTTCCTGCGCCAGGAACGAGTGGAGCACTTTGATCGCCACGTAGCGGTCGAGGCCCGGCTGATAGGCCTTGTAAACTTCAGACATACCGCCGCTTCCTAGGTGCTCGGTAACGCGATATTTACCCAGCGTTTGGCCGATCAGCCTCATGGATTTGCTCCTGTGCCCTTCGACGACTGATATGAAGCCTAGCTACTGGACAGCCTTGGAATGAGACAGCACTCTTGACCGAAGCGAGTACTCTGAGCCCGTCGCAGGGCATTCGCTTGTCTGGTAGGAGTGTCAGGTAGCCAGACGTAAAACTATTCTACTCTAATTGTCGGTAAAGTCAATCCAAGTCGGGTTTTTGTCTTTGGGGTTTCGTGTGCCCCATGGTATAATCCCGCTCGATGTTGGGAGGACTGGCCTCAACACGTGATCGGCTGCGGCGGTTGGACTGGGGGCTGTGCCTCGCGCTGGCCCTCGGCCTTATCGCGGCTGCGCCCTTCCTTGGCCGTCCCGGCCTGCCCCGTCAGACGGATGCCGAGCTGCACGTCTACCGCGCGGCTGAATTGGGGCATACTCTCCGGGGCGGTGCGTTCTATCCTCGCTGGGCTCCAGACCTTTATCTGGGTTATGGCTATCCAATCTTTAACTATTATGCGCCGCTCACTTATTATCTGGCCAATCTGTTTGACCTGTTGCCCGGGCTGGACATCGTGGGAGGTGTCAAGGCGGTATTCATTCTGGGACTGCTGTTTGCCTCGGTGGGCGCATACCTGCTGGGACGCGAGCTTTTTGGGCCGTTGGCGGGCATGCTGGGCGCCGCTTCGTTCGCTTTTTCGCCTTACGTTGTCTTCATTGACTCGCATGCTCGTGGTGATCTGGCGGAGCATTTTTCCATTTGCCTGATACCCCTGGTCTTTTATGTGTTTCACCGTCTGATGAGCGGCGCGGGTGGGAGGGGGGCGCTGCTGGGAAGTGTGTTGGCGCTGGCGGCAACCGTATTCAGCCACGCTTTGTTGGGATTGGTGACAGGTGTGTTGCTGTTGGCCTACTGGATCTGGCTGGTTATTCTGGGGCCAGGGCGCAAGCGGGCAGGGTGGGGAGGGCTGGCGCTTGCCTTGGCGGCGCTCATCATTGCCTTCTATTGGCTGCCGTTTCTCCTGGAGCGTGGTGCAGTCAAGCTCAACGTCATAGGCCCGGGCCATTTCGATTTTCGTGAGCACTTTCTCACACTGGGCGATTTGCTGGGCCCTTCGCGCATTCTCGATATGGGAGCGGCGGCCCCCCGCTTCCGCTACAACCTGGGCCTGGCACAGTGGCTGCTTGCTTTGCCGGCAGTGGGAGTGCTTTTGCTCTCCTGGATTCACAGGGTTTCTGAGCCGTGCAGGCGCTGTCACATTCACTTGCTCTTCTTCGTCTTGGCGGGCCTTGGCTTGATTCTTGTGATGTTGCCCGTCACTGCCTTGCTCTGGGAGCGCGTGCCTGGCGTTCGCTATCTGCAATTCCCATGGCGACTGTTGGGGCCAGCAGGTGCCATGCTGGCGGTGTGTGCAGGAGGGGCTGTTCTTCTGATCCCTGCCGGTCGTTGGCGCGACCTGGCGGCGGCCGTGGGCTTGTTGACGATCCTGGCGCTGGCGTTGCCGGTGCTCTATCCACCGATGTGGGGGGCGGGTTTCGGTGGCGTCGAGCCTCTAGATATCATTGCATGGGAGCAGCAGGGTAGCTATGCACTTGGCACAACCTCGACAGGTGACTTTGTGCCGGTGGGTGCGGCCTTGGTGCCCATGCATCCGCAGCCGTCATTGATCGAGTCCTACGCGCAGCCCGGCCCGGTAGATCGTGTCAACCGGGCCACCTTGCCGGAGGGGACCACCGCGGAGATCCTCGAGCAGCGGGCACTCTACGACCATTTTGTGGTGACCGCGCCCGGAGAGTTCGTCTTCCGCCTGTACACCTTTTACTTCCCGGGTTGGCGGGCCTACATCGATGGTGAGGAGGTTGCGATCGATATGGCGGGTCCCGAGGGGTTCATCACGTTCTGGGTGCCTTCCGGCGAGCACGAAGTGGTGGTGCGTTTTGAAGATACACCGCCGCGCACTGTGGGATGGGCTACCTCGTTGGCCGGCTTGCTCGCCTTTGGCGCTGCGACAGTGCTGATACGCCCCTCAAGCGATGCCCCCCGATGTTCAGTGCTGGGTCGTCGCTCTCTGGCCTGGGTTGGGGGAGCGTTGTTGCTGTTTGTGGTCATCAAGGTTGCCGTCATAGATCCGCGCGACGGTTGGCTGCGTCGTGTCTCGCCGCCGGGTCAGGCTTGGGCTGCCCAGCACAACCTGCGGGTCGACTTTGGCCATCAGATCGAACTGCTGGGTTACGACTTGCCTCGGCAGCGCGTTCGTTCGGGTGGAACGATCCAGCTCGTGCTGTACTGGCATGCTCTAGCGCCAATGGACAAGAACTACCAGGCCTTCGCACATCTGGCACAGCCGCTGGATAGAGTGTGGGCTCAGGAGGATCATCTGAATCCAGGGATGCGGCACGGAGGAACGCCGACGACGTTGTGGCCGCTCGACAAGTACGTCTGGGATGAATATGAGATTCACGTGCCGCCCGACGTGCCGCCTGGCGAATACGTCCTCTTCGTTGGGCTTTATCTGTTGGGCGAGGGCTATAGATTGCCGGTGTACAATGAAGCTGGACAGGTCGTCGGCGACGGTTTCGTGATCGCCCCGATCACCGTGGAGCATTAGAGGAAGGAGAACGCAATGGCTGAAATGACAAAGAGCGAACGTTTGATGGCTGCTATCCGCGGGGAGGAGGTTGATAGGCCGCCGGTGGCACTATGGTGCCATTTCCCCGGTGACGACCAAAGACCGGAGGACCTTGCAGAGGCGACG
This sequence comes from Anaerolineae bacterium, assembly GCA_034430835.1. GTDB lineage: Bacteria > Chloroflexota > Anaerolineae > B4-G1 > B4-G1 > JAFGED01. The sequence continues at coordinate 4,226 of DAOUDX010000288.1, forward strand.
GTTGCATTCCAGCGCCGCTACGACTTTGACTTTGTCAAGGTCACGCCGGCCAGCAGCTTCTGCCTGCGAGACTGGGGAGCCGAGGATCGCTGGATGGGGACGATGGAGGGCACGCGCGACTATGTTTCCTACCCTGTCCGCTCGCCGGACGATTGGCTCAAGCTGCATCCTCTCGATCCCGGCCAGGGAGCCCTGGGTGCGCAATTGCGGTGTCTCGACTTGATCGCACGTGAACTGGCTGGCGAAACCCCGTTCATTCAGACGATCTTTAACCCGCTATCTCAGGCCAAGAATCTGGTGGGGCCGGATCGGCTGGCGGTGCACTTGCGCCAGTACTCTGACGCAGTGCACGCCGGTCTGGAAGTCATTACTGAGACGACTCGCCGCTTCATTGGCGTAGCGCGTGAGAAAGGTATCGCTGGCGTGTTCTACGCTGTTCAGCATGCATGCTATGGGGTGTTGAGTGAGGGAGAGTACGATGCTTTTGGGCGTACCTACGATCTGAGGGTATTGGAGGCGGCACAGGGGTTGTGGCTCAACGTGTTGCATCTGCACGGTACAGACGTCATGTTCGATCGATTGGCAGACTACCCTGTGCAGGTGATCAACTGGCACGACCGAGAGACGAGACCGACGCTGGCCGAGGCGCAGCAGCGTTTTGGCGGTGCGGTCTGTGGCGGGTTGCAGCGCTGGGAGGTGGTCGTGCGAGGCACGCCTGATCGCGTGCGCGATCAGGCCGCCGACGCGATTGCCCAGACGGGGGGAAAGCGGTTCATCCTTGGGACAGGTTGCGTCACGCCGATTGTCGCGTCTACGGCGAACATCCGTGCCGTGCGGGAGTCGGTTGAGGAACGCTGTCAGTAGATAGGGTGGAGGGCCGGTCGCGTCGCGGTGTCTAGTGTGACGAGTGCTCTCGAAGCGTGCGTGCCAGAATATCCTCTCGCTCGGTGAGATCGGGAGCCGAAGCTTTTCGCGGGCGTCGCGCTTGTGCTTTCTTCTTGGTGCGGGACTGGGCGCGCTGCAGAGCGATCTCCATGGCGGTCATCGTCGGCTCCTCAGGTTCTTCCACACCTTCTTCCTCAGTGCCTAAGAGTGTCAGGTCGATACGCCGCTTCCGCCGGTCGGCTTTGAGGATGCGTACTTCGAACTCGTCGCCCACCTTCATGATCTCTGAAGGGTGACGGACGTAGCCCGCCGCCATGTCTCGGACGTGTAGCAAGCCGGAACGCTCGGCACCGATATCGACGAAGGCGCCATAATCTTCAAGGCGCGTCACGACGCCGGTGTAGGTTTCCCCCTCGGCCAGCTCGCTCCAGTCCACTTCGGCGGGTTTGACCATTGTCAGGCCAATGCGGCCTTTTTCCGCGTCTATGTTCGTGACCCATACGGTGACGTCGTCGCCCGGTTGCACGATGTCGGTCACGCGGTTGACGCGAGTGGGAGCGAGCTGGGAGATGTGTACCATACCATCGTGCTCGACGCCGATGTCCACCACTGCGCCGTATAGCTGGGTCTCCTTGATGATGCCCTGGAGACACATTTTAGGTTCTAGTTCGGTGATTGAGCGGGGTTTGGCTTGTGTTGGTTCTATTTCCACGAGGTACTCCTGTTCTAGTCCGAAGTCGCCCGGCATTATAAATCATGATCCAGAAGTGTCAAGCTCTATTGGTGGAAGGCCCATCTGGGTTCCGAGTGAACTTCGCATAGTCATTACCTCACTTGCCACACATTTCCTTTTTTGGCCTTCCTCAAAGGTGCAACTAGGCTATGCGAATGTGCAGGCCGTGTGGCGGGCTATTTTCGCCGGTCATGCTCCTTGAGTGCACGTTCGATTTCGCGTTGTGCATCCCGTTTAGAGATGTCTTGCCGTTTGTCGTACTTGCGTTTGCCCCGTGCCAATGCGATCTCTACTTTGGCTCGGCCATCTTTGAGGTACAGGCGGGTGGGCACGATCGTGTACCCGCGCTCTGTGACCCGTGAGATGAGGCGGTTGATCTCTCGACGGTGAAGCAATAGCTTGCGTGGCCTAAGCGGCTCGTGCCCATACCGCCCTGATGGATCGTAGGGCGCGATGTGTACGTTGACGAGCCACAGTTCCCCGTCACGGTGTTGCACGTACCCATCGCTCAGGTTCACTCTGCCCGCGCGGATCGACTTGATCTCGGTTCCCAGCAGCGCCAGCCCGGCTTCGAATCGATCCTCGAGGTTAAAGTCACGCCCTGCCTTGCGGTTAGTGGCGACGATCTTGATACCCGGCATTACTTTCCCGTCAGAAAGTACTCGATGGCTCGGTCCAGCATGGGGTCTTCCCCCTCTTCCAATTCTTCAGGCCACAGAACCTCGATGTCAGGCGTGAGTCCATGTCCGTGGATCGGCTGATTGTTAGGCGTAAACCACAAAGCAGAGGTAACCAGCAACTGGGAGCCATCGCTGAGGTTGTAGACGAGTTGCACGGCCCCTTTTCCGAAAGTCGTCTCCCCGATCAGTATGGCCCGTTCCTGATCTTGCAGCGCACCGGCGACGATCTCAGACGCACTTGCAGTTCCCCTATCTACCAGCACAACCAGCGGTATGTCCTCGGCTATTTCGCCGGGACGGGCCTCGTATACCTGTTTGGAGCCATCCTTCCACCGCTGGGTGAGAATCACTCCGCCATCGAGGAAGAGATCGGAAACTTCGACGGCTTGGTCCAGCCAGCCGCCTGGATTGTAGCGCAGGTCGAGAATGATACCGCGTGGGTTCTGAGCCAGGAGCTCTTTCAAACCTTCCTCCATCTTCTGCCCGGCGGTGGCGCTGAATTCGCGCAATCGAATGTAGCCGATGTCGTTGTCGAGCATCTCTGTCTGCGTGATCTCGATCTCAAAGTGTGCACGGGTGACGGTGACCTCGAATGGCTCTGGAACCTCATCGCGCTCGACGAGCAACGTGACGTCAGTCCCGGCGGGGCCACGGACGAGTCCTATCGCCTCGTAGAGTGTGAGCCCGGCGGTGGAAACGCCATCCACCGCGATGATACGGTCGCCGGGAAGCAGCCCTGCTTCCTCGGCAGGGCTACCTTCGAATGGTTCGACAATCACTAGTCTTCCTTCCTCGTCCATGTCTACGTATGCGCCGATGCCTTCGTACTCCCCGGTAGCATCCTCGGCCTGCACGGCGGCAGCTTGCGGCTCAACGAACGTAGTGTAGGGGTCGTTCAATGAACTCAGCATGCCTCGGATAGCAGCGTAGGTCATCTCCGTCTCGTCCGGCAACTCGCCGTAAAAGTCGCGTTGCACAATGCCCCACACTTCCCAGAAAAGCTGAAAGGTCTCGCTCTCTCCATTTGTCAGTGTGGGGATCGGCGCAGGCGTAGGCGTGAGCGTGGGCGTGAATGTCGGAATGAGGGAGGGTAACTCGGTGGGCGCACCGGTGGGAACACTCTGTCCTGTGGGCACAAGCGGCTGGGTGGCCGAGGGAGATGCTTGCGGCCAGGGCAACACGCCGGCTCCAGTCAGTATGTAGGCCGAGCCAAAGCCGGCGCCGAACACGCTCGTCATCAGCACCAGGAAGAGTGCGCCGATGAGCGGTATCTTGACTATGTTGCGCAGGGATGTGTTCATCCATTGACTCCTAGCAGATACTCCACGGCGTAGTCAAGCTGCACGTCTTGCGGCCCATTGCCTGAAGGGACGAGAACGTCGGGTGTTAGCCCTGTTCCCTCGATCCGGTGGTGATTGGGGGTCAGCCATATGGCAGAGGTGACGTGCAGTGACGAGCCGTCAGAGAGGTCGTAGATTAGTTGAACCGAACCTTTGCCAAAGGTGCGTTCTCCAAACAGCGGTGCGCGCTCGTGGTCTTGGAGTGCGCCAGCGACGATCTCCGAGGCGCTGGCGGTGTTGCCGTTGACGAGCACGACCAAGGGGATGGTGGTGGCGATACCACCAGGCCGGACTTGGCGGGCGCTCTCTTCGGTATTCTTCCGCTGCTCGTACATCACGATACCCTCACCGAGAAACTGGCTGGCGACTGTCACGGCTGGGTCAAGCAGGCCGCCAAAGTTGTCGCGCAAGTCGAGAACCAAGCCAGCGACCTTCGATTCGTCTAATAGTTCTCGTAGAGCCTCGATCATTTCTTCGTCGGTTCGGTCCGTGAACCCTTGGACACGAATGTAGCCGACGCTGGGGGCTTGGTCGAGGACGCGCCAGGTGACGGTGGGTACCAGGATCTCTGCTCTGGTGATGGCGAGGTCGAATGGTGGGGTGGGGGAGCCGTCTTTGAGACGGGAAAGTGTGAGAGTCACGGATGTGCCTACCTCGCCGTGGAGATAGGCGCGCGCGTCGTCTACCGTTGTGTCAGGCGTGACTGGAACGCTATCCATTGCCAGCAGGATATCTCCCGGCAGCGCTCCGGCCCGTTCAGCAGGGGAATCGGGGTAGGGGGAGAGCACCATGCGGTTTTCTGCGTCACGCCATAGATCGACTCCGATGCCACCAAAGACGCCGCGCATATGATCGCGCTCCAGCTCCCGGGGCCGGGGCTCGACGAAAACCGTGTAGGGGTCGTCGAGTAGCAGCAGGGTTTCGCGGATGGCTCCGTAGGTGCGCTCGCTTGCTGATGGAAGTTCGCCATAGAAGCTGTTCTCCACGTGTTCCCATGCCTCCCAGAACACGCGCATTCCGGGATAGAGATCGTCGGTCTGTGGATACTGGTACGCCAGGGCTCGCTGTCTTTCCCAGAGTTGATGGGCGCCAAACCCGGCTGCGTATGCCAGGCTGAGGCATAGGCAGAGCGCCAGGCAGCCAACCAGTCGGAGACCGCGTTTTGAGCCAGATCCAGATGAGGATTCTATCATAGGGCGCTATTCTAGCACAAAGCAGTAGGTGAGCAAGTGTCAGCCAAACGTTGTGGACAGATAGGGGTGCGCGGTATTGACATAACGAAGGGGGACGAGGGAGGAGTCTGGTCACGGAGAAAGGCAGTGGAAGGCTCAAGTACTTCGCGCCGTTGGTTTTTGTCGATGCAGCTTGGTTGGGCTATCGATATCCTGTTCGGTCCAGTATCAAGGAGTTTTTTCAGGAAGAAGTTATGTCAAGTCAGAGCCGCTTGGCATAGGGAAGGTTACATAACATGTATAGTCGGAAGTTGAGAAAGGCCCGAAAAAAGCAGCTAAAGAGCATCTATAGGGCTATGCCAGGCACCAGGCACCGTGTTTTTCTTGGCCAGCCAAGGGCCACGTTGGGCGTGGCTCCGGTGCTAGCGCTGTGTGTTGCTGCTTCCAGACAGTTCACCGGTCCTGGAAAGCACTTGGCTCTTGCACTGCTTCTGCGGAATGCGCGGAAGCGCATTCCGTGTTGTTCAGCGCGGGATGATGATGACTTGTCCAGGAATGATGAGATTGGGATCGTCAATCTCGGGATTGGCGGCCAGCAAAGCCTCCAGAGTGACTCCAGCGTACTGACTGATACATCGTAGTGTGTCACCAGGCTGAACGGTGTAGGTATCGCCTGTACAACTGCCGGGCGGCATGTTGCAGTCGATGACGGCAGTTGGGCTGACAACTGTTATGTCAACAACAACGAGCGTGACTGGCTCAGACCTGGCCACGACTTCACCGGTGTCATCCAATGTTTCCACAATCACCTCGTACTCGCCCGCCTCACGTAGCTCGGCGACGAGCAACCAGCAGCCTGCCTCGTTCACCTGGGCGACGCCGATGGGGTCGCCGTCCACCAACACGCGCACCTCAGAGTTTGGCCTACTGGTGCCGTTCAGCCTCACCTCACCGGTAGGCAGTCTGGCCCCTTCCTCAAGGGCTAGCACCGGCGGCGCGAATGTATCCATGCGTATGGTCAGTTGTACCGGCTCGGAAGTCACCGTAACCTCAAGACCCGTCTCCGATGACCAGATGAGTGCCTGTAAGGTGATCTCACGAACACCGGGGGTGGTCAGTTCGGTGGTCAGCATCCACACGCCGTCTTCGTCTACGTCAACGGTGCCGATGAGCTGACCATCGATCAAGACGCGCACTCTGGACCCCGGCCTGCCCGTGCCGACCAGCGTCACCCGGCCGCCGGGTATCGGAGGTCTTTCGATGCCGGGGACTGGGTATTTGAGCGTGGGAGCCGTGAGTTCTTGCTCTGCAGTCTCGAATTCCAGTGGATCGAATACTAGCACTCGATTGCTCTGGGCATCAGTCACGTATATCGAACCATCCTCTGCTACAGCGATGCCTGTGGGCAGTGCAAAGGAATCTTCGTCGTAGCCATACTTCCCGAAGGAAAGCACATAGTTGCCCTCGCTGTCGAACACCAACACACGGAAATAACCTGGATCTGTGACGTAAACGTAGCCATTCTTGTCCACGGCCAGGTAGGGCTTCTCCTCGGCGGCCAGGTAGGCTCGGTCCTCGGACAGACCGGCGTCCCACCCATCGATGGGCCATTGGCGCAGAAAGATACCCGCTTGACTGAATACCTGGATGCGGTGATTCCAGGTGTCGGCGACATAGACCTCGTCGTTGGGACCGATGGCGATTCCAACCGGCTCATCCAGGTAGCCTGCCTGTGCCCCCCCCCCACCCCACAGGAAGGCAAACTGCCCGTCA
>DAOUDX010000289.1:0-11770 GCA_034430835.1 Anaerolineae bacterium
GTGCAAGCGCTGGTGGACGAGACCATCTCGCAGCACGGGCGGCTCGACCTGATGTTCAACAACGCCGGCGTCGCCATCTGCGGCGAGGTGCGCGATTTGACGCTCGACCACTGGCAGCGCGTGCTCGACGTCAACCTGTGGGGCGTCATTTATGGCACGACGGCCGCCTACCGGGTGATGGTCGGGCAGGGATTCGGTCACATCGTCAACGTCGCCTCCCTGGATGGCCTGGCACCCATGCCGCTGGCGGTGCCCTACACCGCCGCCAAGCACGCCGTGGTGGGGCTTTCGACCGCGCTGCGGATCGAGGCCGCCAAGCTGGGCGTGAAGGTGAGCGTCGTTTGTCCCGGCACAGTCCAGACTAACATACTCGACACGGCGGCCTTTGTGGGGATCAAGCGTGAGGAAGCCATCGCAGAGATGCAGTCGGGGTTCAAGATGGCAGACCCTGCCGATTGTGCCCGCGCCATCCTGCGCGGCGTCGAGCGTAACCGGGCCATCATCATCGACACCCGGCTCAACCGCCTGTTCTGGCAGCTCTATCGAATCAGCCCTTCCCTCTACGCCGCGCTGATGCAAAAAGGCGTCGGGCAGATGCGGCCGCTGCGGGAGGAACCAACAATCAAAACGGAGGAAACTTGTGAATACGCCTGTCTTGGATAAAGAAAAGTGCACCGCCTGCGGTCTCTGCGCCGAGGTGTGCGGCCTGGACGTCATCGTCCGTAACGGAAATACCTGCCCTACGATCAATCGTGATGCCTACTGCCACGCCTGCGGGCACTGCGTCGCGATCTGTCCGCAAAACGCGCTCTCCATTCAAGGTATAGCCAGCGACGAGTTCGCGCCCGTGCCCGCATCCATCATATCACCGCCTGATATGGAAACATTCCTGCTGACGAAGAGAAGCTGCCGCGAGTTCAAGGATCGACCAGTAGAGAAGGCTGTGATCGAGGACTTGATCGACGTCGCCCGGATGGCGCCTACGTCGATCAACTGCCAGGAGCGCGCCTTCATCGTGGTCACCGATGCAGATAAGATCGCCGAGCTGCGCGAGGCCCTCACCAAGCACACCCGGTCGCTGCTAAAGCTGGTGAACCTCACCGCCAGCAAACCCGCGGCCCTGTTTCTCTCTCCAGAGTCGCGGGAGCACATGCGCCACCTCCAGGCCGATTTTGAGGTTGCATTGCGCCACATGGACGATGGGAATGATTACATCTTTCACAACGCCCCCTGCCTGATATTCTTCACCGGCATCGCCATGGACCCGTCCGGCAGGGATCACGCCCTGGGCGCGCAGCACTACTTGATGCTGTACGCCGAGACGCTGGGATTGGGAACCTGTATCAACGGATACGCTCAATCCGCCCCCAAGGTGTTGGCAAAGCATCTAAACGTCCCCAAGGCCCACACCATCTACGGGGCTATCATGCTGGGATATAGCAAGTACAGGTATCGGAAACACGTGCACAGGAAACCGGCGTCGGTTGTGTACCACGAGTGAACCCGGCGGGAATGACGACCTACGAAATTCGTGTCCAAGGCTATCTCTCGCCGCAGCGCCTTCGATTTGAGGGCCTGACGGTGAGCCACCAACCCAGTGGCGAGACAGTCCTCGTCGGCCCCTTCCCCGACCAATCGGCACTATTCGGCCTGCTGAACTGGCTTCAAGACCTGGGCATCTCGCTGACATCCGTCAGGCGACTGGAGGAAGCGGGCAACTGCGTTTTTGATAGTTGAAGGAAAACGTGGTAAGATTGGGATGCGATGGACACATCCCTCCTGGCCACAAAGCTCTATATCCCGCCGCCGCGCCCCAACCTGGTGGAGCGACCTCGCCTGATCGAGCGACTGGACAATGGGCTGCGGTTGGACCACCGGCTGACCCTCGTCTCCGCCTTCGCCGGCTCCGGCAAGACGACGCTGCTCGGCGAGTGGGCGGCAAGCTGCGATCTACAATTCTGCTGGCTCTCCCTCGACGAAGACGATAACGACCCCGGCCGTTTCTGGGCATACGTCGTCGCCGCGCTCCAAACGATCCACTCAAAGATGGGACAGTCCGTGCTGCCAATGCTCCAAGGGCCACAGCCGCCTCCTGCCCGATCCATCCTCACGCCCCTGCTCAACGAGATAGCCGTGCTTCCTGAACCCATCATCTTCGTCCTGGATGATTATCACCTCGTCACCACAGAGGCCATCCACGACGGCGTGGCGTTCCTGCTCGACCACCTGCCGCGGCAGGTACACCTGGTCATCGCCACCCGCGCCGACCCGCCGCTGCCCATCGCCCGGCTGCGCGCCCGAGGACAGCTCACCGAGTTGCGCGCCGACGACATGCGCTTCACACCGGAGGAAGTGGCTGCGTTCCTGAACGGCGTGATGGGATTGGGGTTGCAGCCAGAGGATGTCGCCGCGCTTGAGGCCCGTACCGAGGGCTGGATCTCGGGGTTACACCTGGCGGCGCTATCGATGCAGGGTCGCGAGGACACGCACGCCTTCCTTGAAGCGTTCACCGGCAGCCACCACTACATCCTCGAATACCTGATCAAAGAGGTTTTGAGCCGTCAACCGGAGCCAGTACAGCGCTTCCTACTCCAAACATCTATCCTCGACCGGCTGTGCGCGCCGCTGTGTGACGCCCTTACGAGCGGGCGCGACGGCGCTGACATGCTGGAGCGCCTGCAGCGAGATAATCTCTTCGTCATCCCCCTGGACGACGAACGGCGCTGGTATCGCTACCATCACCTATTCGGCGACCTGCTGCGCAAGCGCCTTGGACAGCTCCCGCCCCTATCCCCCCCGCAGGCAGAGGGGACGAAAGGGGGGGCATTAGAAGAACTGCACCACCGCGCCAGTCAGTGGCACGCGGGAAACGGCCTGCTCGAACAGGCGGTCAAGCACGCGCGGGCGGCAGGAGATTTCGAACAAATCGCGGAGATGGCCGAGCAGGCCGCTGGAGACAGCCTGCTCGACGCCCGGCTGACAACGTTGCTCCGCTGGGTGGATGCATTGCCGCAGGACGTGCTGCGCGCCCATCCCCGCTTGCAGATCTATCGCGCCTGGGCATTGTTTATGAATGGCCATCTTGAGGCCGCACGACAGGCTTTGGGAGATTGTCGTCAGGCATTGGAAACCCTGCCGCCGTCACCGGAAAACAATGCCCTGCGCCGTGCATTGACCCGCTTGCTGGATACCATAGAAATGATCGCGCGCGGCCTGATGTACAGCATGGACAACAGAATCGAAGAGGCAATCCAAGTGTGCGGCCAGGCCCGCGATATGGCGCTGGAGGATGGCCATGTTTTTCTGGCAGCGCAGGCCACTGAAGGGCTGGCACTGGCGCAATATCACCAGGGCCGCCTGCGGGCGTCCGCCCAATCCTGCCAGCAGGTGATCGACCTGGCGGCGCAGAGCGTGGCGCAAAGCGCGGCGCAAGCTCCTCTGGCCGCGGCGGGCTACGTCGAGCTGGCGGGCATCCATATCGAGTGGAACGACCTGGAAAAGGCCGCCGATCTGCTGGACGAGGCGCTGGCGCTGTGTCGCGAGTGGGGCATCGTCCAGACGCTGAACGAGGCCTACACCGCCCAGTCCCATCTTCTACAGCTCAGAGGAGACATTGAGGGGGCCTGGGATGTGCTGGAAAAAGCCCGCGAGTTCGGTTCTATGGAAGGCGACTCCTCCTTGGTCAACTTCCGGTTAGCCACGCAGCAGGCGCGCCTGAACTTGGCGGCAGGAGAGCCCGAAAAGGCCGTGCGCTGGGTGGAGGGGATAAAGGCTGCCTTCGCGTCCAGTGAGCGCGGCCAACAGTTGCCCGCTGCTTTCGTCGAGACCCTGCAGACGATGTTGGCGCGGGCGTGCCTGGCCCAGGACAAGGCAGAAGAGGCGTTGGCCGCACTGGAGTCGCTCCTGGCGCCTGCCGAGGCTGCCGGCGCCTTCCTGCACGTCATCGAAGTCTGCGCACTCAAGGCGCTGGCTCTCCAGGCCCTGGGCGACACGTCCGCTGCGCTGGCCTCGCTGGAGCGGTCGCTGGCGCTGGCCGAACCGGAGGGCTACATGCGGATGTACCTCAACGAAGGCAAGCCGATGGCGTCCCTGCTGCGCCAAGCAGCATCGCACAACGTCTACCCGGACTATGGAAACCAACTGCTGGCCGCCTTCGAGATAAAGATTGCTCGCCCCCCCGCTCCTCCGTTCCCCCGCCCTTCCGCTCTCCTCGAGCCCCTCACCCCCCGCGAGCTCGACGTCCTGCACCTCATCAGCCAGGGCCTCTCCAACAAGGACATCGCCGGAAAGCTCGTCATCGCGTTGAACACGGTCAAGCGACACACCAGCAGCATCTACGGCAAGCTCGATGTGAAAAGTCGCACACAGGCCGTCGCGCGGGCCCGCGAGCTTGGATTGCTCCCCACCGGCCAAGACTAACACTTTCGAGCCATCAACTCTCCCGTCCATAATTGACACTTTTGCGTGACGACAATCTCGCCTCTATCGGATATACTATAGCCATCAGAGGTGAGATTCCGCATGCACATTGAGGAAGACACAAGGATGAAGCGACAGCGCTACGAGATCCGGGTGGCGGGACACCTGACCGCCGATTGGTCGAACTGGTTCGAGGGACTGACCGTCCGCCAGGAGCCCAGCGGCGAGACCGTCCTCTCCGGTCTGCTCGATCAAGCCGCGCTGCACGGCGTCCTGTCCAAGATCCGCGATCTAGGGTTAGTGCTCATATCAATAGACTTGTGGTGTAATAGCAGAATTGACTACATATGGCGGTCAAAGGGCACAAATTGTGCTGTCCAACCGCCACATATGGCGGGGAACGCCTATTGCGCCACAAGTCTAATGAATCAGGAGCGACGAACAACATGACGAGGACGCGCCTGCTCTTTTTCGATAACCTACGCTTCGCGATGGCGACGTCAATCGTCGCCTTTCACGCTGCGTGCAGCTACACCGACATGGTGCCTTTCTGGCCCTTTCACGACGCGCAGACGAGCCGCGTCCTTGACATCCTCTTGATGCTGCTCGACATCGGTGTGATGATCATGTTCTTTTTCATCGCCGGCTACTTTGCTCTGCCGTCCTTGAGAAAGAAGGGGAGTTGGACATTTCTCAAGGGAAAGCTCAAGAGACTGGGCATCCCCTGGCTGCTCATCGTCGTATTTGTGCTCCCCGCACTGGACTATGCCCACACCACCCACTATGGAATACAGCGGGCAGCCTATGGAGATCATTGGATCGCCAGCCTGGCCAAGATCGCCGAGTTCCGCTTCGGCTTTTTGGACATGAGCCAGTACTTACCCATGCCCGAGCAGTTTTACCAGCGCTATGTATGGTTCCTCCCGGTATTGCTGACCTTCTTTGCCGGATTCTGCCTGCTCTACGAAGCCAGGAGACGATGGATGCCGTCCATCCGTCTGGGGGCATCCGGGACGCCCCGTTGGGTAACACTGCCTGCATTTGTGCTGCTGACCGCGGCATGTTCCTTCGTGGCCGACTGGCTGCTGGGTACCAACGTGAGCAACTGGAAGTGGTTCACCCTTGGAAACGTCATCCAGTTCCAAACCATCAAGCTGGTCTTTTACGCCAGCTACTTTGCGCTCGGCGTGTATGCCTACGTCAACGACTGGTTCGCAGGTGGCAAGGGAATGGGGCGGCTCGCTTTTTGGGGACCGGCTTGTATGCTGTCGCTGGTCGGCCTGATGCCGATGGGCAAGACGTTGATCGGGACGCCGTCTCCCTCCACGCCATTTCTGGCTTCGTTCTCACTCCTGTATGCGTTCCTGAGCCTGTCGTTCGTGGCCGTCTTGGTCTCCTTCGCCACGCGATACTGGAACCGCTCGTACCTACTCAACCAGAAGCTCACGTCGAACGCCTACAATATCTATCTGGTGCACTACGTCCCCGTGATGCTCCTGCCGCTGCTTCTGCGCGACTGGATGGCTCCCGCCCTGGTCAAGTGGGGCATCGTTGCCCTATCATCCATTGGACTGAGCCTTGGGTTCGGCGAATGGGTACTCAAGGCGACGCGCTCGCTGAGCAGCGATAGGGCTGGCGCCATGTACGCGTCTGAGTGACTGTGTCGTGAGCTGTACCTTCGACAGAGGGCTGGTGCGCTATAAGACGATCGCCGAAGGCGCCGAGGTGTGCGACTTCCGATACAAGCAGGGCCGAGGACATCTGTCTATCCATTGCGAGATGGATGGCCGCCCAAGTTCATAGAAGCCTAGGGAGATTCTTCAACATGGGTATCATGCAAGCGATGTTCAAGCAGTTTCGCAAGCCGACGGGATGGCTGGCAGGATTCGCCGGACTGGGCATGAACAGGGAGCACGAAAAGGTCTGGCGCTGGGGGCTGGAGCACATCACCATCGCGCCCGACGCCGCTATCCTCGATGTGGGGTGTGGTGGAGGCGGCGCGGTCAAAATCCTGGCCCAGGCCGCGCCCCATGGCAAGGTCTGCGGCGTGGACTATTCCGAGGACGTGCTCCTTACAGCCCGCCGGGTTAATCAGGCGCTCATCAAGCAGGGCCGCGTCGAGATCAAGCACGGCAGTGTCTGCGAGCTGCCCTTCCCCGACGACGCGTTTGACATAGTGACGGCCTTCGAGACGACCATGTTCTGGCCCAGCCCGGTGGACGATCTGCGGGAAGTGCGGCGCGTGCTGAAACCGGGCGGCACCCTCTTGATTGCCAACGAGGCGTACGTGGACGCGAGGTTCGAGAAACGAAACACCACGTGGTCGCGCCTGGCCGATTTTCAGCTACAAACGCCGGAAGAGACCCGCCAGTGCCTGGGCGAGGCCGGGTACGCTCAAGTGGAGATCGACACGCTCCCCGAGAAGAACTGGATCGCGGCCATAGCACAGAAATAGAGGTGAAACAGAGATGACAGAACGAAAGATTGAACGCAAGGGATCGAGCACAGCGGGCTACACCTGCTTTTCGCGGGCGTGTGCCGCCAGGGAGCAGGACGAACGCTTCCGTGGGCCTGATTATCTGGCCGAGATCTTTCTTCCGCCCATGCCCCGCATCCTGTTCAACGTTCCCTTCCTGCGAAAACTGTGTATGCGCAAGTTGTTTCCATCCGGCATATACGAGTACGTTACGGCGAGGACGCAACTGCTCGACGAGGTCTTTGTGGATGCGCTGGACCACGGCTTTCCTCAGGTCGTGCTGCTCGGCGCTGGCATGGACACGCGGGCACTGCGCTTTCAGGATAAGAACAAGGGCACAACGATTTTCGAGCTGGATATCGACGCCACACAGCGGTACAAGCGCGAGGTATACAAGCGGAAAAAGACCGCACTGCCCAAGTCACTCGTCTTTGTATCCATTGACTTTAACAAGCAGAGCCTTGCCGATGTGCTGTCGGAGGCGGGGTATCGAGATGGGCAACAGACGCTCTTCCTGTGGGAGGGCGTGACGATGTACCTGGAAGCCGAGGCCGTGGACGGCACGCTGGCCTTTATCCACAGCAGTGCGGCGGAGGGGAGCATCGTTGCCTTCGACTACGTCCGCGCCTCGGTGCTCCGATACGAGAACACACTCTACGGCGAAAAAGATGTCCGTGGAACCGTCGCTCGCGCGGAAGAGGGGTGGATATTCGGCATCGAAGATGGCGCGATCGAGGGGTTTCTCGCCGAGCGTGGATTCAAGATGCTCTCGCACTACACACCGTCCGATCTAGAATCGGCCTACCTCACGGCTGAAGATGGGACGAGGTTTGGACGAATCAACGAGACCCACTGCATCGTGATCGCTGGGATCTAGTTCAGATCACTTGAGGAGCAAAAGATGACCAAACAAACCACAAACTATGGCAATTGGGTATCCACTAAACTGATCTACGGTTCGGCCGTCCTGGGCGCTCTGTTCTTGGGACTGTCCTTCCTGCACGTGGCCTTTGTCATCGGCGCAGTACCCTTTCTCGCCGCGCTTGTCTACTTTGCATACGCCCGCTACGCATTCTCCCCTCGCGGCGGGGACATCCAGACCAAGCTCTGGGAGCTGGTGCTGGATCGCCTCAACTGGAACGGCAAAGGTAAAGCGCTCGACATCGGGTGCGGCAACGGGCCGCTGACCATCGCCCTGGCCCAGCGCCATCCTGATGGACACGTGACCGGCATTGATTACTGGGGCAAGGCATGGGACTATTCAAAGGCAGTCTGCGAGCGCAATGCGGAAGCCGCAGGCGTCGCCGAGCGGACGGACTTTCAGAAGGCCAGTGCCTCCGCCTTGCCCTTCGAAGATGGCTTCTTTGACGCCGCCATCAGCAACTTTGTCTTCCACGAGGTGAGCGACGCCAAAGACAAGCGCGAGGTCGTCAAAGAAGCCCTGCGGGTAATAAAAAAGGGCGGACACTTTGCATTCCAGGACCTGTTCCTAGTCAAAGAGCTATATGGCGAGGTGGACGATCTGCTAGAGATCATCAGAGGATGGGGAATCGCCGAGGTCGCGTTCATGGATACGAGCAGCTCCGGCTTTATCCCTACCGCACTCAAACTGCCGTTCATGGTCGGCAAAGTCGGCATCATCTATGGGACAAAGTGAGATACCCAATGCCCAACTCAGAGAACGCTTACTATCTGCAGAAAAAAGCCAAGATCATGCGGGAATTCGATCTTACCATCAGATTCCAAAAAAGACCCCTGGCTCGCCGCTTTGATGGAGCACAGGTAGACGACTGGCTGGCGCAAACCCGGCCGATGTTCGAATCGCTCATCCTCCAGTTCCCCTACATCGGCGGCGCGGAGAACGAGTTCACCAAGTACCTGGTCCGCCCCTCGATGTTGATCCCCCTGGTGCGCATCCTGCGGGATGAAGGGGTGCCGACGCGCCAGGTGGGGCAGATCATCTACGAGATGGCTGCCGAGGGCTACAACCTCATCCCTGCGCCGCTGCGATGGTGGCAGGCGCGGGGATACTTTGCAGAGAAACGCAAAGCCCAGTGGCGCGAAACGGCCCGCCAGACCCAGTTACACCACTACCCCGGCGACTGGGTGTGCGCGTACGTCGAGGGTGACGGCGAGACCTTCGAATACGGCCTCGACGTGACCGAGTGCGGCCTGCTCAAATTCTGGCGCGCGCAGGGGGTGGAGGAGTTCGTCCCCTACCTGTGCCTGACCGATTGGGCGCTGTGGCAATCGCTCGGCGTCGAGGTCAGGAGGACACAAACCCTGGCCAACGACGGCTCCTGCTGCGATTACCGCTACGTCGGGAGAAGCAAGGACGTGCCCGGCGGCTGGCCGCCGGAGTCGAGGCCGGAGTGGACAGGAAAATACGAACCATAGCCAGTCCATCAATTCGACGGCCCGCTGCATTGCCGCAGCGGGCTTCTCGATCTGAGGAACATCCGAACTCCCTTGACAACTATATACCTTGTGATATAATATTTTGTGCATAATATAAGGAGCAAACTACGATGTCAGCTAAGCTCATCATCCTCGGCCTCCTACAAGAAAGCCCGATGCACGGTTACGAGGTCAAGCGCCGCATCGAGCACGAGGCGATGGCCGAATGGGCCAGCATCTCCTACGGGGCCATCTACTCCGCGCTGAATAAACTGGCCAGGGACGGCTTTGTAGAGAAAATCGGCACCGAGCAGGTAGGCAAACGCCCCTCTCGCGACGTGTACCAGATCACCGAGAGCGGGCGCGAGGAATTCCTGCGCCTGCTGCGCGAGGCACTGGGCACTGTCGAGTACCAGAACGACCCCATAGACATTGGCTTGCGCTTCATGGCTGCCCTGCCGGCCCAGGAGGTACGAGCGCTCCTAGAGGAGCGGAGGGCTGTGCTCAAGCAGGGACTCCAGATGCTGAAGGGGGAAAAGGCGGGATTTGCACAGGGGCATCAGGGAGCGCCATATCTTGAGGGAGCCTGTGTACTCTTCGACCACTGGCTTCTTCGATTGGAGGCTGAACTGACGTGGCTGCAAAGTGTACTCGACAAGCTAGAGCAAGGATTGTTGCCCTGATTCAACACTGTCAGGAGGCTGGTCATGCTTAGACTCGAATGGTTGCCTTTGGCCTGGCTCAGGACAGGGATGCTCGCCCTGACTGTGTACGCCATCTTGCCTCTACTCGGGCTAAATCTCCGCAAGATCGCCTCGGTGATAAAACTGGGAGAGCTGCATGTCTATTACGCAATCATCGCCTTCTGGGAAATCGTCACAGTGGCGATCCTCTTCTATCTGTTGAGCGAGAACGACCTGCCTCTGAGTATCCTGGGCTTCCGTGGCGGTCTATCCCTTGAAGGCATACTGTACGCCATAGGCGGTGTGATCGTCGGCGGGCTGCTGTACCCCGTCGTACAGTGGCTCATGAAAGCCCTTGGATGGTCCATGTTCTGGCAGCGCCGCAAGGATAGAGACTGGTTCCCCCGGACGAGCGACTACCTGAACTCAAAGCGTAGCATCATCGCGATGTTTCTCATCGTCGTGGTCTGCATCCCGATCCTGGAGGAGATCATCTACCGGGGCTACGTCCAGACGGCCCTTTTCCAAAACCTGGACAACGTTTTCCTCGCCTTCCTGTTCACCTCCCTCATCTTTACGAGCATCCACTGCCTGTCCGGGCCGGGCTTTATGCTCCTCATCTTTCTGGGGACGTTCCTCATATCGTTCGTATACTGGAGGACCGGCAGCATCTACCCCTGCATCCTGATGCACGCGCTCAACACGCTGATAGGAGAGATCATCTTCCCGCTTCTGGAAAAGAAAGGCAAGATAGAATAATGGAGACTCAACGGATCGCCATTCGCTCTGCACAACCCGAGGACGCGCCACAGGCAGGCTATCTGATGTACCTCAGCGGCCCTGGCCCCTCTGAGACCATCTGGGGCGGGCCGGCGAGCAACGCCATCCGAGTGTGGCGGGAGCTCTTTCCCATTCCCAAACACATGTACAGCTACAGCCACGCCTTCGTCGCCGAGCGGAACGGGCAGGACTTCGGCGAGTTCAGTCGAGCCGTCGTGGGGTTACTCCTGGGCCTCGACCCGGAGTCGTGGGAGATGGCCCAGCGCGCCATGGGAAGCGAGATCCGTTTCAAGTGGCTCAAGATCGTCCGCCCGTGGCACTTACCCCGCCTGATAGGCGCCATCATCAACATGGCCAGAACGTTTGAGCCTCTGTCCGACGAGGACTATACCATCCAAGCGCTGGCGGTGCTGCCCGAGGCGCGCAGGCAGGGTATCGCTACACAGTCGATGGAATCCGCCGCAGACCAGGCACGGTCGAAGGGGCTGAAGAGGATAGTGCTCGACGTACTCGTCGAGAACGAAGACGCGCGCCGGTTCTACGAGCACGTGGGCTTTCGGGAGGTCAAGCGGATCACCGACCCCCGCTTCTGCCGGTGGTTCGGCGTCGAGGGAAGCATACACATGGCGAAAGACATCGCCAGTCTGTCCGCTACCTAGCCGCGGAGACGTTGCGATAGTTGACGTTCGACTGCCAGACGAACATGGCCGCCATCGGGTTTCGCGTCTCCCACAGCGTGCGCACCGCCTTGCGCACCAGCACCGGCCAAGCGTACATGCGCCGGCCGGATTCCCCCATCACCTGCGCTAGCACCTCTGGTGTCATACCCTGCGGTCGATGGACCGCCTCGCCCATGTCGTAGCGCTCCCAATCCTGGGGGCAGTCTGTGCAGAGCAATCGGCCCTCATCACGCAACTGGTCGAACAAGCGCGTCCCCGGTAATGGCGTCAGAAAGGTCTTTTGCATCACGTCGATCCCACTGCGGACCATGTACTCGGCGCGGTGACGCAGCTTT
>DAOUDX010000290.1:0-8457 GCA_034430835.1 Anaerolineae bacterium
GGGATGGGGGCACGACCGGGTGCTCATCGTCGGTACCGGCGATGTGGGGTTGATGATCTATCACAAGATCCAGTCCAATCCTGGCATGGGGTACGAGGTGGTGGGACTCGTCAATGCCAGCGGGGCGAACAACTTGCCGCCGGGATTGCCAATCCTAGGCCATGCCGATGATCTGGCTCCCCTCATTAGCGAGCACGAGATCGACGAGGTCATCATCGCGCTGCCGGAAGCGACGCACCAGGAGATCTTGTTGCTGATCTCAGAGTGCGAGCGGGGCAAGGTGACCATCAAGGTCTTCCCTGACGTGTTCCAGTACATGGCCGGTCAGGTAAGCATCGGTGACCTGGGCGGATTGCCGTTGCTGACCGTGCGCGACGTCGCCCTGCGTGGTTGGCGGCGAGTGGCCAAGCGGTTCATAGACATTGTTGGAGCTGCGTGCGCACTGGTCGTGCTTTCGCCGTTGCTGATGCTGGTGGCAATCCTAATCAAATTGGACTCGCGCGGTTCGGCGTTCTACGCTCAGGAGCGGATGGGGCTTGATGGTCGGCCCTTCATGATTTTCAAGTTCCGCTCTATGCGGACGGACGCCGAGGCCGACGGGCCCGGTTGGACGGTGGAGGACGATCCGCGCACGACCCGACTGGGTCGCCTCATACGCCGCATCAACGTAGACGAATTCCCCCAGTTGATCAACGTGCTGATCGGGGAGATGAGCTTGGTGGGGCCACGGCCGGAGCGCCCCATCTGGGTCAACCAGTACCGCCGTTCCATTCCGCGCTATATGGATCGCCACTGGGAGCAGGGCGGTATGACCGGGTGGGCGCAGGTTAATGGGCTGCGTGGCGATACGTCGATCCCCGAGCGGATCAAGTACGACCTGTGGTACATTGAGAACTGGTCGTTGCTTCTCGATATCAAGATCCTCATCCGCACAGTCTTTAATCTTTTCAGATCACCCAACGCATATTGAATCTCAGCGCACTGTGATGCCGTCTGGGAGGATGAGACGGTTATCGGGCAGTGGGTTTCCCTCGCTGTCGCTTGCTGGCAGGCGCTGGGTTGGGTCGTCGGGGTCGTACCATCCGATGGCCAGTTCGTACTGTCCCTCTGGTACGGCCTCCAGTGATAGCACGATCTCGTCAGAGATGACCTCGCTGGCTACCCACAGCCTCGTGGGATAGGTGAAGCCGCGAGGCATCGCGTCTACTTGTGTTACAGGCCGGCCGGTGGCTGGATCGGCCAGGTGGACGAAGAACGTATAGTTCCGGTCGGGGACGGCCAGCGCCCGCCAGTGCAGCGTCAGCTTTACCGTTTCTTCCTCTCGTGCCAGGTCATACCCCGCCAGTTCGATCATACCGCCAAAGTGCGCTCCCACCTCTCGCTGCATCTCCGGCAGATCCCAGACCCGCTCCCTTCCCTCCACGCGCACCGGCTGCGGAAGGGCATAGCCGCCCAGCGGCTCGCTGCTGTCGGGATCGCGCACTGTGAGTGAGAGGGTATAGTCGCCGGGCAGGGCGGTGGAGGGGATGGGCAATGCGGCATGGCCAGCGACCCAGCCGTGAGCGGGCCAAGCGGTCGGCGGAGAGCCAGGGGCCAAGGGGAGCGTAGCCGTGATTGTGTGCTCTGGCGTCTCCAAGCGCCACTCCGCGACATAGTCTGCCGATGGTTGCTCGACGGCCAGCCAGTACGCTGTCAAACTCAGCGCCTCCCCCTGATGCACACGCTTCGGGGCCTCCACCCGGCTCAACACCAGTTCATCCCCGAAACGGGCGACGGTTGGTGCGTCAGGGCGAAGCGTGACTTGTTCGAGCGCGACGGAGACTGTCTTTTCCCCAATGCTCTCGCCCGAGACTGCCCGGTAGAGGATTATGGTAAGAGTATAGTCATCGCTGGGTGGGGTGCCCTCCGGGAGTGAGAGTGTGTAGCGGTCGTGGATGAGGCGGTCCATTGGCCACAGGCTGGTGGGCAGGAAGCCGTAGCCGGGCTGGGTGTCCAGGCGTGCCCACTCATTGCCTACCGGATCGGTCAGCCGCAGAGAAAGCATATAGTTGGCGACGATGGGCCTCGCCGCCGACCAGTCGAGCCGCAGATCGAGCCGGTCGGGCGCAGCCTGTCTCGCTTCGACCGCGTGCAAGCGCAGTGCCTCATCGGCGAAGGTTGCCTCCTCGGGCTGCCCCGCCGCCACCTCACCTGCGCTCACCCATACGGGCCGCAGGTAGACCCGCCGAGCCCTGTCTTCCAATTGGAGCAGGTACAGGCCCGGCCCCGCGTCGTGAGGGGTGGATAGTTCGAGCAGGGTGTTGCCCGTTCCCGCCGCGATGGCCACCGGGGTTTCTGCGATGGCGGAGAGTTCCGTCTGGCGGATAGCTGCGGGCGAGACCAAGCGTAGCGTAGCACCGGACATCTCGCGTTCCGCTTCCCAATCGAGGGTCACGTGCAGGGTGTCGCCCGGGGCGAGCCGCTCGGCGCTGTACTGGTAGCCGATCAGCCGCCACCCGTCGGAGGCCACGCCGCCAGGGTTGTGGTGCAGGTAGGGCATCTGATCGAAATCCATCGTCAGGTCGGTGGCGTCAGCGTTGACCTGGGGACTGAAGGCGACCAGTAGGGTGAGAAGAATAACAAATGACAAGAGACAAATGACGAATCCTGGGTTCGCAGGTTTGCCCTGTGATTCGCTTCTGGTTTCTTGTTTTTTGCTTCTTGTCCGTTGCCGCCACCCGACGATCTTCACCGCCAGCACAGCCACCGCCGTGGCGAGCGACACTAGCTCTGCCCCCATTCGCACCGGTGTGCGGCCCAGCCACATCTCGACGACGTGCTCCCCACCCGGGACGGTCAGCGTGAGGTAGCCCGAGTCCGGTGCTGGCCTGGCTTCGATGCGTGTGCCGTCCACCGTCGCCTGCCAACCGGGCCAGTAGTAGAGCGGGAACGCGACTTCCGCGTCGTCACTGCCGACTTCCACCGTCCAGGTGCGGCGAGTTGGCCGGTGGAGAGTTTCCTCTGCGCCGACTAATGCCCCGCTGAGCGGGATGGCCTGGGGTGGGGCATCGGGGTCGAGCAAAGTGGGACCGGTGAAGGGGCGCGGCACTGCCCATCGCGGCAGCCATTCGTAGCGGATGCTTGTGCCGATGTTGCTGGTGAAGAGTTCGTACAGTTGCAGCCGCTCGACGGTGACTTCCTCGGCGGCGACGGGCAGGTGTTCGGGGCGCAGCCCTGCCAATCCAGTCACGGCCACGATGACGGCCAGTGCGGCGGCGACGATCCATCGTCCCCCCCCCTCTTTCCCCCCCATCGGGGGGGGCAGCACGCCAGTGAGCAGGCCTGCCAGCAGGGCGGCAAAGAGCGCCTGTACCGAGAGGATGCGCCACGGGAACTGGATCATTTGTAATGGAGGGAAGTGATCCCAGAGCGGGCGGGAGAGAGGAGTGACGAGCCAGGTGGTAAGGAGCAGGCCGGTGAGGGCAAATAGTGCACAGCGGTTGGCGAAGCGCGATCGAGTGAGGGCAATGATCGCGGCAACGGCTCCCGCGAGCGCAAGTATCGCCTGCACCAGCCCCATCGCGGCGAAAGCGGTTGGCTGGTCGGGGGAGATAGTGTAGTAGTCGAAGATGAGCTTGGACTGCACCAAGTTCATTCCCCGAAAGTGCTTGTCGTAGGCAAAGTAACCGCTGGTCTGGGCGATCAACTGGACGTAATCGGTCTCGGCTAGCGCGGGTAGCCAGTACCATGCGGAAAGCAAGGCGCCAATCAGCAGGGGGGCGATGAGCAGTGAGACGGCAAGCAGTCGTTTTCCGAGTGTGACGCGTGGGACGTGAAACGTGGAACGTGAAACGTGAGACGTGAAGTAAAGAGGGAGGATGAAAAGCGAAAAGATGAAGGCGGATAGGTTGTGGGTGACGATGAGACCGGCGTAAGCCAGAGCGGGGGGGATCGTCCGGCGCAGAGAAGGGTGATCGGCCAGGCGGTCGAGTCCCCACAGGACGAGCGGGTACAAGGCGAAAGCGGCGAACTCGGAGAGAGAGTCTCCCCGCACGTAGACGTTGACCAGGTGGTAGGGGGTGATGGTATAAGCCATGGCGGCCAGCCACCCACTAGCGCGGCTACTCAGTGCCCGCCGTCCCCATCCATACATCCCCAGCGCTGCTGCCACGAAGAAGAGTGTCTGGGTGAGTTTGATGGCGCTGAGGATGTCTACACCGATCAAGGTGAATCCGGCGGCTAGGTAGTACGGCAAGGCTGCATAGTAGCTGAAGAAAGGGTAGCCCAGCCCATAGGCGGCGTCGGGCATCCAGCGGGCCGGGAAGATGCCCGCACGCAGATTGGCCGCCAGTTGGTGGACGCGCAGCAGATTGAAGGGGCTATCGCCGCCACCTCGCGTGTTCAGCAGCCCGGGCCCCCAAAGCGGCCCGGCGGCGATCAGGGCCAAAAGCAGGAGCGTCGCCAAGGGCAAGACGCTTCCCCAAGCGACGCTCCGTGAAGTCATGCCGGTGACCTCTGAGATTCTTCCCGCAAGTGCTGAATGTCCGCTGGCGTTATATGTTCATCCTGCGTTGGTTGAGGATAAAGAGCACCACCCCACCGGCGCACATGAGCAACACCAATACACCGCCGACTTTGAAGAGGGTCGAGAACGCAGAGCGCAGCCAACCTGAGCTGCCATCAGCACCGGCTGCTGAATCGGCGCTGTTGCCGGCGAGGGCTGCATCCTCGTCTCGCACGTAGCCGAATGGCACTTCGACGCTGGTCCCTTCCGCGACGGCCACGGTTTGCTCGGTCTGGTCGCTGGGAGTGTATCCTGCCGGTGGCTGCTGGATCACGCGGTACGATCCTGCAGCCAGCCCGGTGAAGCAGTAAGGCTCCTGCATGCCGTCTGTCGTGTATTGGTTGATCAAGCCGGTGGCATCGGCCAGGAGAAACTTGGTGTTGGGCAAAAGCTCCTCAACCGCCGGGTCTCCCCGCAGCGTGTTGCCATCCCGGTCGTGGAAGGCCAGCACGCATATAGACACACCCGTGGTTGCTCCTTCGCCTATTGCTGGCTGTTCCCCCGTGCTTGCATCCCCCCCTCCCTCAGCAGCTTCTGCGGGCGTGGGTTCTGGGAGTGCCGTGGGCACAGGCGTCTCGCTGGGGAGAGCAATCACTAGTTGCTGGCCCGGACGGATGATATCGTTGCCTCCCAGGGAACCGGCGTTCAACTGGCGGATCTGGTCCAGTGGCACGCCAAACTTTAGTGAGATGCCAAAGAGGGTATCACCTGATTGGACGGTATAGACGATAGAACCGTCCGGTTGCGCGGTGGGCAAGGGCATCGCTGTTGGAGGAGGGCCTGCGGGAGCCGCTGGCGGCGGCGGCGCGGCGCTCGTCGGTTCCGCCGGCGGGGATGTGTAGACCAGGGAGGTGTCGTCCCAGTAGGCGTCTTGGTATACGAACATCCATTTGGTCTTGGAGCGTAGGAAGACGCACACGCTTCCCCCCTCTCCCACCTGTGCGCTGGTGGGGCCGATGAGTTTGTAGTGATCGGGGGCTGTTGTTTCTTCACTCCAGACAATACTGGATGCGAACGGGTCTGCGTAGCCGTTGGGTTCGATGCCGACCTGGAATCTCTGGTTCCAGGGGTCTGAGCAGGAGTAACCCAGCGGGGCTCCCTTGTCATCGCAACTCCATCCATGGGCATGGGCTGAGAATTGCACCGTTGCACCGGCCTGAAGGCCAGACACGCATTGGTAGAGCCCCATATCCTGGAGACGAGAGTAGGTGAACATTAGTACCGCGTAGTAGCCACTGCGGATACGAGGTAGTGCACCGGTGAACGGAGGCACACTAGGAATCGTCTTGACCTCGGGTTGACCATAGTCGCCTCCTCTGCGCCACCAGGTTATCCATCCTTGCGGGGTATAGATGTTGTCGTGAATGGGTTCGTCGGGCCAGTGTACATCGTGTGTCCAGTTATCCAAGCACTCTGGTGGTTCTGAGCCGGGTTTGCACGTGATTCCCTCAAATCCAGGATTCCGCAGCAACTCACCTTCCTGCTGCACCGGCTGCGCCGACTGCTCCGGGGCTGGCGCGGCGACGCTCAAGACCGGCACGATCCCCAGCAGCAGGGTTATCAGAACCCCAGTGATCAGCATTCTTTTCTGAATCATCGAAACCTCCTTATCACGAACAATGTGTCGATTGGCGATGAGCAAGGGGTTGCCTCGTGTCTGAAAGTCGTTCATTGCTCATTGTCCATTTGACAGGACACCCCCACGTCGTCACCCAGCGATTCCCCATTTGGGGTCGTCGCCTCCAGTTTCTCCAGGGCAGGCCAGGTGTAAAGCCCTACGACGATCTGTGCTTCGTCGTCCCAATCCTCCGGTAGCCCCAGCACGTGGGTGTCCACGACCACGTCTCCACCGCGCCACAGGCTCGTCGGATAGTGACCTGTGGCTGGCTCCCCATCGTGTTGTGCTATCACCCGTTCTCCGTCGCGCAGGTGCACGAAGACGGTGTAGTTCTCCTCGATAGGTAACAGTGCTTCCCACTCCAACTGTACCTGCCACGTCTGCTTGCCGACATCGACGGTGCAACCAGTCAAGGCGATCCGGTCGCCGAAGTAAGCAAGATGCTCGGTTGGCTTGACTACCGGTGTGGCTGCGAAGGCAATGTAAGCTTCGTAGGGAGTCTCCTCCAGATCGCCCCGTGTCAACGGCCCGCCGTGTGCCTCAATGCGCGCGTTTGACGGGAGAAACTCCTGGTAGCGCCCCAGACCTTCGTAAGGCCACAGGAGGATCAGGGTTGTCTCTCCCGCCTTCTGGCCTTCCACAGGGGGGGGGGGAGAACTCGCGGCCACGGAAAGGATGGTCACGCCAGCGCCCTCTGGCACGAGAAAAGGAACGGCTTCCCACTCGTTCCATAGCCGATCGTCGATGTAGACCCGCCGCCCGGATCGTGGATTGCCTCCTTGCACCGTCAGCCCGCTCCCGTCCCACCCGATGCCCGTAAACCGGTTGGCCTCAGCGGCCAACTCGCCGGCGGCGCTCTCGAATGCGTACCCGGTGCGCAGATCGCCTGCGTAGCGGACAAAGTAATCCCACGCCGTCAGGCCCAGGCTAATAGCCAGCACCGTGCACACCGCTACGACTGCCCACCTGCGCTCCCCAATTCCAGTCATCGCCGCGTCCAGCCCCAGCGCAGGGAAGATGGCAATCACAGGCAGCACACCCACAGCACGCAAGAAGTGCGGCGCGTCTTCCGACAGCCAGGTGGGCACAAGCATCAGCCCCACCCAGACAAGGGCGAAGACGTACGAAGCTTTCCATCGCGCGTTCAGTGCGACGCGACCCAGCCCCAGTACCATCGCGATGCCCATCAGCGGGTCGAAGGCCGGTCTCCCCGGCAGGTTGTGACGTGGGATGGTGTCGCCCTGGACGAAGAACATCCCCAGTGTATCGAGCAGTTGGCGGCCCAGAGTTCCCCAGAGATCGCCCCCATTGACGAGTGGGTTGAAGGCCGATACCTGGCCTGGTCGGCCGATCACCGCGTCCCAATGGCCGAGAGCGTAGACAGCCAGGGGGGCGAGTGTCGCCAGCGCGCCGCCGGCAAACCACACTGCCCCCGGCCACAGTCGGCCGCCCCGCCCGGTGCACAGCAGGTAGAGGGCAAAGATTGCGAGCGCGATCGGGGTTAGGCGGATCGAGAGGTAGCTGTAGAAGCAGAGGCCATACGAAAGTCCGGCCAGGAGCCAGTCTTGTCGGCGGCGCGAGCGATAGGCACGTGCGCCGAGCCACAGCGCCAACGCCGTCGTCAACGGCAGCGTGACAGCGCGGAATCCTACGCGACTGAGGTGCACGTGCCACAGGGTGATCGCCAGGATGACTGCGCTCAACAAGCCCACGCGCCGATTGAACCAGACGCGGACCATCAGGTAGGTAACAGGAATTGTCAATGTGCCGCACATGGCCGCTGCCAGGCGCAATGCGCCGGGCGTGCGGCCCAACAAGCCCACAGTGGCGGCGATGAGGTAGATAAACAAGGGTTCGCGGCCATGGTTGGCCGCGAAATAGATCGGCCACTGACCTGCAAGTACTTTCAGGGCGTCAAGGCCGTTGAATGCTTCGTCGTGATAGAGCCCGGGTGGGATTTCTCCCAGGGCGAAGAGGCGTAGCGCTGCCGCCAGTGCTATAGTACCGATGACTGGAGCCCACTCTTTCGCCCTCCGCAATAGCGGCCCACACCAGCGGCTTTTTGAGACCTCATCCTCACCTGCTGGACTTGTCAAAGCGCGCGAATTATAGCACAATGCAAATGCTTGTCAAACCTTCGTGAGGTGGGTGACTGTTCAATAAATGGGGAAATAGGTTGTTGGTGGGGCGTCAGCCCTAAATAGCGCCATACATAGCATCGAAGTGGGGCGAGTTGCACCAAAAGTATGTCTTTTTGCAGCCCCAGTGGGGAATACAGAACACGTTCCCAAATTTT
>DAOUDX010000291.1:0-2453 GCA_034430835.1 Anaerolineae bacterium
ATGGGGGTTCTTTTGTGCCCCCTGCCGCTGAAACTGAGCAGAACTGGTCTGTCATAGCCGTGGAGACCCTACATATTGGGGCCGAGAAATGACCGCCCTCCATATATGACGGTACTATGCCTGAGTAGTTACGACACTGGAGGAATTGAGCCCTTATCGCGCGCTTGCCGGAGGCGAGGAATTGAGTTGAAACTGAGCGAGGGCTGGACTACCCACCTCAGTGTATCATCAGATCCGGCACCTGTCCCGGGTGCTCGGCCACCCGCACCCCTACGGCCTCAAACGCGGCGATTTTCTCCATCGCCGTGCCACTGTCTCCCTCAATGATCGCGCCAGCGTGCCCCATGCGCTTGCCCGGCGGCGCGGTTCTACCCGCAACAAATGCGACCACTGGCTTGGTCACGCGCTCGGCGATGAACTGGGCGGCTCGCTCCTCGTCGTTGCCGCCGATCTCGCCGATGAGCACCACCTGCTCGGTCGAGGGATCCTCCTCAAACATCTCCAGTATTTCGACGAAGGACGTGCCGACGATCGGATCGCCGCCGATGCCGACGCACGTGCTCTGGCCAATGCCGCGAGAGGTGAGCGCGTGGATCACCTCGTAGGTCAGCGTGCCCGAGCGGGAGACGATGCCCACGGGGCCAGGTATGGCGATGTGGCCGGGTATGATGCCCACGTTGGCTTTGCTGGGGGAGAGAATGCCGGGGCAATTGGGGCCGATCAGTATGACCTGCTTTTGAGCAAAATGGGCGCTTATCCGGATCATGTCATGCACGGGTACGCCCTCGGTGATGCAAACGATCAAGGAGATTCCAGCAGCGGCGGCTTCCAGAATAGCGTCGGGGGCTGAGGGAGCCGGAACGTAAACGATGGATGCATTCGCGCCGGTTGCAGCCCGCGCCTCCTCGACAGTGTCAAAGACGGGTACCTGACCGTCGCAGGCCCATTGCCCCCCTTTGCCAGGGGTAACACCCGCCACGACCTGCGTGCCGTAAGCGATCATCTGGCCGCAGTGAAACTCACCCTCGTGCCCGGTGACACCCTGCACGAGCAGGCGTGTATCCTGGTCAACTAGAATCGCCATGATTCTTCTCTACATCTCTAGCTCGCCTTCAGCCACGGCGACAACCTGCCGGGCTGCCTCGGCCAGCGTGTCGGCGACGATCAATCGATACCCAGAATCTTTCAGAATCTCGCGGCCGCGACTCTCGTTTGTCCCCACCAGGCGCACGACCAGGGGCGCGCAGGGATCGATCTCCTCAAGAGCGGTAACAACGCCTCGTGCGACCTCGTCGCAGCGCGTGATGCCGCCAAAGATGTTGAGCAACACGGCCTCGGTCCCTGGCGTACCTAGCACAAGGTGCAGTGCCGCCGCTACCTGCTCGGCCCTGGTGCCTCCGCCCACGTCGAGGAAATTCGCCGGAACACCGCCGAAAAACTTGATCACGTCCATCGTTGCCATCGCCAGACCTGCCCCGTTGACCACACAACCAATTTCGCCGCCCAGGTAAACGTAGCTCAAATCGGCCGCGCGCGCCTCTCGCTCGGCAGGCGTTTCTTCACTTGTATCCCGCATCTGGGCCAGTTCAGGGTGGCGAAAGAGGGCGTTGTCGTCGATCACAACCTTGCCATCTAGGGCCATTAGTTCCCCCTCGCCAGTGATGACCAGGGGGTTGATCTCGGCGAGCAGGGCATCATAGGCCAAGAACACCTCGTACAGGCCACGGGCAACGCTGTCGAAGGCATGGTGGTACTCATCGGGCAACCCAATGACTTTGGCCAAAGCCAACGCTTGAGAGTTGCTGAGCCCCAGGAAAGGATCGATCACAACCCTCTTGATTGCCTTGGGATTGTCGCGAGCGACTCGCTCGATATCTACGCCACCCTCGGCAGAGGCCATCATCACGGCCTGGCCGATGCTGCGATCTACGGCAGTGCCAAGGTAGATCTCTTGCCGGATATTCATCGCCTCTTCCACCAGCACCTGGCGAACGGGAAGCTCCCTGACCTGCATCCCCAAGATGGCGGCAGCGGCTTCTTCGGCCTCAGCGGGCGTATCGGCCAAGCGAACACCGCCAGCCTTACCGCGCCCTCCGACCAGCACCTGAGCCTTGACAGCCACAGCACCGCCCCGGTCTTGGGCGATGCGACGCGCCTCTTTGGGCGTAGCAGCGACGCCTCCCTGCGGGATCGGTATGCCATGCTTGGCGAAAAGCGACTTGGACTGATATTCTTGCAGCCTCATGGAATCATCCTCGACCGGCTACCCCTAGCAGCGCAGGAAATTATACCACGGGGGTTCATAAAGCCCAAAAGGCGGCCCTCGTTGCGAGCGCCCACGGGGCGCGGACGGACGCTGAGCGTCCGCGCAACCTTCCTGGCGCGATTGAGATTGCGCGCTGGGTACAGCGCCGTCGGCCTGCGGCCTCCTCGGAATGACTGGCGGGTTTCTG
>DAOUDX010000292.1:0-1913 GCA_034430835.1 Anaerolineae bacterium
CGCTGCAGGACGCGGGGTGGATGTGGGCGCCGGCGTGATCCCCGCCGGCGCCGTCCCCTGGAGCTCATCTGGTGTTGGCGTAGACGTTGCCACAGGTGGCCCAGCCGGAGCGGTAGCCAGTGGCACCCAGACACAGGCCAGGCTCACCAGGGCTAGCGCACCTATCAGACGCTTCATATCCTCACCACGAGACCGCGTAGACAGACAGAGCCACATAGGCACGGCTTAGAATGGGGCCAATGCCCAAGAAAGGTCATCGCCAGGCTACCAGATCGCACCTTGCCCAATCTGAGCCGCGCTCCGATGACCAGATTGCGCAAATGCACAGCTCGTAGAGAGAAACGCTCCCCGCTCGGGAACTTGAGCTGATAAGCTAGGCGAGCTCCCCAAAGGCGCCCAGGAAACGGATGACCGTCTCAATCCCTCGATGGAAGTTGGGAATGTGCAATTTCTCGTTGGGCGAATGCAGACGATCGTCCGGCAGCCCAAACCCCATCAGCACCGTCTCAATGCCGAGCTCTCGTTGGAACATCGCGACAACGGGGATGGATCCCCCCTCCCGGACAAAGACAGGGTCAACGCCGAAGGTCTCACTATAGGCTTTGAAGGCGGCCCGCATCGCCGCACTATCCCTGTCGACGATGGCACCTTCCCCGCCGTGTAGGTCCTTAACCTTGACCAAGACGGAAGGCGGCGCGATCGACTGCAGGTAGTCCGCAACCAGCCGGGAAATCTCCTTGGGATCCTGATCCGGCACGAGTCGCATCGAGACCTTGGCGTGTGCCTGGCTGGGCAGAACCGTCTTCGCCCCGGGCTCGACATAGCCGCCCCAGATACCGTTGACATCCAGCGTGGGCCGTGCCGATGCACGTTCGATAATCGTGTAGTCCGGCTCGCCCCAATCGGTAGCGACGCCGGCCTCCGCCAACCACGCCTCGCGCTCAAAGGGAATCTCTGCCAAGTGCTGGCGCTCGTCCGGCGAAAGGTCGCGCACATAGTCATAGAAGCCGGGGATCAACACGTGACCATCGGGTGCCTGCAGCCGGCTGATCATCCAGCACAGCTCATTGATGGGATTGTTGACCGCACCACCGTAGATCCCCGAGTGCAGATCGTAGCTCGGGCCGGTGATCTCAACCTCCAGGTAGGCCAAACCGCGCAGCGCATAGACGATACTCGGCAGGTGCTCGCCCAGGATGTGGGTGTCCGAGATCAGGGCGACATCTGCAGCCAGCAGATCCCGGTGAGCGCGGACAAAGGGGGCGAAACTGGGGCTTCCCATCTCCTCCTCACCCTCGATCAGGCACTTCAGGTTGACCGGAGGCGCCCCCACCGTCTGCCGGAACGCCTCAGCGGCCTTGACATGGATGTAGAGCTGGCCCTTATCATCAGAGGCGCCGCGTGCAACCAGGCTATCCCCCTTCACGGTCGGCTCAAACGGCGGCGAGTCCCACTCATCCAGGGGATCGGGTGGCTGGACGTCGTAGTGCCCGTAGACCAAGACGGTCGGCGCATCAGGTCCGGCGGCCATCCACTCAGCGTAAACCACTGGGTGTCCGCCCGTAGGCATCACATCAGCACGCGTGAACCCCGCGGCCAGAAAACGATCGCGCAGCCAAACCGCAGCAGCTTGGATGTCCGCTTCACGCTCGGATTGCGTACTAATGCTGGGAATACGGAGGAACTGACAGAGTTCCTCCAGGAAGCGTTCTTGATTCTGTCGTGCATAGGAAAGCGTATCGGTCATAGCCATTCTCTTGATGATCACGGTAGACAATGCCGGGGCAACGTCGCAAAGCCAGTCGTCAGGCGACAGGAGCCACACAGACCGGCGAATCATTGCCTGGGCTGTTCACGTATGTGGACACCGGATAGGCGACCATCTCCTCCGCCGTATAGGGCACCAGCAGATC
>DAOUDX010000293.1:0-3540 GCA_034430835.1 Anaerolineae bacterium
CGTCATCCACGGTGGGTTGCTGGAGCACACTGGCCTGCCGCTCGGTCATATAGAACACCATACAGATCAGCCACCCGATCAAACCTTTGACAGCCGCCAGCTCCAGCCGGATCTGTCGGGTCAGCAACAGCGCCACAAAAAAGTACTGCACGGTGAGGGCGATCACGCTCAGCCGCCATTCCCGGTTGACGACCAATAGCCCGGCCGTGACAAGAATGCCAGCCACGGCAGGCATAGCAGCCAGAAACGAGACGCGCTCTACCAGCTCCACCAGTGTTGGCATTACCTTTCACTCCATATCAGCAAGAATAGGAGAAACAACAACAACGACCACAGCAACGTCCCGGTGCCTCCCACGACCTCGTCGATCAAACGGAGGACACTCATCCCTTGGTTCATTGCCCCCATCACCGCCTCGTAAAGCCAGTCCAGACGCAATAGGTCATGGGCTGCGCTGAGCAGGAACTCGATCCTATGGCGCACGTTACCGTCCTGCCACGCCAGCACACCTCCGCCAGCAAGCGAAAGCGCCCACAACAGCCACCCTACCACCCCCGGCATCGAGAACGACGCACCCAGCGAAGGTAGTGAGACGCCGGCAACGAGCACTCTGGGATAGAAACCGGCCACGACCAGGAGCATCGCCGGCAAACTCAGGGCGACGCCATAGACTGCGAGCCGCCAGTAACGAGAGGGCAAGGAGGAAGAAGGTAGAGCCAGTAGCCAGCGCGTCAGCGACGCGACCA
Organism: Anaerolineae bacterium; assembly: GCA_034430835.1. GTDB lineage: Bacteria > Chloroflexota > Anaerolineae > B4-G1 > B4-G1 > JAFGED01. The sequence goes on from DAOUDX010000293.1 coordinate 747, forward strand.
AGAGCAAATTACCAACGAAGAAAGCACCCCACCACCACAACCGGGGATCCCCCGCGATCCCGCCGAGCAAAGCCGCCCGCGAAACGAATCCTAGCGAGAAGGGCAAGCCCAGCATTGCCTCTGCTCCGATCAGCGCGGGGATGCTCCACCACGGAGCCTCCCGGTGCAAGCCATCGGTTGAAAGAAGCACGACGACCCCCAGCACCCATGCTACGCAACCGGAGGAAATGACCATAGCGGCATTTTCGCGCGCCAACGCAGCCGCCAGCAACGTTGCTCCCGTGACACCCACCCCGACCCAGGGCAACATGGAGCGAGAAGATCGGCAGGACCATGCCAGAAATCCTCCCATCCCCAGGGTCAATGCGGCCAAAGCTGGCACCCACGCACTTCCGGGCAATGCCCCACGATTCACCAGGGCAAGCCGGAGGCACAGACCCCAGCCAAGGACAGGGCTCAGAAGAGGCATCGCGAGAGAAGAGCTTGTTTCAGACTCACGAGGAGCAGGGAGATGAAATGGGTACACCCACAGCCGCAAGACGCCTGCCGCCACCCACAGCGTCAGTTGCGCCTCAGAGGGCTCGATCAGCGTCCATAACGCGCTACCCCCATCATTCCCGGATAGCAACGTCCCTCCCCACAGGAACAAAGTCGCTACCCCGCCAGAAATCAAGCCGCGAACGGCAGTTCGTTCCGCCCCTTCCGCTGCTGCGATGTGTCCCACAGCCAGCAACAAGTCGTAAGCTGCCCAACCAATGATCATGGTCAGAGGGTTGGCAGCCCAGAGAGCCACAAAGCCGGCAGCGAGCAAAACCAACGGCACCGCCCCCAACCGGGGCGATGGCGCTTCTGCGCGGCTAAGAGTCACCATCCCTGCGACACAAGTTGCCAGCGCCAGCACAAAAGCCAGCGGCTGCATCGCAACGTCGTTCCGCAGCATCGGCGGGGCGCCAAACAACAAAGAGGGTCGCCACAAAGAAAGGACATCGTCGCTTGGCCCCATCCATCTGAGCAGCAGAACCGCTATGACAGCGAGTCCCAACAACGCGGGAGCCACGTAGCGCATATAGAGGCGAAGGCGGGGCACGAGAGATAGGCCGAGTATTCCGACGGCGCCTGCCACCAGCAGCACAATGATGAGAGCGAGAAATGACAGCATGGGACATCAGCGCGCCGGACCCACGCCGGCGCACCCTGCTATTCTAACACACAAGGAGAGAGGCCGCAAACACGAAACAAGTCCCCGAGCCTGTGCTCAGGGACTTGTCCTAGAACTCGCCGGGAAACTAGGCGCCTCTACTTTCTGAGAAAATCCTTCAACCAGCGAGAATGCGCTGGATGGCGGAGACGGCTGAGTGCCTGCGCCTCTATCTGACGCACCCGCTCACGGGTCACCCCTAACTTCTTGCCAACCTCCTCAAGAGTGTACGTTTCGCCGTCAACCAGTCCGTAGCGCAACTGCAAAATGCGCACCTCGCGGGGGGGCAGGTCGTGCAGAATCTCCTGGAGCAACTCGCGCAGCATCGAAGAGATCACCTCATCGTCCGGAGCAAGGCTATCTTCATCCTCAATGAAATCGCCCAACTCGCTCTCGCCCTCGTCGTCAGTGGGCATCTCCAGCGAAAGCGGGCGACGCGCCACCCGCAGCATTTCCTCCGCTTTGCGCTTGGGAATCTCCATAGCGTCCGCCAACTCCTCGGAGGTAGGCGCACGGCCCAGTTCCTGCGTCAGCCAGTGAGAAGTCCGCAACAACTTGTTGATCTGGTCGCCCATGTGAACCGGTACACGAATAGTCCGGCTCTGGTCCGCGATGGCGCGTGTGACCGCCTGCCGGATCCACCAAGTTGCGTAGGTTGAAAACTTGTGTCCCAAATGGTAGTTGAACTTGTTGGCGGCACGGATAAGCCCGATGTTACCTTCCTGGATCAGATCGAGGAAAGGCACACCGCGGCCAATGTACTTTTTGGCCACGCTGATGACCAAGCGGGAGTTGGCGCGGATGAGATGCTCCCGCGCAGCCAAGCCATCCTGTACCACTCTCATCGCCTTGATCTGTTCCTCAGCATTGAGACCATCCTGCTCCAGCTTCTCCCGGGCCAGCCGACCAGCCTCTACACGCTTAGCCAGCATAACCTCCTCTTCAGCCGTGAGCAGCGGCACTTGACCGATCTCCTTGAGATAGAGACCTATCGGGTCATCTATCCTCACCGTCTCGAAATACGCCTGCTGGTCGGCCTCTATTTCGGCCTGAGATATGGATTCTCTCGGATTCTCAAATACTTCCTCCTGCTCCTCGATATCCTCCGAAAGACCTACCTGGACCCCATTCTCCATCAAGGTAGCCAAAATCTCTTCGAGCTCCTCCAGGTTCTCCTCAGCCTCGGGAAAGGCCGTCAAAATATCGTCGTAGGTGACAAAGCCCTGCTCACCCGCTTTGGATAGCAGGTAGTCCTCACCGCTGACTCCTTCAGTTTCAACCTCTACCAATTCTTTTTCTCGAGCCAACTCCATACCCCACCTAGTGATGAAGGAGCACAATGCTTGACGTCGAACCGGTCAGGCATGTGCTCCTGTGTCCATTCAGTCAGATAGCGACTAAAATGCCACCGTCAAAAGCTAATATACCACATTTCCATGGCAGTTGTCAACCCCCAATATGAAATTGTCAGGACAAGTTGAAAAGTGGACTATTTAAGGCTGAAAAGTGGACTGTCTCCAGTTGAAAAGTGGACAGTTCATGGTAGGCTTGTTCCCACTCAATCCAAGAAGAGGAGGAACAAGATGCAACAGTTGC
>DAOUDX010000294.1:0-5787 GCA_034430835.1 Anaerolineae bacterium
ACAATCAGCGACTCGAGTTCCTGGGAGACGCAGCACTGGACTTTGTCATCGGCGCGTGGGTGTTTCGGCAATACCCGAGCTTTGACGAAGGGCAGATGACACGCCTGAGAGCAGCCCTGGTGCGCACCGAGACGCTGGCGCAGTTTGCGCGGCAGGTGGGGATCGGCGAGGCGCTGCTGCTGGGGCGCGGAGAAGAGGATGCGGGCGGGCGAGAGCGAGACGCCAACCTATGCGACGCCTTCGAGGCCATCGTAGGAGCTCTGTACCTCGACGGCGGGCTCGAAGCCGTCGCAGCTTTCGCCGAGCCGCTCGTCGGCCCGGCGACCAAAGAGACCCTGGCATCCAACGCCGACCAAGACGCCAAGAGTCGCCTCCAGGAATGGAGCCAGGCCGAACTGGGCGTCACGCCGCGTTACCGCATCGCGTCAGAGCAGGGGCCCGATCACGCCAAGACCTTCGTGGCAGACGTGCTGTTGCGCAGGAAAGTGGCAGGGCGTGGCAGCGGGCGCAGCAAGCAGGCCGCCGAACAGGCCGCGGCACAGGATGCGTGGGAAAACCTGAGGAAAACCTGACCGAATTGACAGCCGCCAGGTTCGTAGTACAACTAGCATAGCGCCCCGGCATCCGCCAGGGCTTCTTTTCTACCCCTCCGCCAAGTGACCCTTCTGCTGATACTGCTGGAACATCTGCCCCCAGGCCGTGTTCGCCCGCCAATCCTCGTAGATGTGCTTCTCCTTGAGCGGCCAGTGGATGTAGTCGTGGTTGAACTCGGAGATGAAGCAGGGGATCACGACCAGCGGCGTGCGCAGGACGAGCTTTTGCAGAAACCGCGTCGGGCCGTACCAGGCCATCCAGGCCAGGAAGCGGTGAAAGTTGTATCCCACCTCAAAGCCCCAATCCTCGCCCGATACGTCGTCGCCCACGATCTCGATCTCGCGCACATCGCCCACCCCCAGCCCTAGCTCGTGAGCCATGCGGATGTAGTCAATAGTAAGCGGATCGAACCCCATCATCTTGGCTGACACAGCGTCGATGGCCACCTGGTCGGCGGAGGCCAAGACGACGTTCTTAACTACCGGCCTGTGCGTGCGAGGGCCCTGACCATCGCCTACGGTCGTACCGTCCATCACGGCGAAGATGCCCGGATGAAGCTCTTTCTGGATTGCCAGCAGATCGACCAACGTTTCGTGGATCCAGGAATGGGTGTAATGCCGATGGGTGTTGAGCAAGCCCCCAAAGGCGTTTTTCATCGCGCCGGTGGTGGTCGTGTAGATATGGCATTTGACCGTCGGCAGGTGGACGATGTTCTTGCCCAAGAAGTAATCGGGAATGTATATCCCCTTGGGATAGATCTTGTCCAGCACCAGCATCTCGGCCTTGGGCTCGTGCCTCACCCACGTCATGTCCTCGTCTTTGAAGTTATACAGGACCGGGATGTCATAGTGCTTAAAGATCGGCACGTAGCCATTCAGGTCCTCGCCCTTGAAGGCGCTGACAACCACCGTCTTGTTCTGCACGCACACCAGGTCCCGAAACCCAGCCTTGCGCAAGGCCAGGATCGACCCCTCCAGCTGCCACGGCGTCGTGTTGGCGGCAGGCATCGGGTAATGCCAGGAGATGTTGTCCTTCAAGATCGTGCTCGCGCTCGCATCGAGCGCCTCTGCCATCCCGGCCAGCTCGCACAGACGCTGATAATCTTCCAGTACCGTCTCCGGCTGCGTGCGCAGCACGGCGACCTTTGCTCTCATCGTCGTCATCGAAATACCTCCTACGAAAGAATTCAGGATGCTACGCCGCCGCCCGGGCCTCTGCGTAGCCTAACTCCTCCGCCGTGATCAAGCGGCAGGCGACAGCATTGGGATCGGCCAAGCATGAGAGATCGTCTTTGGGAGTAACGATCTGTCCCACACGCCCATCCAGCATCTGGATGATGCGATCGGCGTACTCCACCATGCGCAGGTCGTGGGTCACCATGATGCCAGCGTTCCCCTGCTCATGCACCAGGTTAGCCAGCGTCTCCACCACCTGATAGGCGCGCTCCGTGTCGAGGCTGGCGGTAGGCTCATCAGCCAGCATCAGCGCGGGTCGGTTGATCAGCGAGCGGGCGATGGCCACGCGCTGCTGCTGCCCGCCAGAAAGCTGTCTCGGCAGCACGTTCAGCCGCTCCTCTAGGCCCAGCAAAGCCAAAAGCTCCTTCGCCCGGCGCTTCCCGGCAGCGTTGTACTGCCCGTTCAGCCGCAGCAACAGCTCGACGTTCTCCAGGACCGTCAGGTATGGGACCAGGTTGTTGGCCTGGAAGGTAAAGCCAATCTTGCGCCGGCGGAATTCGGCCCGCACCGATTCCTTCATGCCGAACAACTCCTCGCCGTCGATGGCGATGCTGCCCGAGGTGGGCTGCAGCAAGCCGGCCAGCATGGCCAGCATAGTGGTCTTGCCGGAGCCGCTGGGCCCCACCAGGGCGACAAACTCGCCTCGCTCCAGATTGAACGAGACCCCATCCACGGCGGTGATCGTGCCACTTCCCACCTGATACTGCTTGACGACCGAGCGTGCCTCTAGCGCTATCGTCATGGCTCTCTCCTCCCTACCTTAACCCCAGAGCGATCAACGGCTCTACGCGCAGCGAGTAGCGAATAGAGACCAGGCCACCGATCGGCCCCATAAGCAGGATCGAGACGATCGCCGTCGCGGACGACCGCGGCTCAAATATAATGGGGATACCGGGCGGCATGAGCAGTGACAGGCCAAAGCTGGACAGGCCGCCGATCGCAACCCCCACCAACGTCGTGACGACGATCTGAATCAACACGGCCAAAGCCACGACCGAATTGGACGTGCCGATGGCCTTGAGCATCCCGATCTGGGGCACCTTCTGCAGCGTCTGAATCTGGAAGAAACCGCCGATCACCAACACGCCGATCAGCAGGGCGAATCCATTCTGCGTGCTCAATGTGCTCTGTTGAGCAGTGTAGCCCGACGTATTCTCGTAGGCCGTCTTGCGATCCACTGCCTCGACGCCATCGACCCGATCCTGGATGCGCTGGCGCACGACATCGATCTGCGAAGGATCCTCCAGCTTGACGGCCACCACGTTGCAGGCCGGATCCTCGGCCCCGGCACCCGGCCGCGCCTTGGCCCGGATCTCGTCCCAGGCGACGATGGGCACAAAGATGGAGGGCCGAATGGAATACTTGCGGCTTTCAGAGATTCCCACCACCTGGAGAGTGTAGAACTCGTCCTCCCCACCCTGCACCGTGCGAATGGTGATCGTATCCCCGACCTGTGCTCCGACCACCAGGGCCACCGTCCTGTCGATGACTGTCTCCTTGGCGCTCTTGCGGGCCAGCCCTGTGCCGACGATCGATGGAGGCTCGCCGGGTTTGCCCGGAGCGACCCCGATGAGGGAAACATCCAAGCTGGGGTCGCCATCCACCACCACGGAGGCGCTGGAAAACCCGATCGGCCCCTCGTCCTGCACCCCCTCGACGCTGCGGATCGACGCGCGTGTGTCGCAGCCGACGAGGCTGCCGGCGATCGAGAGCCGTGCTGTGTCCTGGTAGACAATCAGCTCGCCGTTCAGCTTTTGCAGGTACTCGCGGTTTCCGGAGCCCAGGCCCTCCCCCAACGCGGCGATGAATAGGATCAACAAGGTAATCAGGGCCACGACCAAGCCGAACAACAGAAACCGCGACCGGTTGCGCCATATCTCTTTGAACGCCAAGTGAAAAGCCGTGAACATCCGTTGAGCCTCCTAGTCCAGCTCCTGAAACCAAGCCCCAACCGCTCCGAACTCACTCACCACCCGCGCGCCAGCGGCGTTACCCGCCCAGCATGCCGCGATCAAATCACCGTCCTTCAGCATAGATGCGATAAAGCCGGCGGCAAACGCATCCCCCGCACCGGTCGTATCCACTACCTCAGCGCGCAACCCGGGCACGCGCTTGCTCAGGCTATCGCCCTCGACCAGGCAGCCCTCCACGCCCAGCTTGACGATCACAGCGCGCGCGCCACGAGCGCGCAGCGCCTGCGCCGCCTCTGCAGGGTCTTCCTCGCCCGTCAGGTGTCGCGCCTCGCGGGCATTGCAGAAGAGGAAATCGACGTGGGGCAGGCAGGGCCACAAATCGGCAGGCTGGCACTCGTTCCGAGAAATCGCCACATCCAGAGAGGTAAGCAGACCAGAAACACGAGCCTCCTCCAACTTTTCGGCCAGGCACCCGCCCGAAATGGTTGGCAGGACGAGAAAGCCGCCGACGTGCAAGAAGCACGCTCCTGCGGCAGCCAGTCCAGGCACATCGAGATCGTCCACAGTCAGAGCCGCGTTAGCCCCCGGCGCGTGGACGAAGCGCGGTTGAGCATCGCTATCCACCAACCCGACGCTGACACCCGTCGGCCTATCCGCGAGGCGGCGGACGAAGCGCGTGTCCAGACCGACCCGCGCCCAGTATCGCTCGATGAGGAAGGCCGCATCGTCCGTGCCGATCCGGGCGACCAATGCCGTCGGCACGCTCAGCGCGCACAACCCGACGGCGACGTTGGAGCCACAGCCTCCCGGCGCCACGACGGCCCGTTCGAAAGGGATCGACTCGTAGCGCGGTACGTCCCCCACCGGATAGCACAAAACGTCGAGCGTGACATTCCCGAAAACGACGGCCTCCACTACTCCTCCTCGACCATCATATCGTAGAATTTGACCAGGTCGCCGCGATCCTCGCCCGCGTTGAACCGCATCGCCGCGCGCGGATGCTGGTTCAAGAACCCCGTGATCATGTACGGGATATCAAATCCCCACAAAAGCTCCTTTCGCTTCGGTTCGATATGATCGCGGATGCACTCGAGCACCGGTCGGAGGTGGAACTTGGGGTTATGCAGGAAACCAAGCAGCAGCTCGATGGGACAGTTGCCTGCCCCACGCCCCAGTCCGGCCATGCTGCCGTCCAGCATGTTCGCCCCCTGGACGATGGCCTCGACGGTATTGGCGAACGCCAGCGTCAGGTTGTTGTGGGTGTGAATGCCGACCACTTTTCCCGCTGGAGCCGCATATTGAAGATATTTCTTCACGAGATAGTCGATTTGTTCGCTATAGAAGGCCCCGTAGCTATCCACGAGATAGATGGCCTCCACCTCCGAAGCCGCCAGGACCTCCAACGCTTGGTCCAACTCGTGCTCTCGCACAGCCGAGACGGCCATCAAGTTGACGCTTGTCTCGTACCCTTTATCGTGGGCATCCTTGACCATGTCCATGGCCGTGGGGATCTGGTGGATGTAGGTCGCCACCCGGACCAAGTCAATCACACTCTGGTCGCAGGGCAAGATGTCCTCATGGTAGTCGGTGCGCTCGGCATCCGCCATCACCGACAGCTTCAGCGACGTATCGTTTTCGCCGACGATGCGCCGGATATCGTCCTCGTCGCAGAACTTCCACACGCCGTACTCCGACGGCGCAAAGATGCGCTTAGAGGCTTTGTATCCAAGCTCCATGTAGTCGATGCCGGCCCCGACACACGCCGTGTATATGGCCCCCACGGTCTCATCGTCGAACCCGTGGTCGTTCATCAACCCCCCATCTCGAACGGTGCAATCCAGGACCTTGATCTCCGAGCGATAGGACACCCATCGCCTGGCAGGGCTTTCAGAGCTGTTCTTCATCGTCACATCTCCTGGTATCATAGATTTTGTGGGTGGTTGACACCACCGTCAATACCGATAAAGTGTCTCTGCCCCATCATGTGGAGAGAGCAGAACCCGTTGATAGAGATGGGAGACGCACAGGTTTTTTGTCCCGTTCCG
>DAOUDX010000295.1:0-11672 GCA_034430835.1 Anaerolineae bacterium
TTTCAATGGGAGTGGCCGCTGGTCTTCGCCGGCCTATTCATCGTCACGACACTGACCTGGCGCGCGATACGTGGCGCCGGGACTGCTGCCTTCGGCCTCAACCCAATCGATCTGCGTCAGAACGCAAGCTATCTGGTGCAGGGCCTGATCTATCCCACGGCTCCACTGGCGCAGCGACTGGCCTCCTGGATCGGGATCAACCCCGAGCTTGGCCTATGGCTGATCGCGCTGCCGACGCTGGCTCTGTTGGCCCTGATGGGATTGCGCCGGAACAAGGCAGCCTTCCTGCTGGGCGCGGGCTGGCTTGCGCTCTTTGCCCTGCCGCCGCTGGTTTCGATGGAAGCCGAGTGGTTCGCCCTGGCCCCGCGCTTCCTGTACATGATCGCTGCCGGCATCGCCCTGATGTGGACGGTCGCCATCAGTGAATGGCTCGCGCGCCTGCGATCATCCTGGCGAACGGTGGCGGCAGTGGGACTGCTGGCCGTTCTACTGATACCCGCAAGCATCTTCGTCCGGGACGGTGCGCGGCTCTGTAGAATAGCGGGGGAGGCGATCTGGGACGCAGCCGAGGCCGCCAAGCGCGAGCATCCCCTGCTGCTGGTCAACCTGCCGCTGCAGATCGCGCCCCGCGGTCGCATCTACCCGCTGGGATTCGAGGGGGTCACCCCCCTACCCGCCCGCGTCACCGCCGATGGCCTGATCTACGTCCACACCGGCATACGCGATGGATCCGAGGCCGTCGCCTTCGGCGTCGTCGCGCCGGAGCCGCTGCCGGACTATGTCTACGAGCTTCACGGTCGGTCGGTTGGATGGGAGGAACTGTCCAATGCCGCACGCCGGGTCCACACCGTCTACCTGACACGGTACGAGTCGAATCGAATCCATCTGGTCGAGGCAGGCGCGGTGGATGCTCCTCCGCCGGAGGGTGAGCCGCTGGCCCAGTATCAAGAACGTGTGACTTTGCTAAGCGCGACCCCCACGTGCGACGACAAAGGACGAATACATCTCGCTGCACACTGGCGAGTTGAGGGCGACCTCGTGGCAGACGTGACGGTATTTGCACATCTGCTGGACTCGAGCGGCGCGCTGGTCGCACAGGCGGATGGGTACCCGCTCCTGGGAATGCAGCCCTTCTGGGTATGGAGGCCGGGTGAGGTCGTACGGGATGTGCGCCACTTTGACGCCGTCCCAGCCGGAGAATACACCATCAGGCTGGGGATGTGGGAACTGGCAACCGGGAAGCACTGGCTGGCGCCAGGGTATCTGGATGGCGTCGTCCCGCTACCCGTCCACTGCTCACAGCCTTTGGAGCAACAGCAGTAGCCCTCTTGCTCATGGTGGAGCGACGAGACTGCACGCAGTTAAGACAGTTGTGCCCGCTCGGGAATCAAAGTATAGTGACACAATCCTGCATTGCCAAGGAAGGCAGCCATGGAGAATGAGCCGAACCTGCGACAGTACGTCGGCATCGTGATCAAGCACCGCCGGATAGTCATCGCCACAACCGTGCTGGCGGCTCTGACAGCTCTCGCAAGCACTTACATCGACTTCTCTCAGCCGGGCGTGTCGCTTCACGAGGCTACAGCCGGCGTGTTGATCGTCCGCATGCGAACCCAGGTCACGTTCGATCCGCGCTTCAGGACGGTTGAAGACACATCTGCAGTCAGCTATATCAACCAGGACGCTCACCGCACTGCCCTGGTTGAAATGGTACGGAATGGCCAGGTTGCAACCCAAGTCGCCGAACGGCTCGAAAAGGAATTGGGTGTCGAGGGTTGGGGAGCGGCCCGACTCATGGCCATGGTCAACGGCAAGGTCGTGGAAAGAAGGGATGAGGGAGTCAGCCAGTCCGCGACCAGCATCAGCGATCTCATTGAGATCCAGGTCAGGTTCGCCGATCCTGAGCAGGCAGCCTGGATCGCCAATGCCTGGGCGGAGGCCTACGTAGAGCACGTCAACGCGCTCTACGGCGCAGAAGCAGAATCTCTCGTCGCCATACAAGACCAGGTTGACGACGCTCGGCAGGCCTACGAGCAAGCGGAGCAGGCGCTGATCGACTTTGCCGCCGAGAATCAGATCGCCGACCTTGAGCAACGGATCGCCGAGAAGAACACCCTCATCGACAACCTGCAGACCGGTCGGCAGGCCGTGTACCTTGAGGCAGTCAGGAACGAACAGTTGACGTTGAGTCAATACTACGCCACGGCCAGGCAACTGAGGCAGCTCCTGGAGAACGCCAGAGCGCTCAGGCAGCAAATTCAACAGGGCGGGACCTCCGCCGCCACAGCCAACGAACTGACGCTGATCATTCTGAAGGCAGAAGCCTTTGCCGCAGCAGGAGAACTACCGGCGAACCTTCAGCTTCAGATCGATCTGGGCGGAAGTGAGGCATCGGATGCCAAAAGCCAATTAGCGGAACTGGACGCCCTGATCGAGGTCCTGGAAATGCGCCTCGCAGATCTCGAACGAGATATCCAGGAACAATCAGCCCTGCTTTCGAGCGGAGAGCACTACACCGAGGAAGACTCGACGGCATTCAACGAGACCATCGGCAACCTGCAGGAAGAGGTGCGACAGTTGCAGGCTCAACTGGCGCAAGAGCAAGCGAGGGAAAAAGAGCTAACTGAGGCTCGCGACTTGGCGTGGGACACCTACTCCACCCTGGAAGTCAAAGCAGCAGAGCTGCGCATCGCTGCAGCTCTGCCAGATGTCGAGGTACGGTTTGCCTCGCCAGCCCTAGCGCCAGAGGTGGGAGCCGACGGCGCACTCGCCGGCAGCGTCCCCTCCCACCTATCGAGGAACGTTGGGCTGGCAGCCGTCGTCGGCCTCATACTGGGGATCGGCGTCGCCTTCTTCCTGCATTGCTACGACCCGGCGTATGATTCCTCGGCAGCGATTGGGGCGCTTTTCAAACGGCGCGGAAAGGAAAAATGAGTGCTGCACTTGGCGGAGGGTTGGCACCGGAACGACGCTCCTCAGGCACGCCATAGTTCCCACAGCCGCCCCAGCACCTCCTCCAGCCGCTCTCCCAGCAACTCCGAGTTGCCGACCTGCGCGGTAGCAATCACGCAGGTCGTCACGTCGTCCTCGTTCTCAAAGACGACGTAGGGCACGCGAACGTCCCGCACGGTCAGGAAGCCCGAATCCTCCCCACCGCTGAGTGCCTCCCAATCGTCTTCGCCGTACAGCCGCGCCAGCTTCTCGTCGGGCAGGGCATGCTCCAGGATGCTATCGGGCCTATCGGGGTTGAAGCGGCGGCGGTTCTTGCGCAGCGACTCTGCGAACGAGACACGCACGTAGACGAGGGCGGCTCGCCGCAGCAGATCGTCCGGCAAATGCGGCAACGCCTCCGCGTAACCCCCATGCTCGCTCCCCCGCGAGAACTCGAGCAGCGCCGTCGCGCGTTCGTGGTACGCCGGATCGTCCCGCAGCCGCTTGTGATACTCCAAGCCCAACCGCTCGACCAGCAGGTGCCAGAGATAGGGATACTTGAAGTAGCCATCGGCGTCGGTGTGCAGCCGAGGCTGTCCCAGCCGATCAGAGAGGATGCGATCCTCCTCGAACCAGGCCCACAACATCGGGAAGTCATCCATAACGTCCAGGCGTGCGACGTGAAACCTGCTCCGGCGAGCATCTGCGGGCATACGTGTCAGAAAGTCGATGATCTCACTCTTGCCGGAGGCCGGCCTGCCGATCAGAATCAGGGCATCGAATGTATCGGTCACCATCAACTCCTGGCATAAAAACAAAGCATCACGCTGCCATAGGTTCGCTGGTCAAAGAGTGCCAAGTGCTCCAGCGCCAGAGGCTCGTACTCCTTGGGATGGATCTGCGCGATAGCCCAACCGTCCTCAGCCAGCCAGGCAGGACGAGCATTCAACGCCTGCAACGTTTCTGCCCACAACCCCTGGTATTGCGGCGGTGCAACGTAGACGTAATCGAAGGGCTCAACCGTCCGCGCCAGGAAATCGAACACGTCAGCCCGCACCACCCGCGCCTGTGCTTCCAAGCCCGTGTGCACCAGGTTCTGGCGGATGGCACGCAGCGCGGCGCTCGCCCGCTCCACGAAGACGGCTTGCTGTGCCCCACGGCTCAGGGCCTCGATCCCCACTTGGCCCGTCCCGGCGAAAAGGTCCAGAAAGCGGCAACCCATCACGTCGTTGCCGAGAATGCTGAACAGGGCTGATTTAGCCCGATCCGTGATGGGCCGCGTCCCCGTCCCCGGCACCGACTTCAGCTTGCGCCCCTTTGCCTTGCCCGCGATGACACGCACCGTCCGTCTCCACGAACACGTTGTTTTTTGTGTTCTCGCGCCTGACTATACCCCAACCTGCCCGGATTGGCAACCCTCTATGCCCCATCGAGTCTGCGAATGGTCCCCCCGTTGAGTGGCGCAACGTCTGCCGGCAACATTCGGGGGACACCGCCGATTTGCGCGATTCCCAAAACCGGCTATACTTGGGACAACTCCGATAGCAAATGGGCTGTCAGAACAGAACAAGAAAGGAGGGACAGCCATGTCCATTTCAGCCTTTCTGACCAGGGTGGGCAAGGCCCTGCTCTGGGTGATTCCCCCCATCCTCATCCTCGTAGCGGCCTGGCTCGTGGGAGCATCTCTGCTGCCGCAACCCGCCGTAGGCATTATCCGCCTCAACACCGACATCTGGTCATTCAGCGCCAGCCTCGTTCAAGCACAGATCGAGGCTGCACTCGCAGACGATCAGATCAGAGCCGTGGTCGTGCACATCAACTCGCCGGGGGGCGAAGTGGTTGCCACCCAATCCATCTTCCTCGAACTGCAGCGTCTGCGGGAGCAGATGCCCGTCGTCGGATCCATCGACGACATGGCTGCCAGCGGAGGGTATTACGTGGCCGTGGCCGCCGACCCCATCTATGCCAAACCCTCGTCGGAGGTCGGCAACGTCGGCGTTTGGGCCCTCATTCCAACCGATCTGGCCGTCAACGATGTCATTCTGACCAGCGGTCCCTTCAAACTCACGGGCAGCAATCGCGACGAGTTCTTGCGAGATATCGAAGGGATCAGGCTAGAGTTCGTCGAGACCGTTTTCAGTCAGCGCGGCGAACGGATGGGCCTCTCGCGCGCCGAACTCTCGCAGGGCTTGCTCTACCCAGGCCGCACGGCTGTCAACCTGGGGCTCGTCGATCACATCGGAACCCTGTCAGACGCCATCGAAGATGCCGCCGAGCGAGCAGGCATCGCCAACCATAGAGTAGTGGACCTGGAGAAGCGAGTCTTGACAGAGATGTATTCGGATTCTTACGGAACGGAGATGTGGATTGCCTCAGCGGATCCACTGACGGGAGAGCGCTCCCTACCCTATGGGGCATACCTGCTGTACGACTCCCGCTTGAGAGGTGCGCCATGAACGAGATCACGAAAGACACGAAAGCGAAGCGGAAAGCGATCCTATCCACACCCGCCAAATACCTGATGGTGCTGGCGCTGTTCCTGGGCCTGGCAGCGCTGCTCTTCTTCGGGCGATTGGTCTGGTTCTACCCCCACCTGCCGCTGGAAAGAGCAACCGTACCGCCGATCGACGAAGCGAACATCGCGCCAGAGTCGGCAGAATATCAACCCTTCAAAGACAGGCCAGTGGCAGGCAACGGACGGGTCATCATCGATCTTTCCCACGACAACAACCTGGAGGTCAACGACCTATCGCCATTGCGCGATCGGCTGGAAGCCCGCGGGGTAACCATCGTCACCCACAGCGGCATCAATGGCTCCCTGAGAGATCAACTGCGCGACGCCACAGCCCTGATCATCGTCGCGCCGACGATGCGGTACTCTGCCGAAGAGCGGGACGCCATCGTGGACTTTGTGGAAGATGGAGGGCTCCTGCTGCTGGCCGCCGATCCCACCCGTCCCGTGCCAGAAGACGACGAATTCGATTCGCTATACTCCGCCCTCTACCCAACCAGCGCCGTGCCCGTCATCAACAGCGTGGCCAGCGCCTTCGGGGTGGTCTACTACGATGACTATCTCTACAACCTGGAGGATAATGCAGGCAACTTTCGCAACGTCAGATTTGCTGCCCTCAACAAGAGCAACGCGCTCACCAAAGGGCTGGACACAGTCGTCTTCTTCGCCTGCCACTCGCTGCGCAGCGACGGCGTCGCACTGGTCGTAGGCGACGCCAACACGCTGTCTTCGGTGCGCACTGGCGAGACGGACCTCGCCGCTGCGACGTTGAGCGCCGATGGACACGTCTTGTCCCTGGGCGACGTCACCTTTATGACGCCCCCCTACCACACCGTTGAAGACAACGATCACTTCCTCAGCAACATCGCCGATTGGCTGGCGGTGGACAGGCGTTTGCGAGATGACATTGAGGACTTTCCCTACCTCTTTGGCCGTCCCGTGGATCTGGTGCCGATTGGCGACGATCTGCTCGATCCGCAGCTTGTCACACGTGCCGGCGAGTGGCAAGCCTTCTTCAACCAAACCGGACTCACACTGAGCCTGCGCACCGAGGCCGAATCAGAGCATGACGCGATCTTTATCGGCACTTTCGACAACGTGGAACCCATCGAAGACCACCTAAGCGACGCGGGTGTCACCGTGACCCTAGTCGAGGAAGAAGAGGAAGAAGAGACCGCTCGCGGCGGCGCTGCCGGAGAAGACGAAACACCCAAGAGCCACGTCACCATCGAGGGAATGGGAAGCATCGGCATCGAGGGCACCACCCTCCTCGCGCTCGATCGGAGTGACGATAGCATTGTGTTGATCGCCCTCGCAGAAGACACAGAAGCGGCCATCGAGGCTATGGAGCGGCTGATCACCCACGATTTCACCGGCTGCGTGCAGGCTGACGCGGCGACCGTCTGCTCCAGCGGCGAGGGGCCGCGAGAGACGAGAGAGCCCGCAGAGGAGCCGGGCGAAGAAGAGGTGCCAACCATCGGTCGCATCTTTATCCTCGAAGACGACGACAAAGCTGTCGGATCGCGCACCGGCGCCGCGGAGCTTGAAGCCATCCTCAGCCCACGCTACGACGTGACCGTCTGGCCAATGAAGAATGATGGCGTCCCCGAGTACGAGGATATGACCGGATACGACGTTTACATCGTTGACTCCGGCGACTATGCTGCCGAAGAGGACAACTATGACGCATTGCTCGCTATGCAGTACATAGAACAGGGCGGAGTCATGTTCATCGGCGCCCAGCCACTGGCCATGCCCGAGGAAGATCAACTGGCCCCCATAGACGACTTGCAGGTGGACGATGCCTCGCATCCCCTGGCCGCCGGCTTCGAGCTGGGCGAACCCATCACACTGCTCCCGTCAGAGAGCGGCGTCCCCGCCACGGTCATGAGCCAGGAAGACACAACTGAGTCCCAGATCGTGTTCCGGCGCGGCCCAGATAGCGCTGAAGCAGGCGCTCCCGCGGTCGTGACCATTTCTCAAGAGTACTATGGCGAAAGCATACACCTAGTCCTGGCCACCTTTGCCTTCTACCGCTTGCCTGAGGACGCCCAGCGCACCTTTGCCCTGAACGCGGTTGAGTGGATGATGGGGGAGTGAGCAAGAGCCGGGTTCTGTAAACACGCAGATGGGGCGGAACAGCCCACTCGGAAAGTTCCGCCCCATTGTCGTGTCAGGCGGTCTCCCTCTTGGGTATGATTCATCGTCAGAAAAGGATACCTCCGGTAATCCAATCGCATTGACAAATCGGCTGGGCGCATTATACTGCGTTCACATAAACTGGACGTGAGAGCCGATGGTCAAACAAAGCCCCGTTAGCATCTCAGACGTACTGAGCTTCATTTCCCCCGACGGACGCGCTGAAGAGGCGCAGGCGCTCGTCGAGCGCGCCTACACCACGGCCAAGAAGGCCCACGCAGGCAAGAAACGCAAATCCGGCAAGCCGTACATCCAGCACCCGCTGAGCGTAGCCTTTCTGCTGGCCGAAATCGGCATGGACCCGGATACGGTCGCCGCCGGCCTGCTACACGACGTGATCGAAGATTCGGACCTCGACTTGGCAAGCCTGGAACAGCAATTCGGCCCGCAGATCGCGAACCTGGTGGACGGCGTGACCAAGCTGGATCAGATCGAGCAGGAGCAAAGTGATCGCTTCAAGATAGATGTTGAGTCAATGCGGGATGCTCAGGAGTCGGAAAGCCTGCGCAAGATGTTTCTCGCCATGGCACAGGATATCCGCGTCGTGGTCATCAAGCTGGCCGACCGGCTGCACAACATGCGGACACTCGACGCGCTCAAGCCGGAACGCCGCGAAACATTCGCCCGCGAGACGATGGATATCTTTGCTCCGCTGGCCAACCGGCTGGGTGTGTGGCAATGGAAGTGGGAACTGGAAGATCTAAGTCTCCGCTACCTCGAACCCGACGCCTATTACGAGATCGCGGCTCTCATTGAGGAGCGCCGCGCGGAGCGGGAGAACGACATCCAGCAACACATTGAGGCTCTCCAGCAGAAATTGGCCGAGGAGGACATCAAGGCAGAGATCACCGGTCGCCCCAAACAGATCTATAGCATCTATCGCAAGATGCAGCGCAAGAACGTGCCCTTCGACCGGGTCTACGACACGCGCGGCATCCGCGTCATCACCGACACCGTTCCCGACTGCTACCGCATCCTCGGAATCGTACACGGGCTGTGGACTCCCATTCCCGGCGAGTTCGATGACTACATCGCCACGCCGAAAGACAACCTGTACCAGAGTCTCCACACCGCGGTCGTCGGCAACGACGGCAAGACACTGGAAGTGCAGATCCGCACCTGGGAAATGCACCACATCGCAGAGTACGGCATCGCCGCCCACTGGCGCTACAAGGAAGGCGCTAAGCGTGACGAGATCTTTGAGGCCAGGATCGCCTGGCTGCGCTCAATGATGGAGTGGCGGCAGGAGTACACCGATCCAGGCGAGTTCATAGACGCGATGAAGACCGACGTCTTCCAGGATCGCGTCTATGCTTTCACTCCCAAGGGCAAGCTGATCGAGCTGCCACTCGGCGCGACGCCCGTCGATTTTGCCTATCACATCCACACCGAAGTCGGCCATCGCTGCCGAGGGGCCAGGGTCAATGGCAAACTGGTCAGCCTGGACTACCAGCTCGAGAACGGCGATCAGGTCGAGATCCTGACCTCGCGGCGGGGAGGGCCCAGCCGCGACTGGCTCAATCCTGCCCTGGGCTATACCAAGACCGACCGCGCCCGTACCAAGATCCGCCAGTGGTTCCGTCGCCAGGATCGGGAGCAAAACATCATTCAGGGCCGCGAGATCGTCGAGCGCGAGTTGAAACGCCTCGGACTGGAGATCAGCCACGAGGCCGTCGCCAAGCTGTTCGACTACGAGAAGCTCGACGACTTTCTCGCCGCGATCGGCTTCGGGGATATCAACACCCAGCAGGTCGCCGGCAAGATCGCGGAGACGCGCGTCGGGGAGCAGGAGGAACGCCCCTTCATCTCCCCAGCCCCTGTGCAAACCATCGAGGGTATCCAGGTGCAGGGCACCGGCGGCCTGCTGACCCGGTTGGCGCAATGCTGCACCCCCTTGCCGGGAGACGACATCGTCGGCTACGTAACGCGCGGGCGGGGCGTCACCATCCACCGCCGCGACTGTCCCAACATCCTGCGCTTGCAGGACACCGAGCGCCTGATAGAAGTCGGCTGGGGCGCCCGCATGCAGACCGTGCCGACCGCGATCTACATCACGGCCTACGACCGTCCCAAGCTCCTGAGCGAGATCTCGGCCATCATCGGTGCTGAGGACATCAACATCACGGCCGCCAATCACACCCTGCAGAACAACATCTCTACGTTCTACATTACGCTAGAGATCAACGACATCGCCCAGCTCAGCCGCGTGTTGACCAAGATCGAACGCGTGCCCAACGTCATCGAGGCCCGGCGGCATGTGGGATAGAAAAACCCAACTCTGCTACTGATCTGGAGCCGGGTCACGGCTGTAGTAGTCAGCAGTTTGTTCCCGAGTCGTGCGCGACCAGCAGGTCGCGCAGCGTCGTGGGCGTAGCGCTGCACCCCGTCGATGTGGGTCACGGCGTGGATGTACGGAGTGAATTGTTGTTAACGTGCACAGGGACACGAAGCGCGCGAAGGGGATTTCGTGCCCTTCGCGCGCTCTTGTGGCTCTCGTGGTTCTACCTGTGGCTTGGCAAAGCGTGTCCTACCGGCTATGTGGATTCCCAATCCACGCCGGCCATCAAGTTTGCCACCGACAAATCCTCATCCAACTCAGGCCAGTGCAAGCCGATGCCACTGCCGCCGATTTCGTAGCGCGCTCGTTGCTCAGGGGTGGCCTCGTGCAGCACCGGGAACCAGATGATGGGGACGCTGACGACACGGCCATCTGCCAGGAAGACGTGCATCATATCGTCATCAAACTCGACGGATTGGGCCAGCGCGGCGGTTGGCACATAAGCCCGTCGGACTCTTGGTTTGTTCTCAGTCAAAGTAGCCATCCCAAGCCTCCATCAGTTCATCCTGATGCTGCTCAATAATCTGCTCGATCTCATTCAACTCGTGTGCCCTGAACCCATAGTTCGACGCCAGATCAATCGGGTCAAGCCAGAACTTGGCTTGGTCGCTGCCTGCTTCGACGTGAATGTGGGGCAATTCCTGTCCCTCGTTGCTGAAGAAGAAAAAACGGTAGCGACCTACTCGCAGCACAGTCGGCATGAGGTTTTCCCTCGCGTCTATAGTATACCACACCCATACAGGGGGTGCAATGAAGGTGCGTCGCGCTACTCAAGTGCGACGCACCTCACTTCCCCCACCGCCCCGCTGCCGCTGCGGGGGGCAGGTTTTGCTTCGGGCGGAGCGCCCGCCTCGGCTCGGTCTACCCGGATCAAGACGGGTGCTATAGCTCGAATAGATCGCGTAGCTTGGTATCCACCTCTGTCTGCACGCGCGGCGATAGTCTGCCCAACTCGCGCTGAATGGTTGATGCTGCCACGGTCATCAGCCGATGCAGGCGGAGCGTGGATGTAACCCGCAATCCTGTCAGGGGGAAATCTGGTTCCTCAGCTTCCAACACGATGTCAGAACTTGCCAAGGTATGGGGTACCTGGCTGGTGATAAATGCCAGAACCACGTGTCGGTGCGCGCCTATTGGGTTCGTCAGACAAACAGCGGGCCGAACCTTGGCAGACGAGAGGTCGTCAAAGGGGAACGGCACGAGCACGACCTTACCCTTCGTCGTTGGCTGCGCCATCGAACGGCCTCCCGTCCGCTAGGGTGTATATGTCTTCGTCGGGTTCCTTCAAGAAACTGAAAGCCGGGTTGGTCGCTGCCGCGTACAACCACTCCGACTCATCGATCTCCTCGCTATCCTCCACGAACAACACGATGACGCGCACCCGACCCGAACCGGTAACCGGAAGCGGCGTGTCTAGTTGGAGATGACGCTCGTCGTTGATCACGCCCATTGTTTCAATCGCACGCACAGGTGTACCCATTGGCCTGCTACTCCTCGTATACTTGGCAATCATCAGTTCCGGCCACAGTATACCACACCCGCATAGGGGCTGCAATGCCCCGAATTGACTCACTAAAAAGTGTACCGAAAGAATATCGTTGACTCACGAATAAATCGTACCTTGGCGCATTCGTTGACTCATGAGAAAATCGTACCAAAAAATAAGGAGGTTTTCCGTGAGTCGAGTCGATG
>DAOUDX010000296.1:0-6620 GCA_034430835.1 Anaerolineae bacterium
CTCCCGCTCGACGATAGAAGCCAGGGTGACCAAGTCGTAGAGGCTCAACCCACGCCCAGCAGCCGCAGCCCGCATCTCAGGCGTCACCCGCGCGTCGAACTCATCCAGCATACGAGTCAGGAGGTCCATCGCCTTGGCGTTTTCCGGCAGGCGGTAGGTCTCGGGGAAGAGAAATCCCTCAAGTGACGCGTCAGGGGGAACCTCGGCCAGGAAGTCATAGGAGAGCCCGGCGGTGCGCCACCCCGCCGTCGCCAGCGCCAGGAACTCGGCCTCCGAGGTGGTCGTCTGCTCGGCAACCGTGGCGGCGACCTGCTCCAGCCGCAGCCCTTCCTGGATCGTGACGACCTGCTCGGCAATCCGACCCTTCTGCAGCGCCTCGGCGATCTCGGGGATGGTCATCGTCTGCCGAAGCGTAAACTCGCCGGCCTCGATCTTGGCGTCTATCCCGTGATACTGCACGTAGCGGCGGAACAGTTCCGCGTCGGAGACTAGGTCCGCATCCTGCAAGCGGGTGGCGATGTCCGTCGCCGTCTCGCCCAAATAGACGGCGAAGGTGACCGGTGTGTCATCGCTCCCGGCCGGCTGCTGGAGCTTTTCGGTATTGGCATCGAGATAGGCCTTGATGAGCACATCGTTCGCCCCCGGCACTTCTCCGAGGCCGATATCGATGCCACTGCCTGTGGGCATCCCGCGCTGCAGAAACCGGTAAACGAAGAAGCCAGCGAAGGCGAGGACAACCACCGTCGCAAGAAATAAGACAACCCTGCCCATAGATTTCGCGGTTCTGCTGGCGGTTTTCGCGGTTTCCAAGCTTACCAGCCCGGGTCCCTCTCCAAAGCGGTTAGGCCCATCATTACCCTTGAGGAAACCGATTTCGACAAGAGCCCATATTGGCCCAACGACGGGAATCAAGAGAATTAGAATCCACCATCCTGACTTCTCGCGGTCGTGCAAACGCTTGACAACCAAAGCCAGGCCGACCCAAGTCAGCAACAGTGAGCATACAAGTAATACCATCACTGCCCCGAATACTAGGGCTGACCACCCATGTGCATATATGAAGTCATATATGAAGCTGGTGACAAGCCAGACAAAGATGTTGAGAGCGGTTAGTGGCAAGGCGCCCTTGAGCCAAAACATCTTGCGCCCAATACGGCCATTGAACGACAAGTAAAGCTGTGAGAAGGTCATGTAAGTCTCCTTTCCGGCAGAAAAGGTTTCCCGAGGATAGGCGAAGTGTTCTGTTTGTCAGTGACCCAGCGTCAGTGACTCGCTCCAGTGCCCGGGCAGCAGATCTGAACGTGCCTATAAGTGTCGTTCGTCACAGTCTTGAGCAGGTCTGTCACCCGCCGATAGTTCCCCGCTGTCCAAATAACGACCATCCAGATAGCTTTGCAAGATCACGGCAGCCGCTATCGCATCCAGCTCGCCGCTGGAGCGGGCGCGCCTGCGCCTCTTCTGGCCACGACTCTGGCGCATGATCTCCTCCGCTGTCACCGTCGAGAGGCTCTCGTCCCACAAGACGACCTGCACGGGCAACCGCGCCGCCAGCTCCTCCGCGTAGCGAGCGATCTGCCGGGCCTGCGGCCCCTCTGTCCCATCCAGACTGAGAGGTTGACCCATCACGACCACATCGACACTGTGCTCGGCCACGAGAGCCGCAACAGCGGCCACGTCCTCCTCCGGCGAGCCTCGCATCAGCGTCTGCAACGGGCGTGCCAGGGTGCCGGTCGAATCGCTGATGGCAACCCCCACGCGACGATCTCCCACGTCCAAAGCCAAGAAGCGCATCGAGCTCCCCGCGCTACCGAACCTGAGCTGCCGTCAACTGGGTTCGGGACACAACTTGTACGTCGATGCGCAACGGAATCAACGGCATCCGCTCCAGCCACCTGAGTCGCTCCGGCCATTTCGGCCAGAGCGCGATCTGGGGTTCCTCACCCAGCGGCAGCTTTGTCACCAACAGATCGCGCGCATCGTCCGCCTTCTTCCCCCTGACGAGCGAAGCCGCCTCGCGGGGATTGAGCGAGGCATCGGCGTAGCCATACGCGGTGACAAAGAGAGTAAAGCTACCTCCGCCGATATCCTCCTCGGCCAACTCGCCGATCTCGAAACGCACGTCCATCAGCTCGTACCCCGGCGGTATGCGCTGGGCGAGCGCGGCGTATGCCACAGCCCTGGCATCGGCAACGTCCACCGCCCAGCCGCTCACCAGAATGCGCATGTTCAGTCCCACCGTATCGGACTGCTCGGTGACAAAACGGTCATACGCCAGCTTGGGCACCGCCTCGATGCGCATCGACTGGCGCAGCAATATCTCTGTGGATTCCAGGTAATTGTTGCTCAGGTTCCCGTATGCTTGAGCGAACAACTCCTGGGTCAATTGCTCCCGCGCCCGGTCGTAATCGGCCTGCGTCACGACGCGCTCCTCCCGGGGTTCCGCCCCCGTCGTCGCGCTGGGGTTGATCGCTGCCACGGCCGACGCTGCTACCCCTTCCACTTGGTTGATCTGGTAGGCGCCCACATTGCCCACCCCATCCTCCAGTGCCTCGATGGGCGCAGTCGCCTGGCCAGCCGCGGGAACGGCAACAGGCTCGGTGGTGCGGAAGCGAATGGGATAGCTCGTTGAGGAGGTACGCACGACCGTACCGGCCGGCACGACATAGTCTTGAGCCAGCAGATTGGTGAACACCATCTCACCGGTCGCCCGGCCCGCGACGATCCTCATCATACCCGTCGTCTCGACCTGGATATGCCCCTCGGGCTCGTCCCCCACTCGCCGTGCCGGGATGAGGCAGGCTGCGTGATCCACCTCCTCGATCTCCAGATCCACCGAAACCGGCACGATGGTGGAAAACACCGTGGTGGCAGGGACGAGAGTGATCACACCGCTGGGCAGAACGACGTAGGCGCTCACGACGAGAACTGATAGCGACAGGAGAAAAAGCAGGAAGCGAACGCCCAGCTTGGTCCACGTGAACCACGATGGGAGGGTGCGTACCCGGCGCGGCCGTAGGTCAACTTCTTCATCCCACCAAGCGCGAGGAGGAGGCGGCACCGATTCCGGCGAATGAGCCGTCCAATCCCTGGTCCGCTTGGCATCCTCGACACTGGTAAAAGCAGGGAACCCACACTGCCGCGCTAACCCTCGCCGCTCAAAGTCGGTGGAAACAATCGCGATCTCCAGCCGCCACCGTTCTGCCTCGCGGTGTAGGAGCTCAAAGTCCAACTCCCGCGAGAGGAAACGCATGTCCCAGTCCACGACGAGCGCGACGCGCCCTCCCCCCATCCAGCTCAGTCGATGCCGGATTGAGGCCAGGTCATCCTGAGGTTGCAGCTTGACGGTCCTCATAATCAGCACTCGCGCAGGGGGACAAGATGCGATCGGATGCGCAGAATCCGCGTGCGGCCCGCTACTGCAACATCTCCTCCACCATGCGTGGAGCCTGGCCCAGCGCGTCGTCGAGCCGGGCCGGGTCGCGGCCACCGGCCTGGGCCAGGGTAGGTTTGCCACCACCGCCGCCGCCCACGAGGTGCGCCATACCACGCACGAGCTTGGTCGCGTCCACGCCGCGCTCGACTAGATCTGGAGTGACAGCAACGACGAGCGCGGGACGGTCACCCAGTACCGCGCCGAGAGCAACCACGCCGGAACCCAATCGATCGCGGAACCAATCGGTCATTTCCCGCAAGACCTCCATGCTCGGCGCGGATACACGAGCGCTAAGCAACGAAGCACCCCCTACCGACTGCACGCGATCCAATAGCGTCTCGAACTCGCGACGTGCAACCTGCTCCTGCAGGCGTGCGATCTCTTTGCGAGCGGACTGCAGTTCGTCCAGCAGCCCGAGCGCCTTGCGATCCACCTCCTCCGGCGAGCCGCCCAGATAGGCCGCGGCGCGCTTGAGCACGCCCACCTGTCGCTCGAGCAACTCCATTGCCACGCGACCGGTCACCGCCTCGATGCGGCGCACGCCTGACCCCACGCCCGCCTCGGACAGAATATGGAACAGACCGATCTCCCCCGTCTCGTGCACATGCGTACCGCCACACAGCTCCTGACTGAACGGCTCGCCCGGCCACCCGACACGCAGGACACGCACCTCGTCGCCGTACTTTTCGCCAAAGAGAGCAATGACTCCCTCGCCTATCGCCTGCTGGTACGCCTCCTGCGACACCTCCACCGGGTAGTTGACCAGGATCGCATCGTTGACGGACTGGGTCACCAGGTTCAGCTCGTCCTCGGTGAGCATGGCAGGATGGGTAAAATCGAAGCGCAGCCGATCTGGCGCGACCATCGACCCCGCCTGTTGCACGTGCTCCCCCAGGACGTAGCGCAGCTCGCTGTGCAAGAGATGTGTGGCAGTGTGATTGCGCGCGATATCCATCCGCCGTTCATAGTCCACCACCGCCCAGGTCGCATCCCCGACGCGCGGGATTCCATGCCGAACGAAACCACTGTGAACGATCAGGCCAGGAACAGGCCGGCGCACGTCCTGCACCTCAATCTCCCAAACCGGCTCTTCCTCTTCCGACGGGTACGCGGAAATAAAACCTGCGTCCGACACTTGCCCGCCCGACTCGACGTAAAAGCAAGTCAACGGCAGCACCACCTCAACCTGCTCCCCCTCCTTGACCGACTTGACCGGCTTTCCATCGCGCAGGATCGCCACGACCTTCGTCTCCAGCTCGGTGATCGAGTAAGGATCGTGCTCAACACCGCCCTCGCCCAGGAGACTCTGTGCTTGCAGGTCCGATAGAACCTGCCTGTAGCGGGTCAGCGTCTCCTCATCCTGAAACTCGAACACTTCCGCCTGGCGCGCGCGCCGGCGCTGCTGCTCAAGCGCGCTCTGATAACCCACCTCGTCCACACCCAACCCATGCTCCCCGGCCACATCGCGCGTGATCTCTAGAGGCAGGCCAAAGGTATCGTAGAGGCGGAAGGCCACGTCCCCCGGCACAATTCCTTCGCTTTTCTCCTCCAATGCAGCCAGCTCCTCGTCCAGCCGCGCCAGGCCCAGGTCGAGCGTGCGCAGGAAACGCTCCTCCTCCTGCGTGACGGTGGTGAGGACGAACTGGCGGCGGTTAGTGAGCTCGGGAAAGTGAGGCCCCATGCTGCTGATCACGACCTTGGCAACCTCGGCCAGGAAGGGGGCCGTGAAACCGAGCTTGCGCCCGAAACGGGCCGCCCGGCGCAGGATCATGCGCAACACATAGTTGCGCCCGTCATTGCCCGGAAGAACACCGTCTCCGACGAGGAAGGTTATCGCCCGCCCGTGGTCGGCGATGACGCGGTAGGCGACGATGTTCTCCTCCACCTCGGCATCCGTATGCCCCACCATCTCCTGCACGCGCCGGATGATGGGCATGAACAAATCCGTCTCGTAATTGGAGTCCACACCCTGCAAGATGGAGACCAACCGCTCGAACCCCATGCCCGTATCCACGTGCTTGGCCGGCAACGGGTGCAACTGACCGTCAGCATCGCGATTGTATTGGATGAAGACGAGATTCCACAGCTCGAGGAACCTGCCGCAATCCCCCTCGACCCGGCAAGCGTGATCGGGATCGTCCTGGCGGAAACACGCCTCCGGCCCCCTATCGAGAACGATCTCACTGTTTGGGCCACAAGGGCCGGCCTCGGCCATCTCCCAGAAATTGTCCTTGCGACCCAGATAGACGATGTGGTCGGGATCGATGCCCGTCTCCGACCGCCATAGATCGGCGGCCTCCTCGTCTGTCTCCAGCTCGCCCAACCCATCCTTGAACACAGTGGCCCACAGCCGATCCTTTGGAAGGCCATAGACCTTCGTCAAGAGCTCCCAGGCCCAGGCGATGGCCTCTTTCTTGTAGTAGTCGCCGAATGACCAGTTGCCCAGCATCTCGAAGAAGGTGTGATGCGTGCCGTCGCGTCCCACGTCGTCCAGGTCATTGTGCTTGCCGGAGACGCGCATGCACTTTTGCGTATCGGCGGCGCGTGTGTAGGGCCGGTCGCCAAAGTCCAGGAAAACGTCCTTGAACTGATTCATCCCAGCGTTGGTGAACAGCAACGTGGGATCATCCACCGGTACCAGACTTGCACTGGGCACAATGGTATGTCCGTGCGCCTCGAAGAAATCGAGAAAACTCTGGCGCACCTGAGCGCTGGTCATTTTCTTCACGACAACTCTCACTCCTCCAGGGTGGGCGATATTGTAGCCGGAAGACACCGATCTGTCAACCGACGCCCGGCGGGGTGTCCTGGCAACTTATTCCATCCGCCAGGTTCAGCAGAGAAAATCGCGATGGCTTTGAGAGGTGTGCCTTGCAAGTAATCGCACTACCCGTGATCCATCGACGGAAACGCTGTTTGACACACCGAGCAACACAGACATATAATCCAAGATGATGTCGCCCTAATTGGGCCGTCTTAATCGCACCAGGCTCTTGAGAATCGAATATCGTCAGGCTACCCCCAAACGGGTGGCCCGGCGAGCTAGAGTGCACGGAATGTAGGCCGTAATAAACTTATCCCCCCAGTACCTTACCAATCACATACCCCCTGACAATCAGGCAATTCGTCGCCCTTCGCCCCATTGAACATCTTTTCCCCCATAATAAGGGGGAAGGGGGTGTCCTAT
>DAOUDX010000297.1:0-23249 GCA_034430835.1 Anaerolineae bacterium
GGCGATGAGTCCTACGCTCGAGATGACACGCAGGCTAGGGGAGGCGATGAGTCCTACGCTCGAGATGACACGCAGGCTAGCGGAGGCGAT
Organism: Anaerolineae bacterium; assembly: GCA_034430835.1. Taxonomy (GTDB): domain Bacteria; phylum Chloroflexota; class Anaerolineae; order B4-G1; family B4-G1; genus JAFGED01. The sequence goes on from DAOUDX010000297.1 coordinate 91, forward strand.
GGGTCCTACGCTCGAGATGACGCGCAGGCTAGGGGAGGCGATGAGTCCTACACTCGAGATGACACGCAGGATAGCGGAGCTGGATCATACAGCAGAAATGCTTGAGAGACGTGCGGGACAGCAGGCAGAGATAGCAGATCTGGAAGAATCTAGCGCAGTTTACGTTGGAAGCACCAAGAGCAACCGCTTTCATCTTTCCTCGTGTCGATATGCACAGCGACTGCTGCCGGAAAACCGTCTTCACTTCGCTAGTAGAAACGAAGCTGTTTCCCAGCGCTACAGCCCGTGCGAGAGTTGCTGCCCATAGGGCCTAATGCCAGGAGGTTAGGATTGCCTGATTACATCACTACAGAAGAGGCCGCCGAGATCCCGGGTCTTGTAGATAATGCCTAATGACTTCATCCCCACCGACTGGCTCACCACTGCCGAGGTGGCGGAGCTGAGAGGCCCCGGCTCGAGGCCGGCCTGGGAGGACCGGGGGTGGATGAACGGGGGTGACGCAGAGAATAGAGCAGGTCAATGAGGAGGAAGTAGTGCATTGAATGAGGATCTCCTACTGGGTGGCTTGATCGGTCTTGTGGGGGCGCTGATTGGCGGCCTCGCTGAGGCCGGATTTAGCTACTTTTTTGAGGGGTTGCGCCACCGACGTGATGAGCGGCGGCGCTGGCGCAAGACGGCCCTGGAGTGGGCGGCTACAGGCAGGAAAGAGAGCCTGCGAGGGGCCAATCTCAGAAAGACGAACTTGCAAGGGATTGCGCTGCGAGGAGCCGATCTGAGTTATGCAGACCTGCGCGAGGCCGACCTGTCCGGCGCAGATCTATGCGAAGCAAATCTCTGCGGGGCAGACTTGCGGGGGAGCAATGTCAGGCAGGCCAAGCTAGAGCGGGCTAATCTGAGAGAGACCAGGCTGAACGATAACACGCAAATCGCTGATAAGTGGCGGCGTGTTTGGGAGCTTATCAACTGTGGCACAAAGGAAAAGGAAAGTGAGTTCAGCGGTGCTGATCTGGCGAGGGCGGACTTGAAGGGGGTTGACTTGAGCGAAGTCAACCTAGAACGGGCCGATCTGAGTTATGCAGACCTGCGCGAGGCCGACCTGAAACAAGCTGATCTAGCAGAGGCTAACTTGAGGGGGGCCAAACTGGTGGAGGCCAACCTCGAACGAGCCAACCTGAGACAGGCCAACCTAAAAACGGTCGAGATGTGGCAGGCCAGCGCGAGGCAAGCCAATCTGTGCGGGGTCAATCTGGAAGGTGCTAATCTAAGTAAAGTCGATCTGAGCAAGGCTGACCTGAGCGGCGCAATCCTATGTAGAGCCAGATTGAGTTACGCCAACCTTAGTGACGCCAATCTGCGCGGAGCTGATCTGGAGCAGGCTGACCTGGGCGGGGCTATAGTGAGTGACGAACAACTCGCTTTAGCCAAGTCGCTCAAAGGCGCGACTATGCCCGATGGTACGAAGCACGAGTAAGAACCAATGCCCAACGACTTCACCCCCACCGACTGGCTCACCACCGCCGAAGCGGCGGAGGCGCGAGTGGGATGGCCGCTTTGCCGCTGCCGAGAGACACTTCCGCGCTGGGAAACCGGGCTTTTGAGATAGCCCCTCAAACTCACCGCCGTGACTTTCAAACTCATGGCGGTGACTTTCAAACTCATGGGCGTGACTTCCAAACTCACGGCGGTGAGTCCACACTCATCGCCAGCACTTGTACCTCCTCGCCCCGGCTGTTGCAGGCCAGGGCGCTTTTTCTTCGACGTTCGGGGGTATAAAAAGGACACAGCCAGCGGGCGCTGGCCGTGTCCTTGCGAAAGGAGGGTAACCGTCCCGAATATACCATGATCTGCCCCAATAGTCAAGTCATTCGTCCATCGGTTTTTTCGCCGTTTTTCAGCCTGCGCGTGGACGATCGCTTTCCCCTGCCTGGGCCGTTCTCTCTGGCGGGCCAAGCTGGCCGATCAACTGCACGGCCAGGTTGCGCAGCCACAGGAAACTGACCGGCTTGACGATCACGCGATCGGCCTGGGCCAATGTGGTTTCGGCCAGGATCGGGTCGGCGCTGACGACGATCACGTGGACTCTCGCCAGCCGCTCGTCGGCGCGGATGCGTTCCAGGATCTCGGTTCCGTCCACGTGCGGCAGCCATAGGTCGAGGATCACGACGTCCGGGATTGTGTCTGCCAGGCACGCCAGGGCTTCGGTGCCGGAATATGCGATTTCGACGGCAAATCCGGCCCCGCGCAGCGCCTCGGAGAAGATGACGGCCGAGTCGCCGTGGTCGTCTGCGATCAGTGCTAGTGGCTTGCCCATGTTCCTGTGTTGATCACTCCTCAAGCGCGTTGAAGGCGGTATCGAAGAACGTCACGACTCGCTGCTCCCACTCCTCGGCGGCGACGTCCAGGTATCCGCCATGCCAGGCGCCGGGGACGATCCACAGGTCCTTCGGCTCGCCCGCCCGCGCCAATTGCTCCTGCGGGCGCGTCTCTCCCGCCTCCAGTTCGCCGTAGATCAGCAGCAGTGGCCGCGGGCTGATGCGGTCGATGGCCGAGATGGGGCTGACGTCGTGCGCGTCCACGCCCGTCTCGAGTCGAAAGGAGACGAGGATCGATTGGAACATGATCGTCTTCCACAGGGAGCTCGTGCTTCCCTCGTTGACGATGTCGGCGGCGAGGTCGTAGAAGCCACCCTCGGCGACGACCGCCTCGATGCGCTCGTCCTTTGCTGCACCCAGAGTTGCGGTTACCCCGCCCAGGGAGTAGCCCAGCACCCCCACGTGCTCCACGCCCGGCTGGTCGAGCACCCACGTCACCGCTTCCTTCAGATCCTCCGACTCGTAGTAGCCCAGCGTGGTCTGGCCTTCGGGGTGGGCGCAGGAGCGCAGCTCGGTCATCAGCAGGCCGTAGCCGTGGCGGGCCAGGATGGCCCCCTCGCGCAGCATCCCATCCCGCCCGCCGCCCAGCCCTGGCAGCAGAATTATGACGACGCCGTTTTGTGGCGCAAGATACCAGGTCCTCAGCGTCAAGCGATCCGCGGGGTCGCCGCCGTCGTGGGTGGGGTAGGCGACATCCTGCGCGCCCTGAATGCCCACATCGGTTGGTGTGGTTCCCGTGTCCCCGCAGCCGGGGTGGGTGAGGGCGTGGGCGTAGATGGCGCCGCCCAGCGCCGCGGATCCGGCGTAGGCCATCGCCACCCCTGCGATGAGCGCTACAAGTGCGAGCCTTGCCAGGCGTAGCCAATATCGGCGATCTCGCTGCATAGGTTGATTGTATACCAGATAGGCGAATTGAAAAAGGGGACCACCCAATCCTGCTGGAAATGAGGATCTTCCGAGCTTGGCCCGTGGGGCGACGCATACCACGTCGTTCACGCCGGGTGTCTTGTACCCCGATGCAGGCACGTTCACCCTGCGGGTGCTGGTGGCCGACGACTGGTACGAACTCGGCAACCCCGACTCGACCGGCAGTGGAGGCGACATCTGGGATGAGACGATCGTGGTGGGCGGGTAAGCTATAGCAGATCCGACTTTGTGCTATCCGCCCATCCGGCGTCGGATTGGATATCGGTCCTGAAGATGATCAGGTCCGCTTCCAGCGGCGAGCTGGTAAAGTACACGCTCCTGCTCGCTGTGCTCCGAACGTCGGTATAGCACCATATTGGGTCCTCGGTGGCGGCCCACTCGTCCGTCGTCTCGTAGACGATCAGGTGGGCTTCCGGGCGGATGTCTGTGACGAAAACCTTCAAGTCTGCCTCGGACGCAATGTCGGTCTTGAACAGTTTTGGCATTGCTCGTCTCCTGACTGAGTGCAGAATCCTGCTTTACTTTGATGATCCCTTTGCAACTCGCGCTATGTAAACCGCTGTGTCACGATCTCCTTCAGCGTCGGCTGACTGATGACCTGCAGTTCGTACCGCACTCGATCCGTCGGGTGACGAACGTCGATCAGTCTCCGCAGGTCGGTGGGGGTGGCGATCAGCACCAGATCGCAGTCAGTGGCGTTGATCGTCTCCTCCAGGTCACGCACCTGAGCCGCGTCGTATCCCATCGCCGGTAGAAGCGGGCCGATGTGGGGATACTTTTCAAAAACGGCGGCGATGGAGCCGGTGGCGTAGGGGCGGGGATCGACCAGTTCCGCTGCGCCGAGCTGTTGCGCAGCCACTACTCCGGCGCCATAGCTCATCTCGCCGTGGGTGAGGGTAGGACCGTCTTCGATCACCAGCACGCGCTTGCCTTTGATCGCTGCGGGGTCCTCGACAAAGATAGGGGAGGCGGCCTCGACGACGATAGCCTGGGGGTTTACTGCAAGGGCGTTTTCTTTCACCTGGGCCACGTTCTCAGGACTGGCCGTATCTACCTTGTTGATGACCACCACGTCGGCGGCGCGCAGATTGGCCTCGCCGGGGTGATAGTGGAGCTCGTGGCCGGGCCGGTGCGGGTCGGCCACGACGATGTGTAGGTTGGGCCGATAGAACGGCAGGTCGTTGTTCCCACCATCCCACACGATCACGTCTGCCTCCGTTTCGGCCTGGCGCAGGATGGCCTCGTAATCTACTCCGGCGTAGACCACCACCCCCCGATCGATGTGCGGCTCGTACTCCTCCCGCTCCTCGATGGTGCATCGATAATCGTCCAGATCCGCGTAGGTGGCGAACCGCTGCACCGCCTGGGCGGCCAGGTCGCCGTAGGGCATCGGATGGCGGACGACCACTACCTGCTTACCCATTGTCTGGAGCAGACCACAGACGTGGCGGGTGGTCTGGCTCTTGCCGGAGCCGGTGCGCACGGCGCAGACGGCGACGACGGGCTTGCGGCTCTGGAGCGCAGTAGAGCCGACTCCCATCAGGCGGAAGTCGGCCCCTTTGGCCAGTACCTGTGACGCTTTGTGCATCACGTATTCGTGAGGGACGTCGGAGTAGGCAAAGATCACCTCGTCTGCCTGGAGGCGGGAGATCAGAGCGTCTAGCTCCGCCTCAGGGTAGATCGGAATGCCATCGGGATACAGACCTCCCGCCAACGCTGGCGGATAGCAGCGTCCCTCGATATTTGGAATCTGCGTGGCAGTGAACGCGACGACTTGATAGTCTGGCTTATCGCGAAAACAGACGTTAAAGTTGTGAAAGTCGCGTCCGGCAGCGCCCAGGATGATAACGCGCGAGGTGCCCCCGCGTTTTCTCATATACTCACTCGATGGTTGTGGAGTCGTCGTTCCTCTTGTGCTGGATAGGTTAAGTCTTCCAGGTGATATCAGTCTGTGGACTGCTTGGCGAACTGTCTCTTGATTCTTCTCATTGCAAACCAGTGTTTCGTCAGTTGCTGGTTGACAAGAAGGAGAATAGCGATACCCACAATTGGTCCGATGACTGTTGGCACTGCAAGTATCAGGATCCAAGAAATGATCACGACAATGGTTCTAGCTGCTGCTGACCCGTTGCCGAGTGCGCGACCTGTGAAGTACAGTGGTAGGCCAATGGCAGCCATCCAGAAGATTACACCGAATGGTGCACCTATCAGAAGACCAATGGTCATCGCCGATATGCCACCATTGCCACTCTGTGTGCCCGAGCCGAGAGAGAGCGCCATTGCGATTATCACCACGCCCGCTACTATAAGCAGCAACGTCACTAGAGCGGCTAATGCGTATAGTATCCAAGCCAAAGAGGTCACACCCTTGGGAGTAGAGACCCGAGCCTCTGCAATACACTGCAGGCAATATCCACTATCCCCATGTTGAGCGCAGTAGAATTCGCCGTTATTCTTGCACTGGCCAGTGGCCTGATCTCCACATTGAAAACAACCAATGCCTGAAGTCTGTGTTGTTGTGTTCATGTGGCTTCCTCCATGAGTGTACTGTCCTGTTAATCCTGACGCGACGCGCCCAAAAAGGTGCGTCTGTTCCCAGGGGCATGGCATGTATCCCCCCTGGAACGAATATCACCTCTTCACTCTCATAGAGGTGCAGACTGCATCCTTGTGCGGGATTTGTGTACGAAGTATGAACTCTGTCAACCCTGTTGTCGTGCCTAGACGTCTGCTAAAGCAGCGCCTTTGGCTTCGTCTTCCCTGCCGCGTACTAGAAAGACCCACAGGAGGATGGGGATAGCCCAGCCTAGAATACCCAGGCAAACAGCAGGGAGGCCAATAAGGTATGGGTTGATGTCGAGGCCAAGCGTGTTGCCTCCATCTACCATATTAAGAATGCCTCCTACACAGCAAGTGATTGAGCAGCACAAGGTCAGCACAGCGGCGACAATGGTGATGATCGTACCGGTTTTCTTATCCATCAGGCATCCCCTTTCATAGAGAGTTTGGTGTTCGATGTACCATCAGAAATTATACAGGAAATAGGGATTTCGCGCAAAAGGGCAGGGTTCGCACTAGTCTCTACCGCGTTGTGCCAGGAAAGCCAGCAGAATGCCCAGTCCATACAGCAATAGGAATGGTCCCATGATCAGCATCATATTGAGGATGTCCACGGTTGGCGTGACGATGGCTGATGCGACGGCTCCGCCGACAAAGACGTAGCGCCAGGCCTTGGCGAATCCCTGAGCTCTGACGACGCCCAATCTGGCCAGGAAGAACATCACCAGCGGCGTCTCGAAGACGAAGCCGGACCAGAGCATGATGTTGCTGACGAAAGACAGGTAGTACTCGATGCCGTAGTTGGGCTTGACGAATTCGCGCAGAACGTTGCTGAGAAAAGGGAGTGCCCTGGGGAGGGCGACGAAGATGGCAAACATTGCGCCGCCGACGAAACATAGCGTGGCGAAGGGTGCACCGAGGAGGACGTAACGCTTTTCGTTGGATTTCAGGCCAGGTGCTGCATATGCAAACACCTCGTACATGATCACCGGCATGGCAAGTACGACGCCCAGCGCCATGGATACCTTGAAGTATGAGGCGAGGCTCTCAGATGGTCTGAGTGCTTGAAGCACTATTCCGGCCTGTCTGGCAGGGGCGACCAGGATACCCAGAAAAGGTTCGGTGAAAATCGCGCCGACAATGGTGCCGACGAGCAGCGCGATGATGGCAATCAGAAACCGCTGGCGCAACTCGTCCAGGTGTTCGAGCAGCGACATCTCGCTCTTGCTTTTGGGTTTTGGCTTAGGCTTCGCCTGTTTCTTCTTCATCCTCTTCTTCCCCTGCTTCCGGCTTTTCCGCCTCAGCCTTGACGATCCCAGTAAAGCTCTCGGCGACTTCCTTTAGAGCCTGCTGCGCTTCCTGCCCGAATTCCCGGATCTCCTTCTGGACGTTCACCGTGCCACTCTCTGCTTGGCGCTCTGCCCCCTCGATCTCGGCCGAAATGTCCGCGCCCTCTTCCGCCACACCCTCCATGGCCTCGCGAGCCTCTTTTTCGGTCTCTGCCAGCTCGGCTTGTAGGCTGCCGACGAATTCGCTGGAAATACCCTGCATTCTTCGAACGATGCGTCCAAGTGCCTGGGCGATTGTCACTAGGCGTTTGGGGCCGATGACCAGAATGGCGATGGCCAGGATGGCCATCAACTCTCCCGTCCCGATGTTCAAGAAAGGATTCACGGTTTCTCCTTTGCCCTGTGGCCTTCAACCGACTGTGCGATGGCTTCTTTGTGCTCCACCACAGTCCCCAGCACGCCGTTGACAAAGCGAGGGGCACTGTCGGAGCCGAAGGCCTTGGCCAACTCAACTGCTTCGTTGATGGCCACCTTGACCGGCGTATGTCCGTCCACGGCGAACTCAAAGATCGCCATGCGTAGGATGTTGCGATCGATGTACGCCATCTGCTCTAGCGGCCATTCGGGGGCGTAGCGATGGATGAAGACGTCGAGCACGTCTTGGTGTTCCAGCGTGCCGTTGACTAGACGGCGGATGAAGGTTTCGGTGGGTTTTGGCAGTTGGACATCGGCCAACTGCCGCTCCAAGACGATCTCGGGGGCGTGGCCTGCGCAGTCAATCTCGTACAGTACCTGAAGTGCGACAATGCGAGCCTGATGGCGGGCCTTCACGATTACGGGTCTCCCGTTGGCTGGGTTCTATGCGCTTGTGTGGGGATGGGCGACGTCCTCGATGTGCACGTCTACAGACTTGACATCCATATCGGCGATGTCCTGGATGGCACGGGTGACCTCCGATTGGATCTGTCGGCCAACTGTGAGCATGTTGGCTTCCGGATTGGTCACGACGTGCACGTTCACGCGCACGCCGTCCCCGACGATCTTGATCTCGACCCCATCGTGCCGGATGAGTCGATGCACCCCGGGCGGCTCGGCCAGGCGGGCGACGCCCGACACGGCCAGGGCCGTGAGGCGGGCGATGGTCTCCAGCACCTCGGGCGCGATGGTGATCTTGCCGATCCTGGGTTGTATTTCCATCCCTCACTCGTCCTTTACGTCACCATGCCGCCATCCACCTTCAGCACTGCGCCGGTGATGAAGGAGGCTTCGTCGGAGGCGAGGAAAGCTACGGCGTTGGCGATGTCCTGCGGCTGCCCGAACTGGCCCAGAGGCGTCAGTTTGATGCCCATCTCCTTGATCTCTTCGGGCAGATCGACGGTCAGCGCCGTCTCGATGAACCCCGGCGCCACGGCGTTGACGGTAATGTTGCGCGAGCCCACCTCCTTGGCCAGCGCCTTGGTGAAGCCGATCAGACCGGCCTTGGAGGAGGAATAGTTCGTCTGTCCCGCCTGGCCGGAGATGCCGGATACGGAGGCCATATTGATGATGCGACCATAGTGTTGCTTCATCATCTGGCGGATGACGGCCTTGGTGCAGTAGAACGCCCCCCTGAGATTGATATCGATCACCAGGTCGAAATCTTCCTCGGTCATCCGCATGATCAGGTTGTCGCGGGTGATGCCAGCGTTGTTGACCAGGATGTCCACGCGCCCGAACTCGGCCATGGCGGCGTCGATCATCGCCTTCGCGCTGGCGCTATCCGATACGTCCACCCGGACGGCGATCGTCTTTCTGCCCGTGTCGGCGGCGATCTCCTGGGCTACTGCTTCGGCCTTCTCCAGTTGCAGGTCAGCCACGACGATGTTGGCTCCTTGCTGGGCCAGTGTCTCGGCGATGGCCTTGCCGATGCCTTGGGCTCCTCCGGTGACGACGGCGATCTTGTCGGTTAGGTCGATCATGTCTCCTCCTTTGGAATCGGATCGGCGATCCGAACTACTTGTTGAGCGCCTTCCATCCAGCGGGCAGCAGGGCCATGGCTATGCTTGCCTTCAGGAGGTCGCCGGCGATGAATGGATAGAGGCCAAAAAGCAGGGCGTTCCCGATTCCCACGGAGACGGCCAGCCACGATAATCCGAAAGCATAGATGATGGCGTTGCCGATCAGCATGGCCAGGAGGGTGCTCGTTGCCTTCCGATCCCAGCCCCGCTCAGCCAGCAGCCCTGTTACGTAGGCGGCAGCGACGAAGCCGATGAGGTACCCGCCCGTTGGGCCTGCCAATCGCGCGAAGCCCATCGGGCCGCCAGGTGCGAAGACGGGCAGTCCGGCGATGCCCTCCATCAGGTACGCCAGCACGCTCAGGGTTCCCCGGCGGCTTCCCAGCAACATCCCGGTCAGGAGTACGGCCAGTGTCTGGCCGGTGATGGGCACGGGGCCGATTTGGATGGTGAACTGGGCGCACAGGGCGATGAAGAGGGAAGCGCCCACGATGAGGGCAACGTCGTATGTCAGGGCCTTGTGCTTTGCAGAGGGCCGTAGGATGTCGGTGTAGGTCGCGAATGTCATTGTGATTGCACCTCCGATTGCGCTATTCTTGTGCCAGGGCGTCTGCCGTCGTCAGTCGCTCCACCGATCGGTCGATGCGTTTCATCAGGCCGGTGAGTACGTCTTTTGGGCCTACCTCAACGAAGCGCGTCGCCCCCTGCGCGATCATCCAGCGCATCGAGTCGGTCCAGTGCACGGGGGAGGTGAGTTGCTTGGCGACAGCCTGGCGGATCTCGTCGGGATCAGTGAGCGGACTGGCGGTGGCGTTCGCTACAACGGGGATGGTCGGCGAATGGAACGGCGTCGCGTCCAGCAGGTTACTGAACTCTTGGGATGCCTCTGCCATCAACGGGGAATGTGCGGCGATGCTCACGGGCAGTCGTTTGGCGAGCTTGGCCCCCCGTTCCGTCGCCATCTGCATCGCTTGTTCCAAGGCAGGCACTGCGCCGGAGATGACGAGCTGGCCAGGGCAGTTGTCGTTGGCGATACCGACGTACTCGCTGTTTTGTCCCCGCACGGTAGTGCAGATGTCTTCTATTACCTCCCTATCCAACGCGATGATGGCGGCCATTCCGCCAGGGCTCTCTTCCCCAGCTTGCTTCATCAGCCGCCCGCGCTCGCGTACGACTCTGAGACCGTCTTCGAACGAGAGCGCGCCCGCTGCGACCAGTGCGCCGAACTCTCCAAGGCTGTGTCCGGCGACGTAGGATGGGCTTTCCGCCCCATTTTCTTCCAGAAAACGCAGTGCAGCAACACTGACCGCCAGAATGGCGGGTTGCGTGTTGAAGGTGTCGTCCAGATCCTCTTCCGGGCCTTCGAAGCACAATCTTGATAGGGCAGTACCCAAGACATCGTCGGCCTGCTCGAAAACTGCACGGGCCGACGAGGAAACTCTGCATAGGTCGCGTCCCATTCCCACATGTTGGGATCCCTGCCCTGGGAAGAGATAGGCTTGCATTCTGGTAAGTACTCCTGCGAGAGGTAAGACGCGATATGCAAATTGCCGAACGCGACAAAGATCATAACACTTGGTTATGCATCACGTTTCGTGCATCACGCTCTCATTCCTCTTCGACTTCGAGCACTTGTGTGCCGCGGTAGGTGCCGCACGACAGACACACGTGATGTGGGCGCACAGGCTCGCCGCACTGCGGGCAGGCGACCGTTTGCTTGGCCTTCAGCTTCCAGTTGGCGTGTCGCTTTGCCCCGCGAGTTTTGGATATTCTACGCTTTGGTACTGCGGGCATATTTCCTCCCTCAAACCTTGCATGATCTCATGAACTACCCGAACCACGGGGGCATATTATAGAGGCGAGCGGTCAACCTGTCAAGGTGTCTCCTGCTCTCTCCTCTCCCGTTCCACCTGAATGGCGCGGATGCCGTTTTCGATCACCGTCAACGATCTTTTCAACTCTTGCTCCAGTTTGCAGAGGACGTCGAAAGCATAGTCATCGGCCCCGGCGCGTGTGTGTTCGGCTTCTCGTTCGGCCTGCTTGCGGATTGATTCCGCGCGCGCCTCGGCCGCCTGAGCGATGGCGTGCTCGGCGGTGATCTCGGCCGCCTCGCTGCGGGCCAGGTCGATGATGCGCTCTGCCTCCTCCTTGGCCTGGGCAAGGGTGCGCTCCTTCTCGCGGATGATCCGTTCGGCGCGGCGGACCTCGTCGGGGATCGAGATGCGCATCTGATCGATGACCGGCCAGATACGGTTCTCGTCCACCACTCTGAGATTGCTAAAGGGCACCTGCCTGCTCTCCTTCACAATCTCTTCCAGGCGATCTACTAGGTATAGGATGTCCATCTTGGTCTCCCCCTTGACCTAATCGCGCAGCGATACGACCGGCGCAGGTGTGCGGTTGTTCTCCCGCTCGCGTCGCTTAGCCTCCAGTGCAACTGCGACGTGGGATGGGACCATACCACTCACGTCCCCTCCCAGTAGCCCGATCTCCTTCACGATGCTGGAACTCAAGAAAGCGTAGGCCTGATGCGTCATCAGGCACACGAATTCGATCTCTGGCGCAAGCTGGCGATTAGTGAGCGCCATCTGGTATTCGACTTCGAAATCAAAGGTGACGCGCAATCCCCGAACGACGACCTGTGCTCCCACTGTGTGCGCAAACTCGACAGTCAATCCGCTGAAGGGCATCACGCGCGCGTTGGCCAGATTGGTCACTGCCTGGTCCGCCAGCGCGACCCGTTCCTCGATGGCGAACAGCAAGTCCTTTGCCGGACGGTCATAGACGGCGACTACCAACTCGTCAAAGATATTGGCTGCACGGGCGGCGATGTCGATGTGACCTAGGTGAATCGGATCAAAGCTGCCGGGGTAGATGGCGATGCGTTTCAACTGGCCTCTCCTTCCCCTTTCGAGGATTGTGCCGGATCGAAGGCGGCCTGCACTTTCCTGGCCAGCAGTCGGTTGTCCGGGTGAGCGAGTTCGGGATCGGTTTCGAAAAAGCGGCGGGCGGCCTCCCGGGCGGCTTCGATGAGCGGGAGGTCGGTCATGCTGGCCAGCTTGAGGTCGGGGAAGCCAGACTGGCGGGTGCCCAGGAACTCACCAGGCCCGCGCATCTCCAGATCCCTCTGTGCCAGCTCGAACCCGTCGTTGGTGGCCTCGACCGCTTGCAGCCGCTCCTGTGCCTCGGGAGAGGATGAATCGGATACCAGCAGACAGTAGGAGGCGTGCTCGCCTCGCCCCACGCGGCCGCGGAACTGGTGAAGTTGCGCCAGGCCGAAGTGATCGGCGCCTTCGATGAGCATAGCCGTCGCGTTGGGCACGTCGATTCCCACTTCGACGACAGAGGTGGCGACCAGGATATCCAACTCGCCTCGGACGAATTTGGCCATTGTGGCCTCTTTGTCGTCGCCCTTCATGCGCCCGTGCAGCAGTCCCAGTCTCAGGTCGGGAAAGATGTGAGTCTGGAGACGTTCGTGCTCTTCGATGGCTGCCTTGGCCTCGATCTTGTCGGACTCTTCCACCAGCGGACAGATGATGAACGCCTGGTGGCCCTTCTCGATTTGACCTCTCACAAAGGCGTAGGCCCGCTCCCGCTCGGTGGGCAGGATCAGCCGGGTGGTGACTGGCCGGCGGCCCGGCGGCATCTCGTCGATGATCGAAACGTCCAGGTGCCCCCACAGTGTCAGTTCGAGAGAGCGGGGGATAGGGGTCGCTGTCATCACCAGCAGATGGGGATTGTATCCTTTCTGTCGCAGTGCGGCCCGTTGTTCCACGCCGAAGCGGTGCTGTTCGTCGATCACGGCGAGCACCAATTGCTTGAACTGCACGTTTTCCTGGATCAGGGCATGAGTGCCGACGACGATGTCCACGCTGCCGTCTTCGAGCCCGGCATAGATCTCTTCCCGTTCTTGCCCGGTGACGCTGCCGGTTAACAGGCGCACCGTTGGCCTCCGGCCGGGCGCTCGCTCCAGCAGGCGGCTGATGGTCTGGTAGTGCTGTTCGGCCAGGATTTCGGTGGGAGCCATCATGGCCGCCTGGCTGCCGGCGGCCATTGCCAGGGCCATCGCTACCGCCGCCACGACTGTCTTGCCCGATCCGACATCTCCTTGCAGAAGCCGGTTCATCGGTCGATCTGTGCAGAGATCGCTCACGATCTGTCCCAGCGCCTTTTTCTGTGCGTTGGTTAGCTCGTATGGCAGGCTGTCGACGAGGGTTTGGCGCACATCGTCGTTCACCGATAGCGGCTTGCCGGGCTCGGAGCGCCAGAGATGCTTTTGGCGCAGCAGGCCGATCTGCAGAACAAACAGCTCGTCGAAAGCCAGCCGGTAGCGGGCTTTTTCCAGACTGCTCTTATTGTCGGGGAAGTGGATCTGGACGATGGCGGTCTCCAGATCCATCAAACCCGCTTCCTGGCACACCGATGTCGGCAAGTGATCGGGCAGCCGCTTGGACCAATAATCTACTGAGCGCTTTACCAGTTGCCGCAGCCATTTGCCGCTGATACCCTGTGTAAGCGGGTAGACGGGCACGAGACGGGCTGTGTGCAGCAGCTCTTTCTCCAGGAGCTCCCACTCGGGGGAGTTGAAGCATAACTGTCCGAGGTACTCGTCCACCTTGCCACTGATGACGATCTGCTTGCCGACTGTGATCGTGTCGGCCAAGTAGGGCTGGTTAAACCACGTGATGGTGATGAAGCCGGTGCCGTCCGAGAGGGTGGCTTTGAAGAGATTCCCCCCTCCCCGGGTCTGCCGCACACCGGCGTCCCAGACCTGGGTGATGATGGTGACCTCTTCACCGTATTCGAGCCGGTTGATCGTCTTGAGCTGAGAGTAGTCGTCGTGGCGGCGCGGGAAAGAGTAGAGCAGGTCGTGAATGGTGTGGATGCCCAGCTTTGCCAGGCGCTTGGACTGTCTGGGTCCCACACCGCGCAGGGTGGTGACGGGAGAGTCGAGGCTGGTGCGATGGCCGGGGGATGGTGAGGGCGCGGGGGCCGGTGGCTCGGTCTTGAGCGCGTCCTGTTTGCTTTCGGTTTGTTGTTCGCGCCTGGGCGAAGGGGGAGCCTTTAAGGCTTCTCGCAGCGTGTTCATGGCTTCCTGGCGGGCGGCCGGATCCGGCAAGTCGCTGTAGGTGCGCAGGCGATTCGCGATACCTTCGACCCAGTCGATCGCCTCGGATCCGAAAGCCGCTCCCGCTTCTTGCAGCCAGGTGTCTGCGTATCGGGCCAAGCCGCCCAATACAGCTTGGTCCTGGTATTTCTCTGCTTCCAGGCGAAGGATGTTGGTCAGTTTCTCGACGGGTGTTGTCATGGTGTTATTAAGAAGCTTTCTCTGCTTGCTCCCTCGTAAACGACCAAGCCCATTCCATCTGGGCCGATCTGCGCGGCTAGCAGCGGGCCGTAGAGCAGAATGGGGAGGTTCTGTTCGCTTGTGGCGAGAGCGAGCCGTTCGACGAGCATTTTCGTTTCGTCCGTAGGGTAAGGTGTGCTCTGTAGAATAGCTACCCGGTCGATGTCGGAAAACTCGTTGGCAAATTCGGCCAGCTTGTCTATTGCCCGCTCGTGGCTGCGTACCTTCTCCATTGGGACGATCCTGCCCTCTTCGATGGCCAGGAAAGGCTTGATGCCCAACATAGCGCCCAGGATGGCCTGGGTGGGGTTGATCAGGTGGTTGTGCTCCAGGTAGTCCAGTGTGTCGGTGATCAGTACGATGTAGATGCGCCGGATGATCCCGCGAATCTGGCGCGTGATCTCGTTCAGCGAGTCGGATTGGTTAGCCAAACGCGCAGCCTCGTGCACGAGGATGTTCAGGCCCACAGAGAGGGTTTCCGAGTCGATGACCAGGATGTCGCAGCGGCCCAGAAACTCACGGGTTGCTATTTGTGCCTCGCGGTAGAGAGGGCTGAGGCTGGCCGAGGAGTGGAGCGAGATGATCTGGTCGGTTTGGCGTGTCAAGTGGTTGTAGACTTGGCGAAAGTCTTCGGCTGTAGGACCGACGACCTTGGGACGGATGCGATCTCGTGCCATGCGCAAGAGCAGCTCCTCGTGGTCGAGATTGATGCTGTCCTGGTAGTCTTTGCCGTCTATGCGAACGGTCAGCGGCAGGACGGTGACCTCGAGGCGTTCGGCGGTTGCTGGATCGATGGTGCTCGCGCTGTCGGTGACGATGTGGACTTTGGACACGGAACCTCCGGGTTTGGCTGTTAACAATTGTGATTAGCAGCTAGCACTTGCTGACGTTCGATCAGCGGCTACTGTTGTACATCATTCCACAGATAGGACATAGTGATAATGCGGTTGTCCACCGGCGACGATTTCGATATCTTGTTCAGGCCATTTGCGCTGTATGAGGTCGGCCAGCTCATTGGCGTCCTGTTCGCTTACAGCTTCGCCGTAATAAAGCGTAATGATCTCCCCTTCTGCGGCGTGCATCTCGGTGAGGAGAGCGGTGACGACCTTTTCGACCGACTTGCCGTTTGTTCTGAGCTCCCCATTGTGCAGGCCGATGATCTCTCCGTTTGCCACTTTCATTCCATTGATGGTCGCCGAGCGTGTCGCCAGAGTGACCTCGCCCGTCTCGACCTCGTCCAGTGCGGACGTCATCGCATCGACGTTGGTCTCAAAGTCGGCTTGGGGGCTGAGACTCATCAGGGCCGTGATTCCCTGCGGAACGAAGCGGGTGGGGATGACGGCAATGGGCTTCTTGCTGAGTTTGCGAGCTTGCTCGGCTGCCAAGATGACGTTGCTGTTGTTGGGCAGCAGGATGACTTTCTCGGCTTGCAGGCTCTCGATCGCTTTCAGCAGATCCTGGGTGCTGGGGTTCATCGTCTGGCCGCCGTCTACGATGGCGCTCACGCCCAGGCTCCGGAAGACCTGAGCGAGGCCGTCGCCCATCACGACGGCCACGACGCCGATCTCTGGCGTGGACTCGCCCTGCTGTCCGCCGGGTGAAGCAGGCAGCGGTGCTCTGTGTCCGGCGATGAAATCCCGGTACTGGGCCTGCATATCCTCGACGATGACGTCGTGCAGCGATCCCAGACTGGCACCGTAACTGATGGGAACGCCGGGGTCTGGCACGTGGACGTGTACCTTGGCCATCGAGGGATCGCCCACGACGAGGGGGCATTTTCCCATCTCTGTGATTCTCTGGCGGATCACGTCCACGTCGAGATCCTGCCCGATGACGACGAACTGCACGTCGTAGCCGTAGCCTGTCTCGCCGGGCGCGAGGCCTGTCGCGACGAGGTCCATAGGCTCGGCCAATTCCACGTCCTCAGCGATGGGCTCTCCGCGCATGTGACGCAACATTCCTTCCAGGATGACGAATAGCCCTTGGCCGCCGGCGTCCACGACCCCGGCCTCTGCCAACACGGGGAGCAGCGACGGGGTGAGCATGACGGTCTCGTGCGCGGCGAACACTATCTGCTCCAACACGTGCAAGAGGTCATTCGACCTCTGGGCAGCCTTGGTCGCTGCGTCGGCGACGGCGCGGGCGACGGTGAGGATCGTCCCTTCAACCGGTTCGACGACGGCTTTATAGGCGGTCGCCTGCGCTTCCTGGAAAGCGAGCGCCAGGTCTTGGGCACCGTAAGCCTGTTTCTCGTCCAGGCCACGGGCAAAGCCGCGCCAGACTTGGGAGAGGATCACGCCAGAGTTGCCCCGAGCGCCGTACATCGCGCCGTGGGCCATCTGATGGGCTACCTGCCCGACGCTTTGCTCCGGAGAGTCTCGTATTTCATCCCACGCGGCTTGCATCGTCAGCACCATGTTGGTTCCCGTGTCGCCATCGGGAACCGGGTAGACATTGAGGGCGTTGATCGTGCCCTGATGGTGCTGCAGCCATGCCAGTGCGGCCTTTGTCAGTTGCTTAAAGTCCTGGCCGTCTGTGGTCAGATGTGGCCTCTCTTGCGTAGCTGCTGCCGGTCTCTCGTCTGTCACCCTGTACTCCTCGGCTCTATCTCGCTATGGGGATGACGTGCGCGCGTTCTTCAGTCAATGTCGCTGACGCGCAGTCCCTCGATGTGGACGTTGACCTCGGCGACAGGGATTCCTAGCGCGCGCTCGACGCTGAACTTGACGACGTTCATCACACTGTGGGCTACCATGGCAATTCGGGTGCCGTACTCGATGATGACGTACACGTCGATGGTGATCTGTCCGTCTTGGACGTGCACCTCGATGCCGCGCTTGCTATCCGGGGATAGAAGGCCGGCGATGCCGGCAGCCAAGTCCCTGTCCGCAGTGCCGACGACGCCGTAGCAGGTCAGTACCGCTTGGTTGGCGATGCTGGCGATGGCGGCGGGTGAGACCTCGATGCGTCCCCGGCTGCGCATTTGTTCTGGCATCATTCCCTCCTGCTCGTGAACTGGCGGCGGGGCAAGTTGCGCGAAAGCCCCTCTTGTGGTATGATTACGCCTCGCTACGAATTACTGGCGAGGTGACATAAATGGCAAAGTGTGAAATGTGCGGCAAAGGCCCTCAGTTCGGGCGCAGTGTAAGCCACTCCAAAAAGGCAACCAATCGTCAATTCAAGCCCAACGTTCGGCGTGTGCGGGTGGAGGTTGATGGACAGGCCCAGCGCATGTACCTCTGCACGCGCTGCCTGCGGACGCTGAACAAAGGCTAGTCAAGCTCTTTTTCATACCTTTCTCTGGCGAGAAAGCGCTCCTTGGCTCCCTGCTGGAATAGCGGAGAGCTTTTTTGTATGTTGGCTCTGCCGGGCTCCAGGGTGAGGCAGAATCAGAAGTGGAGGGGGAACCTGACGTAGCCCACAGAATGATCCACAGGCGCAATGATACAATGGAACGCTTAGAAAATCAAGAAGCTCGCGCGCAGTCGGCGGCCTATGGATAGCGCTGTCTCAACTGTCCGCAGCCGGCCTGGATGTCGATGCCCCGGCGCAGGCGCACGGTGTGTGGAATGTGGTACCGTTCGAGTGCGGTGGTGAAAGCGGCCAGCCGCTCCTGGGAGGAAGGCAGCCCTTCGTAGTTGGCGGTTGGATTGAGGGGGATGAGGTTGACGTGGGATGGGATCCCTTTCAGGCGGGCGGCCAGCGCCTGAGCCTGTTGTGGCGTGTCGTTCACGTTTTCGATGAGCGCCCACTCGAAGCTGATCCGTCGGCCGGTGCGCTGGGCGTAGTGGTAACAGGCCTCGAAGAGCTCATCGAGTGTGTAGCTGCGGTTGATGGGTACGAGTTGGTCGCGCAGATCGTCGGTGGCGGCATGGAGGGATACGGCAAGCGTGATCTGCAACCCCTCATCCGTCAACCTCCTGATGCCGGGCACGATGCCCACAGTGGAGAGGGTGATGTGGCGCTGGCCCAGCTTGAACCCCTGCGGGTCGATCAGGCGTCGGATGGCGGCCAGGGAGGCGTCATAGTTGAGCAGCGGCTCCCCCATGCCCATCAGTACCACGTTGGTCAGACGTTCGCCCCCCGCGCGGAGGATGCGGGCAAAGTGGAGGGCCTGGGCGACGATCTCTCCGCTGGTGAGGTTGCGGCGGAAGCCCATCTGGCCCGTGGCGCAGAAGGCGCAGCCAACCGCGCAGCCGACTTGTGTGGAGATGCAGGCGGTGTGGCGGCGCTCGTAGCGCATCAATACGGCCTCCACGGCTTCATCGTCTGCCAGCCGGAGCAGATCTTTGCGCGTTTCCCCATCGTCCGAGCAGGCTGTGTCTATCACCTGCGGTACGCCGATGATCGTCCCGGCAGCAAGTCTTTCGCGTAGTGATTTCGGCAGGCTCGTCATCTGGTCGAAATCGTCGGCTAAGTGGAGGTAGAGCCACTCCCAGACCTGCCGGGCGCGGTAGGCGGGCTGTCCCCATGCCTCCAAGAGAGACTGGAGAGCGGGGAGGTCGTAGCCATAGAGTGGGTTGGCTGGTTGGCTGGTTGGCTGGTTGATCTGGCTCATTCTTCGTAGGAGACAGGTTTTCGCGTTTGCTTCTTCTCGCTCCGGCGGCGCTTGGCTTCCAGCCTGCGGCGTTTCGATGCCGCCGTCGGCTTTGTCTCGCGGCGCACCGAGGGCTTCCGGGCGGCCCGCTCGATCAGGGCGACCAGTCGGTCGATAGCATCCTGCCGGTTTCGTTCCTGTGTGCGAAAGCGGCGGGCATCGATGACGAGCACGCCGTCCTCGGTCATGCGCTTCCCGGCCAGGTGCACCAGCCGCTCCCGCACGTCGTCCGGCAGCGACGGCGAGTTGCGCACATCGAAGCGCAGTTGCACGGCGGTGGCGACCTTGTTGACGTTCTGCCCGCCCGGCCCGGAGGCGCGTGCAAAGTCCAGTTGGATTTCGCTCTCGACGAGGGCGATGGTGGGGGTGATACAAATCATCATCTGCGTAGGGGGGCGGGTGCTACGCGTCGGCGTCCGCGTCCGCGCTGTCCACGTCTCTGAGCCATTTCAGCCAGTTTGGAAGCCCCGGCCTGTGGAGTCTCTGCGTGCCTTGGGCGTCTTCCCGTCGGGATGTGACCGATAGATGCTTGACGATCTGGTAGAACAACACCGAGAGGGGGATCGTCAGGGCAAAAAAGAGCCACGTCGATCCGGGCACCCTTCCTGCTTTTCTGATCCGCGAGGCAAACGTAGATTCTGATTTCGGTCGCGTGGTGCGGCGCAGCGTTTTCTCCAGTACCGCAACGCGCTTGGCCAAAAAGTTCTTTGTTTCGCCGGGAGGAATAAGGGAGAGGGCTTTCGCCAACCCTTTCTGGCTTTTCTCGGCGGTGGGTGGCGCTTTGCCCTGGAGCGTTTCGTAGATTGCCACTGTCTGCGCGATGACGTTGGGCCAGTTGTGCTCCCTGACTCGTTCGCGGGCATTCTCGCACAGTGCATCGTATTCGGATTGGGGGAGACGGCAGATTCTTTCCACGTGTCGCGCGAATTCTCTTGGGTCGGTATCTTTCGGCAGCCTGGCCCCGACCTTCTCGTCCACCAGTTCGTCGATCGTTTCGTTAGACAGGCCAACGACGGGAGTCCCGGATGCCAGGGCCTCTATGACGACCAGGCTCTGGACTTCCATTTGTGATGCCGAAGCGAGGACGTGGGTCTTTGCGAGATAGTCGGGTATCTCCTGGTGATCGACGAAGCCCGCGAACACAACGTCCAGGTCATGCTCTCTGGCAAAATCCTTCAGTTGCCGGTCATAGGTGGGCTTGAGCGGCTCGCCGATGAGCTGGAGCCTGTAGCTCGGAAGGTGCCCGAGCGCCTTCAGCAAGTAGAGTTGGTTCTTTCGCTCGCTGAGGTATCCGACGAACGTCAGCGTTTTTTTGGGGGAGGCCGTGTCGGCGTTTGGACATGCCCTATACCTGCCCAAGTCCAGTCCGTTGGGTATCATGAATATCCTGTCACAGTCCGCAAACTCCCGAATGTCCTCCGCAGCGAATCGGTTGAGGGCGAAGATGGCGTCGCAGTTTTCGTAGAAATTGAGGAAAAAGTTGGACAGGCTCTGCCTGGCGATCGTCTCGCCAATGGAGCTTCTCAGCACTGTGATGGCCTCGGTGGCTCCAAAGTGGAACATCTTGGATGGGAGCACGTGGGCTGTGTGGACGAAGGGGACGTTGTGCATCTTGGCCCATACTTGCCCGATCAGGCCCAGCGAGAGAGGCTCGTGCGCATGCACCACGTCCGGCCTGAACGCATCGAGGAAATCGAATATCCCTTTCACTTGCTTGGCTGACAGCGCGGCTACGTAGAGGTCTCCCTCTCCGGCGCTCTTGACGGTGAATACCTGCAGGTTGTGTGCGGCCCTGTGCAGCCCTGTCCTCTCGCCGGGACATATCAGCACGACCTCGTGGCAGGTGGCGCAGTGATGGGCCATCTCGTGGGCCACGCGCCCCTCTCCTCCGCCGCAGCCCTCCTTGAACAGGGTAATGAACGCGATTCTCATGGCAGTCACAAGTATAGCCCTATGTCACCTCGCTGTCAACGCGCGCGCAGGCCTTGGCTCTCTGCGGGTGCTGGCTGGTGCTATTTGCGATCTCTTTCGGCGACTTGTACAATAGCCTCATCATGACCGACCGACTGCGTGCCATCGTTCACCTGGATGTGGATGCTTTCTTTGTCGCCGTCGAGGTGCTGGAGAACTCAGTCGGCGGGCAAGCCGGTGCGGCTGTTGGGCGTGGCGGGACGGAATCTCTCGCCTCCCGCCGGACAATTGCCGCTGCTTTGATCCTGTGGGGCGGATCGGCAATCCGACCCCATGCGTTCAGCAGCTCAGGTGTAGTGCGGCGGCGACGGCCTTTTCACCGCGCAATCGGTTGTACGTCTCGGCCGCTTCCCCGGTAGATTCAGCGATGAGGTCGATGCCGGCTGCCTGGAGCGCCTCTTTCGTCTTCCACGCGACCTGCATGCGGCCGAAGGCGCCTTTTCCCACGACCAACACCTCCGGCGCGGCTGCGAGCACGGCTTCCAGGTCGTCGGGGAGCAGCGTGTGCCTCTCTCTGCGCCACCATCCGCCGATCACGTGATCTGGCAGGATGATGACGTCCTTCGTGTGAACTTGGCCGTCGATGACGACGTGCCCAAAGCGGTAGGACTCGATCCGAGGTTGCGACATATCATTCCCCTTCCTGGCACTGGCGTATCCTCCGGCTCCGCAGTTGGCCGCACCCGGCCTGGATGGCCGCGCCCCGGCGCTGGCGCATCGTGTGGGGGATCCCGGCGTGGTCGAGGATGGCCGCGAAGGCATTGATGGCCGCGCTCGTCGCCGGCCATCCCGCATAGCCCTCGACCGGGTTCAGGCGCATGAGGTTGACGTGCGCCGGCAGCCTCGCGAGCCGCGCCGCGAGCGCCTCCGCCTGCCCACGCGAGTCGTTGACGCCGTCGATCATCACCCATTCGATCATCACGCGGCGCCGGGCCCTGGCGGCATACTGCTCCGCTGCGGCGAATAGGTCGTCGAGCGGGTAGCGCCGATTGATGGGCACCAACTCGTCGCGCAGGTCGTCCGTCGCGGCGTGGAGCGAAATGGCGAGCTTGATGGGCAGTGGCGCACCGCTGTGCGCCGTTTCCCCGGCCAGCCGCTCGATCCCTGGCACGATCCCAACCGTGCTGAGGGTCAGGCGGCTGGGGGCCAGTCCCAGCCCGCGCGGGTCGATCAGATGGCGGATGGCCTCGACGGTCTGGTCGTAGTTCAACAGCGGCTCGCCCATTCCCATCAGGACGACGTTGGAGAGCTGTTCCTGCCGGGCCGCCAGCTCGCGCTGGACGTGCAGCGCCTGGGCGACGATCTCGGCGCTGGAGAGGTGGCGCACGAACCCCATCCGGCCGGTGGCGCAGAACGGGCAGCCGCAGGCGCAGCCGACCTGGGTGGAGACGCAGGCGCTGCGCCGCTGGCGGTAGCGCAGCAGCACGACCTCGACCTGCTCGCCGTCGGCCAACTGCAGGAGGTCCTTGCGCGTCTCGCCGGTGGGGTCCTCCAGTCGGGCCAGCGCCGGCAGCACGCTCGGTTGATATTCCTCGCTCCCCATCCCCTCAATCATGGGGGCAACTATACTACGGGTGGCGGGAGACTGTCAAATGATACACGCTGCCTCCCCCGACCGCATCCCTCGACTGCGAGCTTCTGGCCGGTGCTGCGCGGCTGGTGAGGCTGTGGAGCTACGGGCAGGGGTGGGAGAGAACCTTCTCACTGTTTCACGGAGGGATCAGAGAGGTGGAACGCACTTTCAGTGCATCCCTTAATCGCCATCCCCGCTGCTGCTGCGAGGGATCTGGCAAAGCGCATCTGCCTAGCCTTCTGACCAGGTACCCGCCTACAAGAAGAGAATGGCAATAGCCATTGGAGCAGCGTAACCAATCAGCGCACCGCCTACGCCATAGCCAATGCAGCCGAGAATCAATGGAAACCCATCCTCTAGGGAGCACGTTTCATCGTTCCGCGACCACTTTCTTAGCAGGTAACTGCTCAGCCTCCTGATGAGGCTAATGGTTGAAGAATGGGAGGGCAAAATGGTGAGCCAACCAATGCCATTCTCAGAGCTTCCAATATTCGCTGTTCATTCTTTCGGGCTGTGGAGATGTAGCTGCG
>DAOUDX010000298.1:0-5888 GCA_034430835.1 Anaerolineae bacterium
CGGTTGACCAAAACGCGACAATCAACGACAATATGATTAGACATGCTATCAGCTTCATTCTCACCTCCAAGGGAGATGTAATCCACTGATAGTATGCCAGCAATTATCTCAGTTGTCCAAGGACACTACCCCATCTTGCAGTTGGCGCGAATGCTCAAAGTCTATATCTGATAGCCACATAACTGGTCGCTTCCCCACTTGGGTTAGGTGTATAGTTCCCTTGAAGTCAAAGGCTGTAGCCTGACTGGGGTCAAACGGTTGACAGACCCAAGTTACTGCGCTTCCACCAGTCTCGCAGGAAATGTCATCGATTCTAATTCCGAACCAGAAGGCGTACGCAGGGTCTCGACGTTCAGAGGGCGTTTGTATGTCTACCAGGTAGAACGCATTGAAACGAAAATCGGAATGAGGGTCAAATATGGCATCTCCTCTAACAACGACCGTCTTGCCCTCAAGTTCTACTCCCTCGTATTGCATACTCCATACTTCATCTATGCTGATGGGCCGCCTCTCTTTCAACGAGAGCAACAAGACTAGTCCAGTCACCAGCATCAGGATGACTACTCCGAATGCTACTAGAAACACCTTCGTATTGCCGCGCCGTAATGCCAAGACCTTTCTCCCAAGTAGCAAGTATTACTCACGAATGGTGGGGCTGGCTAACGGCGGAGCTCACCTGCCCGCGCCGGATTTGCACGACCACCACTCTGAACAAGCCTACCAGCGACTGCAAAAAGCCGCGATACAACGGAGCGCCGAAGGCGCGGGTCAGGTGCAGCGCGTGTTAGCCGCACCCTAACTGTTGCCAACGCTATGAATCAAAAACACACTCTCTTGCTCCAGCTTCGATCATTGCAGTTCTCAGTAACGATTTCTGATAGCCACAAAGAATTGAATCCAGACTGTCCGCTCCTTTGAGAATGACGCGTGGGCATGCAAGCAGTTTCAATACGCTGAGACCCAATAGGTCACGAAGTATGTAAGCAAAGAATCTCTCCAGGGCGGCACCTTTATCGAGTGACTTTGGGAGTGATACACTTGAGTCAAAGAGAGCAACTTGAATGTGCGGCTCAGCAGGTGCTTCGGAATCCCCAACGGCAATAATGATAGGATTAGTCTCACTCTTGGAGATGTAAACCACTGGCTCTAGACGCTCAAATCTATCTCGGTAGCTTACCGACACAGTTTCTACGCCGATAGTAATTTCGATGTCTTCACTCAGTTTGTTGAGTGAAGAGTTAGGGACAATGCCATCTGTCATACTAGATTCCTCTGCAAGCGTGCGGCTAACGGAAAAGCTCAGGCGCGCCGCGACTTACCCGGCGAGCCCATCAATTCAAAGTGCCTCACATAACCAAATCGTGCCGCGATACAAGGCCGCGAAGCGGCGTCGCCTGCAGCGGGTGTTGGGCCGCACCAGAAGCCGAGGCTACTCGATGAGCTATCGCAACGCCGATACGATCCTTTCCAGCACAGCCTGATCGCAGTTGTCAATTCGAAGGACGATGTAGCCGATCCGAGTGGCGACATACATATCGGGGTGCGTATGATATTCTGCAGTGGGGCACCGTATAGTGCCACCTAGTACCCGGTCGCCGGATAGCCTGACGACGAAGGCGTTTTCTGGCGTCAGCGCGTACGGACACGCGATCGAGTATTCGCCGCTGAGTAGGTGATCAGCGTCCGCGTCGGGTTCCACGAGCGCGATGATCTCGCGTGACGCATCGCCGGTCATTTCCAGTACCAGGGTGTGCGAGTAATCATCGTTGACCGCGGCGATGTTGGCAGCTTGGAGGACAAGCCCAGCTCTGTTCAGTTTAACTCTCTTAAGCCACTGTTCATACTCTGATGTGGTAGCCTGGTGCGATATCGCCTGAGCCTCACCGATCGGCAGGATGTACAACTGAAAGGGTGGGGCATCTGAACCGCCGTACTGACATGACATCACCCCGCCTGCCAGAACCAGCAGTATTGCGAGTAAACTCAGAGCGTGCCAGAGGTGGCGTGCGTTGCTATTGATCATAGCTTGCCTCCATATGCGGCCCAACGAAAAAGCTCACCTGCCCGCGCCGGGTCTGCAGAACCGCCATTGTGAAAAAGCCCACCAGCATATGCAAAAAAGCCGCGATACCCGGAGCGCCGAAGGCGCGGGTCAGGTGCAGCGGGTACGTAACCACACCTCTAGTCCATTTCCAGGGCGAGATGAGCCTCCATGACCTCGAATCGTCCGTCGAGATCGAGTCTCAAGTCTGTCTCCACCTGTTCCGAGGCAGGCAGAGACATCGGTTCCGCAAATGCCTTTTCGACATCGTACGGATCCTTGAACTTGAGACAATGATAGATATGTCTGGCTAGTGCTGCACATACGTAGGGCATCGCTTTGTACCACGGCCGCCCCTGGGCCACCTTGCGCTCAAATAGCGCCTTGTAGGCATTGTCACCGTGATCGAACCATACCAAGGGAGCTGCGATCTGGAACAGCGCCCGCTTCAGGTCTCGGTTGCCGCGCTTCGACATCCGCGTGCGATCGATGGTCTGAGACGTCTCCAACCCGGCGAAGTATCCTGTGTAGGCCACGTAGCGGCGATAGTTTGGGAAACGGTCGATGTCACCCGTCACGGCCAGGATGACGGCGAGAGTAGCCGGTCCGGCGTAAGGGACATCCTTGATCCACTGGAACGCCTCGCGCGCTTTGACTTGCTGCCTGATGCGTCTGTCGAGAGCCAGACGGGCTTCGAAGTTGGCCAGCAGGTAGTCGGTGAGCCAGGCGATACGCCAGGCACGACCAGGGTCAGGCAAGAGACCAGAGCTGTTGCGGGCCAACGCTCGCAGGTCTTCCGCTCTGCGGGCGTGATGGTAAGCACCGGCCTTCCACAATACGTCGGCTATCTCTTGAGCCGGCGCCGCGGCCAGTTCGGCCGGTGTGGGATAAGCGTCGACGAGCATCACCGGGGCCAAGGTGGAGACGCTCTTGGTGAAGAAGGTCTTCAGTTCCGGGAAGGTCACAGCCATCAACTGAGAGAACTGGTTGCGGGCGCGTGTCATCATTGACTTGAGCTTCCAGCTGTCACGGCATAGCTGTAACAGCTCTTGGTCGTCGGCGCTGGCTAGTTTGAGCGGGCGGATGGTGAACTCCTCCCCCACGGCTTGGTGAAGATAGGCGATGCGGGCCATCACGCGGGCATCGGTCTCGTCGGTCTTGGGCAAGTGGCCCAGGATCTTCTCGCGCATATGGCGAGTGGTGGCATTCTCGATCCACCACATCGGATAGCCGCGGTCGAGCAGGAACTGAAACAACGTCGCCCCGTAGAAGCCGCCGGTCGGCTCACACAGTCCGAGGAAGGTGTGTGGATCGGGGCTGAAGCTGTCCAGGTGCTGCTGTAGCTTTTCTAGGCCTGCCTGGGTGCTGGGGAACTCGAGACACGGTGACCGCTTCCAGTGATCGCCTCGCTTGACAAACGTCTCCAGGCTGATGACGGCCGCCACGTGGGCTTTGTATCCGACGTCGACGCCCAGGTAGTATCGTTCCGGCAGTGGTTGTCCCAGTTGGTCCAGTAGCGCCATAGTGACCTCCTCCTTGCGATGCGGGTCGGGGCGCCGACCAGGCGTCCTACGATACGTACAGTGGTTGCCTTACGACACCACAATGGTTTCCAGCTTGGATCCCCTGGTCGTGACGCCCCGATGTCGGACAATGATTGACTGGAAACCATATTGACTTATCCCAGAACGCAAAGAGGTGAAAGTGACGGCGACCGCCAAGCCGCCATACATTACGTATAAGGGTCACGCGAATGCTCTGCATCCGTTTGCCCTAATGGTCTTGAGCATTGGTCTGAGTTTGCCCTGTGGTCATAGACAGGGTTGGCTCCTGGATTGGCGACGCCCAACATTGTTAGCATAGGTCACAGAGTGCCCAAACCCGCTGTCATGGGTCGCCGCCGTCACTCTCTGGGTGGTCTGTGGTACTTGGTTATGCCCTTGTTAATGTGCAGTTCGTCTAGCCAGACGTAGGTATCTTACTCGATTTCTATCATCTGTGGTAGTCGGTCCTGGAGGTTGGCCCTAGACCATTGTTAGCCAGCACTCAACCGCCAAAGGGAAACGCCGACAATACACCCTTCTACGGCTCCGACAATAGCCCATATGGCGACTCCTTCTGCAGTTTTGCCCAACAGCAGATGGCTGACCCCCACAATGAGCCCGACAAGTCCATACAGGCCCGCTAGGATTACTGCAGAGCGACCGAGCTTGCGCAGTAGTCCGTCGGACGCCGCCTTGCGCCCGTAGGCAATCCGACGGGACCAACCCTTTAATTCACCACCTATCCCAATGAACGCCCCAATTGCTGCCAGGATTGCTATGCCCTTGACTAGGCCAGCGACATCCTCTAGTAAAACGAAAGTTGCCCCAGCAATAGCTCCAGCGATTGCACCGTTCAAGCCAGTGAGTACCTTCTGCAAGCTCTTACCAGCCGATACGTTTTTCGCACCAAGGGCTTCATTTGCTGGCTGGATGGATATTCGCCTTTCACACAACTCCTGGGAGTAATCCGACAACCGGTGCGACTGCGCGCTCACCGAGACCCCAAACTGGGCCGCGTGGCAGCAGATTCGACCCACCAGTGCTTCTACAGCCCTGTCGTTATTCAACCCACTGTCAACAGCAGTGCGAATGGAAACACGCACGGTATTCCGAAACCACTCAACTGGATGCTCGTGGGGCCTTGCTTGACTGTGATTCTCTTCTGGACACAACTCGCTCAAGTAGTATGTGATTGACCTGCCTTCCATGTCCACACAATAGCCAAGGTCCGACATCCGCCGACCAAAGTAGCTCACGAGAATCTCCTCGTCGAACGTCCCGAACTCCAAGTTGCTCTGGATTGCACATCGTACAGCACGACGAAAACCCTCTGCCGGGTTTGGCGCATTGACTATCTTTTTTCCGTCACGGAAGTTTCGCAGATAGTGCCATAGGTCTCCCTCACAGATGTTTGTGGCTTGCGCTATGCGAGACGGTTCCCACCCCTCTCTCTCAGCTCTTTCGAGTGTGTCGATATCGTTGAGCCAAGAGTCTCCAGAACCTGACTGATAGTCCCTATACTGAACGTAGCCGTAGTCGAAAGTCTCAGCTGCTAACAGTTCTTTCCGAGTTAGGTGTTTCATATCCCTTCTCTATTGTGCTGCCATGCGATAGGCGATTACAGTGGGTAGTTACCGCTGGCTAACGGTGTGCTTCAGCCGCGCCGCGGCTTTCGCGCTGGGCCATTCACCTCAAGACACCTCACATAACCAAATCGCGCCGCGATTCAAGGCCGCGATAGCGGCGTCGGCTGCAAGCGGTGTTGGGCGGCGGCCTCACGAGCTGTCGTCCTGGGTCTCGCCTTCGAGGAAGGCCTTGAATAATTCTATGCATTCTGTAGCGCTCCGATGGGCACGAAGCGCCATAAAGGCACATACGGCGCTCACCAACTCAAGAAAGAGCACAAGCGGGGTTCTGATCAAACTTCCAAATGCAATAGGCCCGAGACTGCGTAATAGTACCGCAAGAGTCAATGACAGTGCAGAGAAAACACCATAGGTGACAACCCATATCCGATAGCGCACTTCCCTGAATCCCAGATAGACCCGCTGGGGGTTCCCCCAAAAAGTTGTACCACTTGGAGCTGTGTTTATTGTGATCCTCTGGAAGTGTTCTGAGAGCACCCTGGCCACCAGTGGTTGGTCAAGCCAGCCCAAGGAAAGGGAGAAGGGACGTAACTACTCAGGCATAGTACCGTCATATATGGAGGGCGGTCATTTCTCGGCCCCAATATGTAGGGTCTCCACGGCTATGACAGACCAGTTCTGCTCAGTTTCAGCGGCAGGGGGCACAAAAGAACCCCC